>CALBOV010000346.1 GCA_937896565.1 uncultured Salinisphaerales bacterium
ATGCGGCGATTCGGAAAACGGTGGATAGGTGTACCCGCGCTCATGCTGGCGATCTGCGGCGGCGCGAGCTCCGTCTCCGCGCTGGAAACCACTCCGCTGGAGACGACACCACTCGCCGATGCCGAGCTGCGCGTCGGCGTCAAGCAGGCGCCGCCCTTCGTCATCAAGCAGCCCGATGGCCAGTGGTCCGGTCTGGCCGTGGATCTCTGGCGCCGCATGGCGTCCCTCGCGCAGCTCGACTACGTGCTGGTGGAACAGCCGTCCGCCGGGGCACTGGTCGAGGCGACGGAATCCGGCCGCATCGATGTCGGCATCGGCGCGATCACCGTCACGGCGGACCGCGAACGGCGCATCGATTTCACCCTGCCCTACTTCAACGCCGGCCTGGGCATCGCGACGATGCAGGCACGCAGCGGCCTGCTCGCCACGCTGACGACGCTGCTGTCCTGGCAATTCCTGTCCGCGGTCGCGGTCCTGGTCTTCGTGCTGCTGCTGGTCGGGATGCTGATCTGGGTGCTGGAGCGACGGCACAACGCCGAGCAGTTCGGCGGATCGGCCAGCCAGGGCATCGGCCACGGATTCTGGTGGTCCGCGGTCACGATGACCACGGTGGGGTACGGCGACAAGGCGCCCGTCACTCCCGCCGGTCGACTGGTCGCGCTGATCTGGATGTTCGTCAGCGTGATCACCGTGTCGAGCTTCACCGCCGCCATCGCCTCGGCGTTCACGGTGGGGCAGCTCACCAGCCAGGTGACGGGACCGTCCGATCTGCCCAAGGTGCGGGTCGGCGCGCTGGCGGATTCCGCCTCCGTCGACTACCTCACCGGGGTGGGCGTGCGCCCGACCACGTTCTCCAGCCTGGAGGCCGCGGTCTCGGCGTTGAACGACGGTGATCTGGACGCGGTGGTCCACGACGCGCCGATTCTGCGCACCACACTCAACTCCGGCGATTATTCCAAGCTGCTGGTTCTGGATCGGCTCGTGCGCCCCGAGGACTACGCCTTCGTCGTGGCCCAGGGTTCACCACTGCGCGAGCAGCTGAATCCGGCGCTGCTGGAAGTCATCCAGGACGACGACTGGCAGCGCATGAACGCGTCCTATCTGGGCCCGTGACGGCCACGCGGACGGGTCCTGCGGCCTACATCCCCAGCATGTCGAGTACACCGACGGCGATCAGGTAGATCGCCACGATGTAGTTGAGCAGTCGCGGCACCAGCAGAATCGCGACGCCGGCGGCGATGGAGATCAGCGGAATCAGTTCGATGTGAATGGTCATGTGTCGTCCTTGGGGCGCGGGGATGCGCGGCCTGTCAGCGTTTCTTTCCGAACACGGCCAGCAACAGGCCCAGCGTGGCGCTGGCGACGCCGCCGATGAAATACCAGGTGGTCTCGTCGGAATAACGACCGGTCAGCGACTCCGACAATTCCTCCGCGAACGATTGTGAGGCGTTGTAGCCCAGCGCGATCAGTACCACGCCGACAACCAGCGCGACGATCCCGACGATGCGAACGGGGTGCATCCTGCTCTCCCTTGAAGAAACACTGATTGATTCACGCCACTGATGATGCGAACCAATCAGTGCTCCCTGGCATGCAGCCTGTTCACAGCCTAACCGAGCGCACGGAAACACAGCGAGTTTTCACTCCTGGCCCAGCGCCCGCGCCAGGCGTTGCAGCCGCTGCGCACGCTCATCGGACACGGTCGGATAGCGCGGGTCCATGGCGTCCAGCGTGCGCCGGATGGTCTGCGCGACCAGCAGCCGCGCACTGGGCTTGTGATCGGCCGGGATGACATACCAGGGCGCCCAGTCACAATGCGTCGCGCGAATGGCCGCCTGGTAGGCGTTCATGTAGTCATCCCAGTGCTCGCGCTCGCGCACGTCGGCCTCGTCGAACTTCCAGTGCTTGTCCGGATGCCGCAACCGGCGCAGAAACCGCCGCTGCTGTTCCTCCGGCGACAGGTGCAGCCAGAATTTCAGCACCACCGTGTCATTGAAGGCCAGATGCCGCTCGTGGGCGGCGATGGACCGCAGGCGCTCGTCCCAGAAACCCGGGTCATCGTGCAGGCCGAAGCGTTCGGGATGCACGCGCGCGATCAGCACATCCTCGTAGTAACTGCGATTGAACACGCCGATGTGCCCGCGCGCCGGCAACGCCAAGCTGCCGCGCCAGAGGAAGTCATGCGCCCGCTCGCGGTGCGTCGGCACCTTGAACGCGGTGACCTGCACCCCCGTGGGATTGACCCCGGAGAACGCGGCGCGAATGGTGCTGTCCTTGCCGCCCGCATCCATCGCCTGGAACACCACCAGCAGCGCGCGACGCGCCTCGGCGTACAGCTGTCTTTGCAGATCGTGAATCGCGGCGACTTCGTCGGCCAGCCGTGACTTCAGGGTGGACTTGTCGTCGTCCCGATCGGCAGGCGCGGTGGCCCAGTCCCCGACGCGAAAGCCATCGGCGTCGACCACCCGGAACGGAGTCTGCGGGAACGCGGTGAACGGCCGGGTGACGGCGCCTGCGCTTGCGACGTCACCCGACATGAGCTCAGGCGCGGTTGTAGTCGTCCTGGAAGCGGACGATGTCGTCCTCGCCCAGATAGCTGCCGGACTGCACTTCAATCAGCTCCAGCGGAATCACGCCCGGGTTTTCCAGGCGATGCGTGGTCCCCAGCGGGATGTAGGTGGACTGATCCTCGGTCAGCGTCAGCGTCTCGTCACCCTTGGTCACGATCGCGGTGCCCTGCACGACGATCCAGTGCTCGGCGCGGTGATGATGCATCTGCAGCGAGAGCTTGCACTTGGGCTTGACGACGATGCGCTTGACCTGGAACCGGTCGCCCAGCGCGATGGTCTCGTAGCTGCCCCAGGGCCGGTAGACCGTGGCGTGATGCAGCGCCTCGGAACGCTTCGCGGCCTTGAGCTGCTGGACGATGGCCTTGACGTCCTGCACCCGGTCGCGGGTGGCGACCAGCACCGCATCGGTGGTGTCGACGATGACGGCGTTGTCCAGCCCCACGGTCGCGACCAGACGGCCATCATTGGAGCGCACGAAGGTGTTGGTCGTGTCGTGGGTCAGCACGTCGCCCTGCAGCACGTTGCCGTCGGCATCGGGCGTGTTGACCGTACCAAGGTAGGTCCAGGAGCCAACGTCGTCCCAGCCCACGCTTAGCGGCACCACCGCGGCCTTGTCGGTCTTCTCCATCACCGCGTAGTCGATGGAATCTTCCGGGCTCTTGGCGAAGGCGGTCTTGTCCAGCCGCAGGAAGTCCAGATCCTCCTTGCCCTGGCTCACGGCCGCCACGGCCGCATCGAGAATGGCCGGCGCATGCTCGCGCAACTCGTCCAGCAGCGTGCCGGCCTGAAACACGAACATGCCGCTGTTCCACAGGAAATCGCCGCTGGCGATGTACTGCTCGGCCGTCTCGGTATCCGGCTTTTCACGGAAGGTCCTGACCTTGAAGCCCTCGCCCACAGCATCGCCGGTCTGGATGTAGCCGTAGCCCGTTTCCGGCCGGGTCGGCGTCACGCCAAAGGTCACCAGGTTGCCGTCAGCGGCCAGTGCAGCCGCCGACTCGGCGGCCTTGGCGAATCCGGCCGTGTCGCTAATGACGTGGTCGGCCGCCATCAGGATTAGCACCGCGTCCCGACCGTAACGCTCGGCGACCAGCGTGGCGGCGACGGCCGCCGCGGGCGCCGTGTTCCGCCCCATGGGCTCGAGCACGATGGTCGACTCGGTCTGCCCCATCTGCTGCAACTGCTCGGCGACGATGAAGCGGTGATCGTCACCACAGATCAGGATCGGAGGCTGCACATCCGGCAGAGCCGCGCTGCGCGCCACGGTAGCCTGGAGCATGGTCCGGTCACCGGCGAGCTTCAGAAACTGTTTGGGGAACAGGCCACGGGACATGGGCCACAGACGGGTGCCGGATCCACCGGCGAGCAGAACGGGAACGATCATGAAATTCCTGGATGACTGATCTTGTATGGGAATCGGCGACTGCGCGCTCAGCCTAGTATGACGAGCGCGCCGCGATATTGCATCGCATCACAGAATCACGCCCATCCGCCTTCCGGCACCACTATCGGAACCGATGCCGCAGGGCGGTGAAGCGCGGGTGAAATCAAGCTGCGCATGTTGCACTGCGATCACCCGGGATCGACCGGTTCGCGAATGCGCGTTTCAACGGGCAACCGACGATCGGTCGCAGCGGTTATGCACCGAATCTTCAATCCGCAGTAAACGCTTGCGCGTCAAGCGATTGACGGGTTTCACCCACGGTTTATCCACAGGGTTGTTCGCGCAGGGACACTACATCTAGTGGTCCGGAGGCTTGTCAACCACAATATTTGGGGTTGACGCGCCTTGCAGATGAATTAACTTCCAACGGGTCGGGACCAACCGGATGGGTCCCAGTCGCAGCTCCCAGGGGGATTCCCAGATGCAAACCGAGGCCTCCAACCTCTCCAAAGAAACAACGCCGCGCGCGCCCGCCGCTGCGCGCGAAACCCACAGCCAGCCCGAACTGAGCGCCACCGCGCCGGGCAGCTACAAGGTCATCCGTCGCAACGGCAAGGTCACGCCGTTCGATGCGAGCAAGATCGAGGTCGCGATGACCAAGGCCTTTCTGGCCGTGGAAGGCGGTGGCGCCGCCGCCAGCGCCCGCGTGCATGAAAAGGTGCGCAACCTGGCCAAGCAGGTCGCCCAGGCCGTCACCCGCAACCTGACCGGTGGCGGCACGACGCATATCGAGGACATCCAGGACCAGGTCGAGCTGGCGCTGATGCGCTCCGGCGAACACAAGGTCGCCCGCGCCTACGTGATCTACCGCGCCGAGCGCGCCCGCGAACGCGAGATCGCCAAGACCGCCGAGTTGCCGCTGGGCCAGTCGTCGCTGCGCGTGACCAACGCCGCCGGCCAGATGGTGCCGCTGGACGAGATGCGTCTGCGCCGCGTGGTCACCGAAGCCTGTGAAGGCATCGCCGATGTCGACGGCGAAAAGGTCATCACCGAGACGCTGAAGAACGCCTACGACGGCATCAAGGAAAACGAACTGGCGACCGCGCTGACGCTTTGTGCCCGCACGCTGATCGAATCCGAGCCGAACTACTCCCAGGTCGCCGCCCGCCTGCTGCTGGACAACCTGCGCCACGAAGCCATGGCCTTCCTGGACATGCCCAACGCCTACCCGACCCATGGCGAGATGCGCGGCCTGTACGCCGACTACCTGAAGGCCTACATCCACCGCGCCGCCGAACTGGAGCTGGTGGACAGCGCCCTGTGCCAGTACGACCTGGACAAGATCGGCGCCGCGCTGCTGCCGGACCGTGACAACCAGTTCACCTTCCTGGGCCTGCAGACGCTTTACGACCGCTACTTCATCCACAGCGACGAAACGCGCTTCGAACTGCCGCAGGCGTTCTTCATGCGCGTGGCGATGGGTCTGGCGATCAACGAGATCGACCGCGAGGAACGTGCGATCGAGTTCTACCAGCTGCTGTCGTCCTTCGACTTCATGTCGTCGACGCCCACGCTGTTCAACTCCGGCACCCTGCGTCCGCAGCTGTCGTCCTGCTACCTGACCACGGTGCCGGACGATCTGGGCGGCATTTACGGCGCCATCCACGACAACGCCATGCTGTCCAAGTTTGCCGGCGGTCTGGGCAACGACTGGACCCCGGTCCGCGCGCTGGGCGCCCACATCAAGGGCACCAACGGCAAGAGCCAGGGCGTCGTCCCGTTCCTCAAGGTCGTCAACGACACCGCCGTGGCCGTCAACCAGGGTGGCAAGCGCAAGGGCGCGGTCTGCGCCTACCTCGAGACCTGGCACAAGGACATCGAGGAATTCATCGAGCTGCGCAAGAACACCGGTGACGAGCGTCGCCGCTGCCACGACATGAACTCCGCCAACTGGATTCCCGACCTGTTCATGAAGCGGGTCATGGAAGAAGGCCAGTGGACGCTGTTCTCGCCCAACGACGTGCCGGACCTGCACGATCTGACCGGCACCACCTTCGAGGAGGCCTACGCGGCCTACGAGGCGAAGGTCGACGCGGGCGAGATCACCGTGTTCAAGCGCATGCCGGCCATCCAGCTGTGGCGCAAGATGCTCGGCCTGCTGTTCGAGACCGGTCATCCCTGGATCACGTTCAAGGATCCCTGCAACCTGCGCTCGCCGCAGCAGCATGTCGGCGTCGTGCACAGCTCCAACCTGTGCACCGAAATCACGCTGAACACGGCGCCGGGCAAGGAAATCGCCGTCTGCAACCTGGGTTCGATCAACCTGCCGCAGCATGTCGAGGAACTGCCGGACGGCAGCATCGGCATCAACCGCGAGAAGCTGGCCAAGACCGTCAAGACCGCGATGCGCATGCTGGATAACGTCATCGAGTACAACTACTACTCGGTGCCGACCGCACGCGCCTCCAACCTGCGCCACCGCCCGGTGGGCATGGGCCTGATGGGCTTCCAGGACGCCCTGTACAAGCTGCGCCTGTCCTACGAATCCGACGAAGCCGTCGAGTTCGCGGACACCTCCATGGAACTGATCAGCTACTACGCCATCCAGGCCTCCAGCGATCTGGCCGAGGAACGCGGCACCTACCCGAGCTTCGAGGGCAGCCTCTGGAGCCAGGGCATCCTGCCGATCGATTCCATCGAAAAGCTGGCCGAGGCCCGCGGGCAGTACCTGCAGCAGGACCGCAGCCAGCGCCTGGACTGGGACACGCTGCGCGAGCGCGTCAAGACCGTGGGCATGCGCAACTCCAACTGCATGGCCATCGCCCCGACCGCGACCATCGCCAACATCACCGGCGTGAGCCAGTCCATCGAGCCGACGTACCAGAACCTGTACGTCAAATCGAACCTGTCGGGCGAGTTCACCGTCGCCAACCCCTACCTCGTCGCCGACCTCAAGGAACGCGGCCTGTGGGACAACGTGATGGCGCACGACCTCAAGTACTTCGATGGCTCGGTGCAGCCGATCGACCGCGTGCCGGACGATCTCAAGGCGATCTACCGCAACGCCTTCGAGGTCAACCCGCACTGGCTGGTCAAGGCCGGCAGCCGTCGCCAGAAGTGGCTGGATCAGGCCCAGAGCCTGAACCTGTACATGTCCGAGCCCAGCGGCAAGAAGCTGGACGCGCTGTACAAGGACGCCTGGCTCTCCGGCCTGAAGACGACCTACTACCTGCGCACCATGGGCGCGACGCACGCCGAGAAGTCGACGATCACCGATCACCGGCTCAATCAGGTGAGCAAGGGGTCCTCGCCGTCACCGGCCGCCGTGTCGGCCTCGCCGAGCCCCAGCCCGTCGCCGAGCCCGCAGGCCGAGGCACCACAGGCCTGCTCGATCCTCGACCCGGACTGCGAGGCCTGCCAGTAGGCGCCCCGCGACAACGGCGGATCGCCGGTGGTCAACCGCGCAAGCGCTGACCATCGGCGATTCACCCGACCGAACACCGAACACGACACGCATACAGCACATCGAGACTTCTCCCACCCGCACAGGAGTCCCGAACACCGAATACGGAGCCCGCGATGAGCACACTCGACTGGAACGACGATCCCACGCAGCAATACAGCCCGCAGCAGCCATCCACGGCGCAGACCGCCGGCTCGCTGGGTGCCGCCCACCCCGATCCCTTTGCCGTGCAGACCGGTGCCGCGCAGGCCGCCGGCGCGGGCACGACCGGGCTGGAAGACGTCGCCATGGGCGCCGGCCGTATCCAGGTCGACGACAAGAAGATCATCAACTGCAAGGCCGACCTGAACCAGCTCGTCCCCTTCAAGTACCAGTGGGCCTGGGACAAGTACATCGCCGGCTGCGCCAACCACTGGATGCCGAACGAAATCAACATGTCGGCCGACATCGCCCAGTGGCGCAACCCCACCGCGTTCTCCGACGACGAGCGCCTGATCATCAAGCGCGCGCTGGGCTTCTTCGCCAGCGCCGACTCGCTGGTCGCCAACAACCTCGTGCTGGCCGTGTACCGCCACATCACCAACCCCGAATGCCGCCAGTACCTGCTGCGCCAGGCCTTCGAGGAGGCGCTGCACACCCACGCCTACCAGTACATCGTCGAATCCCTCGGCATGGACGAAGCCGAAATCTTCAACATGTACCGCGAAGTGAAATCGGTGCACGACAAGGCCGCCTGGTCCCTGCCCTACACCCAGTCACTGGCCGACCCGATGTTCCACACCGGCACGCCGGAAGACGACCAGCGCCTGCTGCGTGACCTGGTCGCGTTCTACGTCGTGTTCGAGGGGATCTTCTTCTACGTGGGCTTCGTGCAGCTGCTCAGCTTCGGCCGCCAGAACCGACTCACCGGTGCCTCCGAGCAGATCCAGTACATCATGCGTGACGAGTCCATGCACATGAACTTCGGCATCGACGTGATCAACCAGATCAAGATCGAAAACCCGCACCTGTGGACCGCCGAATTCCAGGAAGAGATCAAGGACATGGTCCGCGAGGCCACCGACCTGGAAATCCAGTACGCCCACGACACCATGCCGCGCGGCGTGCTGGGCCTCAACGCCAACATGTTCCACGACTACATGCACTTCATCGCCAACCGGCGCTGTAACCAGATCGGCATCCCCGACATCTTCCCCGGCGCCACCAACCCGTTCCCGTGGATGAGCGAGATGATGGACCTGAAGAAAGAGAAGAACTTCTTCGAAACGCGGGTGATTGAGTATCAGGCGGGTGGGACGTTGAGTTGGGATTGAGGCAACGTCTCCAAGGAACTGGTGGCACAGCCAGAAATCCTGATCATTGCCGGCCCTAATGGGGCCGGCAAAACCACATTCGCGACTGAATATCTCCGATACGAAGGCGCCGGGATGGCCTTCGTCAACGCCGACCTGATCGCAGCGGGCCTGAACCCCACCAACCCTGCGGCGGCTGCCATGACTGCTGGCCGCCTCATGCTCGAAGAGATCGAGCGCCACATACGCGCCCGACAGTCCTTCGCATTTGAAACCACGCTATCCGGCAAGCGATACGCTGCCCGCATCCAACAGTGGAAGCGGGCCGGATGGCACACCCACCTGATCTTCCTTCGGTTGGAATCATCCACACTCGCGATACAGCGCGTACAAAAACGTGTCCGTCTCGGAGGACACGACATCCCGCCCCGGATCGTCATACGTCGCTACGACGCCGGATTGACGAACCTGCGCGAAATCTATCTGCCGATTGTTGACAGTTGGTCGATCTACGACAATTCTGAGCTTGAGCCTGTTTTACTGGACCATGGAACTCATGCAGCTTGAACGCTCCAGGAAGCAACCAATCGAGTCCGCTAGTGACCCTTATTTGCCGGCTCTGCGCAGAGCCGCACATCGCGCCACATTGCGTGATCGTATTGCGACTGTCGCCGTGGCTGACTTCCTTCCCGAGGACCTTGAACTGCTTGTTGATCAAATCTTGAGCCGGTCTGAGCAGGCAACTGATTCAGCGGCCCACGTTGCAGTTGATCATTCAAGATTCAAGACCTGATCCCGCTCGCTTTTGCCCCCCGCCACCGTCGATGATTCACACTATGCGAACCGATTTCCCCAAACTATTTCTTTCATGAACTTCATCCTCTCGAAAGCGACCACTTCTCTCATTGCTTGCTTGGCTCTCTTAATATTGGGGTGTGGCGGTGGATCCGATAACGCGCCTGATCAAGCCGTGCGTGCGATCCAGACGCCGGATGACGCCGCTGCATACTTTGCGGTTGTGTTCGAAATGACCGAGTTGTATCAGCATCCTCGCAGCAAAAGACTCTTGTCCGGCGAGGCGATTACGGCACCCACGCGGAAAACAATTAGCACGGTACAGTGCGAATCAGGCTACTACACCGACGATGACGCGACTGGGCGCCGCGACTACTACGACTGCGCGGGCACCTATGACAGCGGCATCGCCACCCAATATTCAGTCCTCAACGGTCCGATCACCAGCTCCATTGCTCTGGACGATGAATCGACGCTCGGCCTGAGCAATGCATGTGACGCAGAGACCGGGACACGCTATGGCGAGCCCAACAATCCTTACATCGAATACCAACGGATCGAGTCGGACACGCAACTCGTTGAGACACTCACCCACCAGACGTTGAGTGTCGCATCCACCTACATGGCCGACTACAACAACGGCGGCCCTCTGCGATTCGTCCGTCTCTGCCGCGAGTTCGACGGACTTCGCACAAACGACAACCTACGCGACGAAGCGCCAGCCGCCCAGTTTGATTTCGACCAGCTCGTCATTCGATCTGAAGAGCGGGAGTCGAACGCCGGGTTTGTTGAGTACAAGGTCGACGGTGCACTTGCAGTCAATCTTGGCGAGTTGGAAAACGGCTGCCCGGTGGGCGGAATGGCGGTCGCAACCATCACACCGATAACCCAGCATCTTCAATCCTACGTGGTCACAGACGGTGTCATTCAGGTCACTGACGAGGCGGGCACCGTCGCGCAGATCCGGGTAGTTGAACCCAGTGAGAACAGTACTCTTCAAATCACGGTGGGCGCCCAATCAACATATGTCCGCTATTTCAATCTGCTGCAGGCCTGTGACGGCTATTTCTAGATTTCGGCAGAGCCGGGGGCAAGGGCTCAGGGGTCCAGAGCCGGGGTCAGATACCGTCTTGAACCGCAAGCCCGTTGAGTGGAATTTTTGCATCGAACGGAGTGCCTGAGGTCACCACGCCATAGATCATGTGGACCAAGCGACGCATGCTGGCCCCGACAATGGCTTTGGGCGCCAAGCCCCGTGTTCGAAGTCGTTCGGCCATCGCCATGATCACCGGGTTGTGACGCACGGCCACCAATCCCGGCATGTAGAGCGCTTTTCGGGCATCGGCATGGCCGGTTCTCGACAACATCGTTCGTCCCCTGACTGACGTACCGGACAACCGCTGACGCGGTGTCACACCGACAAACGCGGCCAATGCCTTGGCGCTCTTGAAGCGTCGGACATCTCCCAGATAGCCCAGCACCCGCGCAGCAGTCTTGTCTCCGATGCCAGGAATACTGCGAATCAACTCGGCGTCCTGTTTGAGTTCCGGATGGCCGTCAATGTGATCGTTGATGTCCCGTTCGATCTTATTGATCTGCCGATCGAGCCAGGCAATGTGTTCCTGGACCATCTTTGCCACTGGCGAGGTGCTCACTTGAGCCATCACTTCAAGCCGATTCAGTTCCTGCTGACGCATGTCCTGCAGGGCTTGCAGGCGTTCGACCAACGCACGCAGATCACGCACGGCCAGACTGGGCGGATGCCATGGCTCCAGCGACACGGAGCACGCAAAGCTGGCCAACAGCCTCGCATCGGCCCGATCTGTCTTGTTGCGGCTGAGCTGGACCTGGCCAAAGCCCTTGATGCGAGCGGGATTGATGACGCTGACTGTCCAGCCTTGATCCACCAAGGCTACAGCCACGGCTTCGCTGTACGGACCGGTCGCCTCAAGACACACGGGCGTGCCTGATGCCAAGCCTTGCTCCATGAGCCACGCGTGCAGAGCATCATGACCAGCGCGATCATTGGGAAGCACTTTCGTCTTGGCTTTGCGCCCGCGAAGCACGCAGATATCCAGTTTACGTTTGGACACATCAATGCCCACGGCACACTCGTTCATCGAATCCATCCTCGCGGGAGCTGGGGTCAGGTCTTGCAATCCAACATCCGTATGGTCGCGGGCCTCGCGAGTTAGGTCTTGAACTGTGCATCAATCTTATTCCACCCAATCAATTCAACGACTTACCAGATACACGCCACGACAACACCGCTCGAACTGACAGCACACACGTCGTACACCCGCTTCCTCCAACCGACCGTCCTTCCGCACGAGGCCCACGAGTTAGGTATCGCCTGTGAGGATGCTTCAAAAAAGCGTCACAAGCGCATCGTCGGTCTGATTGAAGTCCCCAGCGGTCGCAATCGCGTCGAACACGTTAGTGGATGGTTTCACTGCCACGCCCGATGCCTCCAAACATGTCTTGCTCCCGAATCTCTGCAGGTCTTCAGGAGTCATCATGTTGCGAATTCTCGCCCTCTTCTCTGTTGTCTTACTGCAAGCTGCCTGTACGAATCTCCACATCGACCAGCCGGGCACACGGGCGCCGGAGCCGAACCGCACGGCATTCGAGATCAGCCGGGATGTGGTCGTGTCGTCAGCGGAGTGGCCGGCGCAACTGCTGGCCGATGTGTACCGTCCCCTGGGCGCGGGGCCGGATTCGCCACGACCGGGTGTGCTTCTGATTCACGGCGGGGCGTGGAAACGCGGGAGCAGAGATCAGGTCGATCATCTGGCTGAGCAACTGGCCGAGCGCGGCTATGTGGTTGTGAACACAACCTACCGGCTCGTGCCGGATGCGATCTGGCCGGCGCAGTTGCGAGACGTGCAGCAAGCGGCGCGCTGGATGCACCGACAGGGGTTGGCCCAGGGCATTGATCCGGAGCGGATTGGCAGCTTCGGGTATTCCGCCGGCGCACACCTGGCCTCACTGGTCGCAGCGGTCGCGGATGATCCGACCTGGGGTGCCTCCGACACACGCATGCGCGCGGTGGTCGCTGGCGGAAATCCGGCCGACCTGAGCTTGTACGAAGGCGGCTCGCTCGTGCCCGCCTTCCTGGGTGGCGAACAGGACGAGATTCCGGACACGTACGCCGCTGCCTCACCGATTACGCATGTCAGCCCTACCCATCCACCGGTCTTCATTTACCAAGCTACGCTCGACGCATACGTGCCATTCGAGCAGGCCCTTCGCTACAAGGCCGCCCTGGACCGTGCGGGCGTGACCAACGAGTTGTTCATCATTCGAGGCCACGGCCATATCAGCGCGTTCTTTGCGGACGATGAAGCCATCGAGGCCGCCATCACGTTCCTGGATCGTCACCTGCGCTAGACCGGGCGTCGGGGTCATCACATGGCGTCGTGGCGTCGGGGCCAGGTCTTGCAATCCAACATCCGTGGACGCTAAGGCGTAAGTGCACCACAGCCCTCTTCTCTTACGCCGTGTTCCGCCGATGCACTTCTTCCAGATCGTAGTCGGCTTGTAACCCCATCCAGAACTTCTCACTGGTTCCAAAATACGCTGCGAGCCGAACCGCCGTATCCGCCGTAATAGCTCGCTTGCCAAGTACGATTTCGTTGATCCGACGCGGTGGAACACCGATTTCACGTGCGAGCCGGTTCTGGCTCAGTGCCACCGGCTTCAGGAACTCTTCCAGAAGCACTTTGCCGGGATGCACATTGGCGAGTTCAGTCATGGCTGGTTCCTGGTGATAATCGACAATGTCCGCTTGCCCGGCGTTTCAGTGCAAACAGCAGTGCTTGTACTTCCGCCCGCTCCCGCATGGACACGGCTGGTTGCGTCCGACCTTGGGCGTATCCCGCACCGCGGTCTTGATGAGGTCATCACTCGCATCTCGACGCGAAAACCAGTACGCGTGGATGAAGCGCACTGACTCCGGGACGCTCATTGCCATGTTCCGAAGTGATTCGTCGTCGGCTTCATCTATCAGGCGCTCGCCAAACTCGGTGCCAAATAGCAGGATAGGCGCAAGCGCCTCCCCAAGTTCGTCATCCTCGGTCTCCCAACCGTCATCCAGTTCCATGGCGCGCACGTAACCGGCACACCAGGCCATGACGAACGGTTCGTCGGAATCCTCGAAGTCAATAAATAATGGGTCGAAGATGTCGGGGTCGTGAATCAGAAGTCCCGCGATCCCGTTCATGTGGCGCATGATCAGGCCCAGCGCGTACCGAGCCTCGTCCTGATCACGCCAGACCATTTCCCGCTCGCCCCACATTGCCGGCAGCCAGCGTGACGGCAAGATTGAGTTTGGAGCGCTGACGATCGCAGTGAGAAAGCCGTCCATCTCGCTCACGCAGCAGACACCAGGATCGGTGTCCTCGCCATGTTCGGCCAGGCTCGATTCGACATGCTGCTTAAACAGCGATTCCAGCTCGTCCAGTTCGTCTTCAGTCAATGGTTCACGAAGATCAATATTCATGAGGCCAGAACAACGTTGGATGGTCTGACAGACTAACGGCGATCGGACTGATTTGTATCCACAGCCCGACACTGGGCTCTGGAGCGGCAATATCCGGGGCTGATTGGATGATCATTGACACCAATGCGCGACCGAAAACAGGCGAACCAGATCGATCGCATGGAGGCTTGTGCGGGACAACTCGCTGCCCACCCAAACCCGCCGATTCGACGTACCTGACGGCATCAGTTGATTTTCAGTCAGGCACAATCGGAGCGTCCTGACTCACCCCGACCGTCCAATCGATGAAAGACCCGGAAGCGACATACCCCATCGGAACCCCCGGCACGCCTTGGGGAGATGCCGAAATCTCACGCTGGAGTCGTCAGCAGATCGTCCGCCGAAGCTACGCGGACGATGTGCTGAGCGTGATCGAACAATTGGCCCAGCGATTCGAATACGTGGAATACGGTCGACTGGATGTGGACCCATTGCAGTATCCGCTGCAGGCGCTGCGCAGCCGTGACTGGAGCGACGAGCTGCCGACCATGCTGGTCACCGGGGGCGTCCATGGCTACGAAACCAGCGGCGTGCTGGGCGCGCTGCGTTTCCTGGAGGTGGCAGCCGACGCCTACGCGGGCCGCGTGAATCTGCTCGTCGCACCCTGCGTGAGCCCCTGGGGCTACGAGCGGATTCAGCGCTGGAACCACGCGGCCATCGATCCGAACCGGTCGTTCCGGGCGAACAGTCCCTCGCAGGAGGCCGCCGCGCTGTGGTCACTGGTCGAACCGCTGCGCTCGAAGATCAGCATGCACATCGACCTGCACGAGACCACCGATACCGATGAATCGGAGTTCCGCCCGGCGCTGGCGGCGCGTGATGGCGAGCCCTTCGAGCCGGGCGAAATCCCCGACGGCTTCTACGTGGTGGATGACAGCGACCAACCGCAGGCGGAATTCCAGAACGCGATCATCCACGCCGTTGCCCAGGTCACGCACATTGCGGACGCCGACGCCAACGGGGAAATCATCGGATCACCCGCAGTGGCGCCGGGGGTGATTCGCTACCCACTGCGATCACTGGGCCTGTGCGCCG
Source organism: uncultured Salinisphaerales bacterium (assembly GCA_937896565.1). Classification (GTDB taxonomy): domain Bacteria; phylum Pseudomonadota; class Gammaproteobacteria; order Nevskiales; family OUC007; genus Abyssibacter. The sequence continues at coordinate 15,080 of CALBOV010000346.1, forward strand.
GCATGACCAACGCGCCTTATCGCACCACCACCGAGGTGTATCCGGACAGCCCACGCACCGATCCGGAGACCTGCATCGCCGCCCAGATGGCCGCGGTCACGACGGCCATCGACTTCGCGCTTGAACACCCAATGAGGCCAGCGCTCGGAGAATGACCGAGCGGGAGCGGCCTCTGGGCTGCTGATCGAGAAGCGTCATCCACGGCATTCCGGCGGTGAATTCGGGTATGTTGAAAGGAGTTCGGCAAACGGAATTGTCTGATGAAACACCGGCACGCACACTGGTGGCTCCTCGCGCTGCTGCCCATCACCGTGATCGCGTTCTGGCCTAGCTATTTTGGTCGCATGCCGGATGCGCCCCCGGTGCATCATCTCCATGGCGTAACCAGCACCGCGTGGATTTTGCTGATGGCCTGGCAGGCCTGGTTGTTTCGTCAGAAAAACATCGCCCTGCATCGAGTCACCGGGCGAGCGATGTTTGTCGTCGTGCCGCTGATGGTGGCGGGCTTTGCCTGGGTTTCACTGTTTGGAGCCGTCAGGGCATCGACCGGACGCTTGTTCTACGTCGAGTTCGGCACTGCGCTGCTAACCCTTGATGTCCTGCTCACATTCACCACGCCGTGGCTGGTATACCTTGCGCTTCGCTATCGCCAGCGCATGGAGCTGCACAGCGCCCTCATGATTGGCACGCTCATGCCGTTGCTCAATCCTGTGACCGCGCGGCTGCTGAGCAACTACGTCCCGGGGCTGCAAATCACCGGCCCGGACACACTGGCCAACTTCGGCACCAACTTGGCGCTCGCGTCAGCAGTGAGCACGGCGCTTCCGCTTGCGTTGTACCTGCGGCAACGGTCGAACCGCTGGCCCTGGTTGCTGTCCGCCGCCATCTCGGCCGTCGGCTATGTGGCCTACCTGACGCTCGGCCAAACCACTTTGTGGACATCGTGGGTGCTGACCGCCGCCCAGATACCGACACCTGTCGTGCTGACCGCGGGCGCGGCGCTCGGAGCCGTGGCCTGCTGGACCGGCATGCGGCACTCCACCCGATCCACGCCGCGCATGGCCAGCGCCTGAGAGACGCAGTTACCGCTGCGGCCAGTGGTTGACGGCCGCTTACCCGGCGAGCGAACGCCGCCTCGGCAACAGCGACAACACCAGCAACACGATGCCGCTGAACACGAACAGCAGCGCGGCCCCGGCCGTGATGACCAGCAACGGGTGGTTGAAGTTGTCGCGGGTGTCGTAGTCCATGATGTGGAGCATCCACACCACGTCGAAGGCCCGCCACCAGTCGTTGCGGCGCGCCACTACGCGGCCAGTTTCGGCGGAGACGTACACCGCCGTGTGAATGGCATCGTCAAAGCGCAGGCGCCACAGCGGCGCTTCGCGGCCGCGGGCTTCGCCGGGCACAACGTTCAGCAGCTCCGCCTCCACCAGCTCGCCAGGCCCGGTGTAGTCGTCGGTGGCGACGGCGCGGGCGGCGGCCAGATCGATCGGAGACAGGCGCACACCGGTGCTGGCCGCGTACAACCCGCTCGCGGCGCCCGCGCTCACCTGATAAACCGGCTGCCCCTGCCAGGTCTTCAAGGTCGCCGACGCCAGGGGCTGACCGATCCGCTCCGCCAATTCCCGAGGCGACACCAGCACCTGCGCCACATCGACGGGCGTATCGACCTGCTCGGCGGCGTAGTGCGAACCCCGCACCATGTCGAGATCCAGGCTGGCCATGATCAGGCCGCCGCTGATCCACAACAGCACCTGAATGGCCACGATCAGCCCGAGCCACTTGTGCAGTTTGCGCGTGCGCCGCGTGAGTTGTGTTCGATTCAATGCGTCGTCCTTCGTGAGGTTGCGCGTTCAGCGGGTCGCAAGCGCTGACGCGTCCATGTCTTTGCGTTCGTCCAGGGGCCGCCAGCGACGTCACATCCCAGCATAAAGGCCTCCGGTGCATTGCACGTCACTCCGGCAAGCCGGGCATCACGGAGGTCGCTGGTCGGGCGCCTGCCACGGAGGTCTTCGTACGCGCTCAGCTGCCGACCCACAACCCGAAGCACGTCTTTTTTTCCCTCAGTCCTGCGGCCGACTGGCACGGTCCGCCCGCGACCGGCACAGCCTGACGAATCGAAAGGCCTGATCGGACAAAAAACTGAGTAAATATAAGCCCTTACGGGGTATGAAATTTTCGTCAAATGTCGCCGATTGACTACACCCAAGGTGACCGGAAAGGTATTGATCCGGGTCAATCTAACGACTATGTTCCAGCACTGCCTGGGACAGCCATCCCATGCAATAACGAAATAAACCATCCATGGAATCAGGAGTTTGTATGCGTTTCCTCAAGACAGCCACGTTGGCTGGCGCCGCCTTGTGCGCAGCCGGTGCTGCCACCGCCGCCCCCTCCTCGAAGTTCTCCGCCACGACCAGCGATCACGTGCTGATCTCGGAAACGAACTCGACGGAATGGGTCGACGTGATGACCACCGGACTGAAGCTGCCGAACCAGAAGGATTTGTTCGTCCAGACCGCCATGGAATGCGGCCTGTTCACGCAGACCACCGTTGCCGACTCGGCCACCGATTCCCTCGAGACCGATACCGCGGATCGCGCCACGGCTGAAGCTGCCGTGATGACCCGCGTGCGTGTGACCAATGTGAAGACTGGCGTCGAAACCTTTGCGCACCCGGACGAAATCGTCCTGTGTGCACGTTCGCAGCGCCTCACGGCCCTGTTCAACGGCATTTGCTACGACGGGTCCGGTGACAGCGAAGCGGACGGTGTCGTGCAATACGACGAGTGTGAAACCAACGAAGAGCTCGACCTGGCCGTGAAGACCATGAACGCGTCCGCGTTCAACTTCATCCTGGCCGACCTCGAGTCTGGTGATCACATCATCACGGTCCAGGCTCGCGTCGAGACCAAGGAATCCACGTCGACCTGCTCGTCGGATGCCGAGGAAGGCGATCTGTTCCTGGTCGATGATCTGCTGACCTGCACCGACGACGGCAATGGGGATGCCTCGGCGTTCGCCCTGGTGGGCAATGGATCGATGGCCGTTGAAGAAGTCCGCATGATCAAGGGCGAAGACGGCGTGACGGAAGAAGCACCGGCGACCGGTGCTGAAGAAGGCAGTTTCTTCGACTACTTCTTTGACTTCTCCAACTAAGACGCAGTCGAGTAAAAAAGCCCCGCTTCGGCGGGGCTTTTTTGTGAGGCTTTCTCTGCATTCTCGGCCTGCACCCAGACTTGCCCTGCGTCAGAACTTGAGCCGCCCCGCGATGCCTGCCGACACACCGGGCATCAGCGTGTTGCCCACGCCCGCGGCCACCGCATAGGGGGGCGCGATGCGAGCGGGCCGCTTCTGCACCGCCTTGACCATCCAGCCCCCGGCGCGCTCCACGCTCATCGCCGGCACGTTCTTGTAATGCTCCGTGGGCGCGCTCATCGCGGTATGGACCAATGGATAGTGCAGACCGGTGAACGCCACGCCCCGGCCCCGCAGCTCGGAATCCATCCCCTGCGCCGCCGCCCCCAGCGCCGCCTTGCTGGCGTTGTAGGCGGAGAAATAGGCGGCCGGCAGCATGGTGGCCCAGGTGAGCACGTTGATGATGTGACCGTCGCCGGCTTCCAGCATCCGCGGCAGCACGTGATGGATCAGGCGCAGCGGGGCGAAGTAGTTGATCTCCATGCAGCGGTCGTAGTCGTGAAGGCGCTCCAGCGATTTGGCCGCTGACCGACGAATCGAGCGACCGGCATTGTTGATGAGCACGTCGAGTTTTCCATGTGTCTCGAAGATCGACGCCATCAAGGCATCCACCGCGGCGTTGTCGGTCAGGTCCACCGGGTAGGCCTGCGCACGTCCGCCCGCGGCCTCGATCTCGCTCACCGCGGAGTCCAGTTCCGATGCGCGCCGCGCCGTCAGCAGCACCTCGGCGCCCAGCGCGGCGAGTTGCAGGGCCCCTGCTCGCCCGATCCCGCTGGAGGCGCCCGTGATGAGAATCTTGCGTCCTTCGATACGTGATTTGCTCATGGTGATATCTGTTTCTGTGTCGTTCGTGGCGTTGGTCGTGCGTGTTCTACGCGGCGGCATTCAGCGTCGTGAAAGCATAAAGCGGCGCAACGGCGCGCGCCTCCATCGGGATGGTTTTCGCCACCCCAAACTCCGGGGGCAGAACCAAAACGGGCCCGGCGCTGCGGCCGGGCCCGTGATGTTCAGCGAACGAATCGTCGCCCGATCAGCGAACGACCCCGCGACGTCGCAAACCACCCAGGCCTGCCAGCATGAGCAGACTGATCCACGGGAAGGCCCCGGCTCCGCCGTCCTCGACAGCGGCGTCGGAATCACCGGGCGTCGCTTCCGGTGACGCGCCGACCGTCACCTTGGCCGTAGCCGAGCTCTCATCACTGGCCGTCACGGTGAGCGACGGCTCGTAGGAACCCGCTACCGTGTAGGTGTAGCTCGCGATTGGGCTGGTGCCGCACTGCGAATCACCCGTTCCGAAATCGAAGCAGTATTCGTCGATCGTCTCGCCCTCCGAGGTGAACGACAGGCTGCCATCGAAGTTGACGGTGAGCGGGGCCGGGCCGGAGGTTTGGTCCACTCGCAGTTGGGCCACGGTCCCGTTCTCCTCCACCACGATGCGAATGGTCGTCTTGATGGTGACGTCGTTCGACCGGGCCGAGTTGCCATCCGCATCGGATACCACCACGTAGGCCGTGTAGGTCCCCGCGGCTTCGTAGTCGTGAAAGGTCACAGGGTCGGTCGTCGGCGCGGCGAATGCGTCGGCCGTCGCTTCGTCGCCGAACACGAAGGCATAGGTGAAGCTGCCGTCCACACCATCGGCATAGGCCGACCCGCTCGCGTCAAACTCGACGCGAATCGGCGCTTCGGCTTCCAGCGCGGCGGATTGTCCGTTCGCGGTCATGACAGCCTCGATGTCGCCTGGACCACCACCCGTGCCATCCGGCGTCTCGTCGCAGACATTGCCGATGCCATCGCCGTCGTTGTCGGCCTGATCGGTGTTCGCATCGACAGGACAGTTGTCCGTGGCGTCCGGCACCGTATCGCTGTCGGTATCCAGATCAGGATCACCGCAGGTGTTGGACGCATCCTCCGGGCAGGCGTCCAGGGCGTCGACGGTGCCATCGTCGTCGGTATCCACCGGCACACCACCCGGGTCATTTCCGGCGCGCAGGCCGAGCTCATCGCCGCAGTACACCAGCGGACTTTCGTCCGGGTTGCTGACCGCGATGGAGCCCCAGTACTGCCAGCGGAACTCCAGAACCAGCGTCTGGAACTCGCAGTACCCCAGGGACTTCGTGCGGGCAAACGACGCCGGCTTGAGATTGAGATGCGACAGCGCCGCGTCCACCACGCCGTACTCCGGGTTGTAGCTCAAATCCCCCCAGCCAATCTGCAACCACGGCGCCAGCGGGTTGACGGGCAAGGCGCCCAGTTCAATCACACCTTCGATGGGGTCGTAGTCGAGAATGCTCGGGATGCGGGCCGCCTGTTCCAGCGCCCGGCGCAGAAACCAGTTGGACACGCTGAACCCGGCGCCTTCGGCCATGAGCGGCGTGCCGTCGACCTCGCGAATTCCGCCCTCGTAGTCGAGCAACCGGCGAGCCTCGAGCAGCACCCGCGACGCCAGACCGGCGGCCTGCGGCGACGAGAAGCTGGTGCCCGCGACAAAGTCATCAATGCCCGACATGCACTCCATGCAGTACGGCAACTGCTGGGTGTAGTCGGCGACGAAATCCGCCAGGTTGCTGGAGAACACCTGGGTATCACCCTCCGAGGAATATTCCTCGAAGCCCGATACGCCAATGCCCCACCACGAGCCGGCGCCCGGATCAGCAGGCGTCAAGCCCGAACCGTTGCCCGCGGCGCTGAAATGCAGCTTGCCGTTCTCGACCACGCCGCGATAGGACGGCACCGAGATCACCGGCAACGGCAACGGGAAGCCCACCAGCGGAACCTGATAGCCGTAGCTGGTATTGACCATGTCGATGTCGGGCGTATCAAACGCGTAGCTCTCAGCCGTCTCGTTCCCGAGCGCGCCTTCGGTCTCGATGAACAGGATCACCGCGTCCGGGTTGGCCGACAGCACCGAAGACGTCACGCCCACGCCATGCGGATTCTTGGCGGTCGTGGGATCCAGCGGTGCCAGGCCGGCGCCCGCCTCGGAACGCGCGATGATGTTCGTGCCGGCGAAGTAGTAGGACTGCCCGCGGACAACCCTGCTCCAGAAGGCCTCGTCCGCCGCACGGTTCTCGGCGTAGGTCGCGTGCTCTCGGGTCAGCGTGACGACCTGGGCGTCAAACGCGTCGAGCAGCGCCTGCGAAACGCGGATCGGCTGCTGGTAGAAGAATTCGTGGTACGGGTTGATGGCGCTGTCGACCACCGAGACCACCACGCGCGGCTCGGATGAGTCGGCCAGCGTGATGGCGTCCTGCGCCAGCGCCATTCCCTGCACGCAGAGCAGCGCCAAACCCGTGGTGGCGGCTCCGATGAAACGGACGGAGCCAAGCTTGCGCGCAAACGCATGCCCGGCTCGAGAGAGTCGAGTCTTTGAAATCACGTGTTTTCCCCAGTTGGTGTTGCGTTACCAATTCAATCGCGTCAGGCAAGAACCCCGCCAGCTGAACAGTCCGCGTTCGTCCGACTTCCGGGCAAGCGCCATACGCAACAGTTCAATGGCACGAACTGGCGCGGCGACCACTCATCGTCACGACCTTCTCGCCTGATGGTGCCAACACACTATCCGAGACGTCTTCAGTTCGCGATCTCATCAACCAATCCCCACTTCAGCGCGTCACGAACCCGCAGACGACGACCGGACAAGACCAGCCACGCCATGCGTTGACGACCAATTCTCCGAGCGATGCTCACGCAGCCGCCGGCGCCCGGAATGAGTCCCAGCTCAAGTTCCGGCAGCTGGAGATGCGTGCCGGGCGCGGCGATGACACGCCCGGCGAAAGCCGGAAACTCGATGCCGGAACCGATGCAGGCGCCATGCACGTATGCGGTGGTCCGCTCATTGAGAGCAGCCAGCAGCCGTCCCGGCAGCGCCAGCGAGCGAACCAGATGGGCCGTTGCCACATCCGGGAGCGTGCCGAATTCACTGAGCTCGCCGCCGGTGGAGAAGCATCGGCCACGACCGCGCAGCTCAATCCGCTCGATGTCCCCGTCGATGACCGCCAGCTCCAGCGCCTCGATCAGCGCATCGCGCATCTCGACGGTCATGGCGTTGTGGTTGTCCGGGCGGTTCAGGGTCAGGCGAAGCACGCCGGCATCGCGCTCGATCAGCACCGCCGGCCCCGATTCCACGGGGGCGACGGACGGCGGCGAGCGGCTTGCCAGCCAGCGTCGATGCTCGGCCCCTCCCTGCAAGGTGGCATAGGCCAGCGACTCCACCTGCAATGCGGACTCCAGAGGCAGGGACTCGCTCGCACGCAGCACCTGAACCAGGACGGCAGCCGCCTGCGGGTTGACGGCAATCCGCCGAGCAAGCTTCTCGGCTTCATGTTCGGTCGCGACGATGACGTCGCAATACGCCGCGAGCGGATGGCCGGACTCACCAATACCGAGGACCGGACAGGGCAGTTGCATCAAGCGATCGCCATCGACGTTCACGTCCTCCAGGCTGCTCAGATGCACAACGACAAAGGGCTGATCGCCCAACGCGGAATAGCCGACCGGTACCGAGGCAGCCCGTGCAAGCTCGCTGAGCTGACCGGCGGTCAACGGCTTCATGCCATCCGCTCGGTTGGAGCCGACGTCCGCGTCGCCCGGTGAATGCATTCGCCGGCCCGCAGCGTGAGACGGACGCGCACATCGGCCAGGGACGCTCGCGCCCGCGCCCAGCCGCGGTCGAGCACACAAAGATCCGCGGGCATCCCGGAACGAATGCCCGGCGCGGCGGTGCCAGGCCGAGACAGGGGCGAGGTGTACAACGCCAGAGCCTCGTCAGGCGCCAGCGCTTCCGCGCCACCCAGTTCGCGGCCCTCGCGGGTCCGGCGGTCCACGGCAGCCTGCATCGCGACCCAGGGGTTCGGCTCGCCGAACGGCGCATCGGAACTGCCCGCCAACCGAATGCCGGCATCGAGGAAGGCGCGAAGCCGATAAAGGTCGCCCCGGTCCTCGGCGTCGACATCCGTCAGATAGCGATCACCACGACTGTGAACAAGCCCCGGCTGCGTCACCACGGCCAGGCCAAGCTCATGGAAGCGCGGGAGCAGCACGAGAGGCGTCACCGATGCATGTTCGATGCGGTCGCCGAGGCGCGTACCCGTCCCGCGCAACACGCCCAGCACGAACACCAGTTCGGTGCGCGTGACGCAATGAAACGCCACGTTGCGGTTTGCGGCATGCGCGCGGCGCACGGCACGGCAGCAGGCCTCGAAATCCGGCAACGCGGATTCCAGCAGGTGAAACTTGCGAGCAGCCGGTTGCACGCGCTGCGAGGCCGAGGCGTCCGCTCCGTGCAGCGCATCGCCGCCCATGACGCGGAGGTCCTGGAGCAGTTCATTGTTCGCCTGCGCGCTCGCAAATGCCTGCAAATCGCCAGGACCGTTCTGCGGTGTGGTGTCGGTGACGCCGGTAATCCCGTAGCCGGCCAGCTCCCGACTGACGTCGGCCAGGCTGGGACGCGTCGCACCCATGCGCTCGCGAAGCCAGGCGTCTCCATCGTAGAGCCGTCCGGTCAGGCGCCCGTTCTTGCGTTCCAGCGGATCGGTCGGCCCCGGGTCCAGTTGCGCCAGCGCCGCGGAGTTGAATACCCAGAGGCGGCCGCCGCGATGCTGGATGCGCGCTGGTCGCCGCGGCAAACGCTCGTCCAGCCAGTCACGATCGATGTCTCCGGCGACGGATTCGTGGTAATCCACGCCACGCAGCCAACCCGCCGAATGCCGGTCCAGCTCGACGAGCCTCAGGGACAAGGTGTCAGCATTGCTCACGTCCGGAGGACCGCAACGCACGGAATTGCGACGGGCCGCCAGCGCATGGAGATGCAGGTGATGGTCATGCAGACCCGGCAGCAGGGCGCCACCCTGCGCATCGAACAGAGGACCACCCGCATCCGGAAGACCCTGGCCGATCGCGGCGACTTTCCCGTCCGCGATGCGGACGGACACCCGGAGGCCATTCAATTCCGCGTTCCGGATCAGCACGGAATCCACCGCGCGCTGGGCCGCTGGATCGATTCCGCGTTCAGCGGCCCGGAAGCCTGCAAGGCATGCGTCACGACATCGCACAGGGCGATCGACAGCAACTGACCACCACCCCGCCGATAGGCACGCCAGGCCGCCCAGGCCGCATGCAGGCCGGTCAGCGGATCGGCGATCGCATCACCGGCAATCATCCATTCGCCGGTCGCCGCATGCAGCACCCAGCTCAGACCCGCGGCCACGGCCGCGTCGTCGCCGTAGGCGATCCACTGCCCCTCGGGCTCCTCGCGGCCGTAGCCGGTGATGCTGACCCAGACCAGCCCCGGGCGCTCGCGCAGCAATGCCTCGGCATCGATCCCCATCTGTCGCAACGCGCGCGGGCGCGAGGCCTCGATGACGATGTCCGCCCGCCGGAGCAAGGCGGTCAGTTCGGCGACGCCAGCTTCGGTTCGCAGATCCAGCGTCAACAACGACTTGGCCGCGTTCTGTCGCTCATAAAATTCCGGGGGACCGAACCGGGCGCCATCCGGACGCGCCGTAGACTCAACCTTGACCACCTCGGCGCCCGCGTCGGCAAGCAGGCGGCCGCACAGCGGGCCGGCCCACAGCGATGACAGGTCGACCACCAGCGGCGCCTCGCCGGGCGGCGCGGTCTCACCGGTCGCGATCACCGAAAACCAGGGCACTGGTTCCGTACGCGGCGGCCCGGCCTCCGCGACCGCGAGTCCCAGCAGCCGGGCACGCTCCACCAGGTCAGCGGCGGATCGCCCCGCAACGGCCCGGGCGACGCCCGCCCAGCCTTCGACGTCGTCGCTCTCCAACCAGGCCGGCAGCAATTCCCAGTCATCCGATCTCGGCAAGTTGACCGCGAGGCGACCGTCGGCGGCGGGCAGCAGATGACAGCTTCCGCCGGGCGACACCGCGCCGCCGTGCCGATTTCCGGTAATGGCCGCCCGCTCCGTCAGGTAATACCTGCCCGGATTCGCTCGCAGCGCCGGTCGATCCGGGGCGAGTTCGGCCAGCGCCGCCAACGCGCGATCAGCGCTGGCCGCCAGCGGCTGCGGGCAGACAATGCCGCTGGCAACCGGGACTGGATCGTGGGCAACCTGGATCAACGCGGCTTCATTCCGAGCAGGGACGCTCAGGATAGATCAGCGCGCCAACACGGCGTCGATCAGATCGGCGGGCCGGTGACGCCGCCACACGTTGAGAAAGCTGGTGAGCATCTGCAACTGCGTCCGCGCGGTCTCGTTCGCGGCGAAGACCGGATCCCGCCGATCAGTCACCTGCTCCAGTTCCGGGCAGGCACGTTCGATCAACGCGGGCGCGTCCATCAGCCAGCCCAGCCCCAGCAGCACGACGCCGAGGACCAGCTGATCACGCAGCCGTCCCACATCCAGCGATGGCCCACCGCCGGCGCGGAGTTCGTCGACGAACACGGTCAGCAACGCGTCCAGATGCTCGTCCCATATCCACAGTTCGGTCGCACACAATGCGCCCCAGAGTGCCAGGGCCATGTTCATCTGCCCGACGTTCCCCCAATCCATCAACCCGCAATCCAGCGCTCCATCCGGGCCGCGGCGGAACCAGGCATTGTCGATGTTGGCGTTCCAGTGCATCAGCGCGATGCCGTCGCGATCCTCCAGCAGCCAGTGCTTGAGCGCCTGCTCGGCACGCAGAAAAGCCGGGATGTCCGCCATCATCTGATCCATGAACCCGGGCTCACGCAGATGCTCCGGCAGCAACGCCGGATGGCGCCGCGAGAACTCGGCGTAGCGCCGGAGCCGTCGTTGCAGCTGCTCCGCGTCGTAACGGATGGGTTGCGCGATGAACTGCCGCTCGGGCACCCAGGGGAACTGTCGCTCCACCGCGTCGCCCAGGCGTCCGGAGCGATGCGCGGCACCGAGGCGCGCCAGGGCCCGGACCAGCGCCCGGTAATGCTCCAGCGGGTCGGACAAGCTGTAATCCAGGCACTTCGGCCGATGCGGCTCGATGCCCTCCTCGCCGAACGGCACGCAGGCCGTGATCAGTACGCCGGTGCCCGAGGCGCCGTGAAAGTCGGCGAAATAGCAGGTCGGCACCGTGACCGGAAAGCCGGCTTCGCGAGACAGGCGCGCCAGACGCACCTCGGCGTCCAGCTCGAAGCGCGCGCGATCGCGGATCGGGTCGTCAAGGTCGCGGGAAAACTTCACGAACAGTCGCCGATCCAGCGCGGCGTCCGGGCTTGTGTAATCCACGGTGAGAAACAGCTTGCGGCCGGTGCTGCCGCCCGGGCAGTCGTCGATGCGGGCAATGTTCACGACCCGGTTGCCGGCCGGCAGGCTGCCCGCCGCGCGAAACACCCGCGTCAGATAGTCCGCGCCACCCCGGGCCAGCGCATCCGGGTGGACGGGTACGTCCTGCCCCGTCCAGTCACCGCGGACCCAGTCCGGCCCGGCGGCCGTATCGGCCTCAATCGGAGAGATAGCGCACCCCGGTCAGTTCCTCCGACAGGGTCCACAGGCGCTCGCGCATCGCGGCATCCCTGGCCTTGGGATTGATCTTGGCCGGCGCCGGCGCGCCACCGATCTCCATGAAGCCGCCGGGCCCGTGGTACTCGCCGCCCTGCACGTTGTCGGAGCAGGCCGCGTGCAGGGTCGGGCGCGCCGCCTCTTCCGCGGTCGGGATGAACCGGCGGACCTGGTTCTGGAACCATTTTCCGACCGGATTCTGCGGATTGATCATCGGGTTCGGGTTGTTGGTGCCGATCTCGGTCGCCGCGAAACCCGGGTGCGCGGACAGGGCCATGACCGAACTGCCGGCCGCGCGCAGCCGGGCGTCGAGTTCCAGCGTCCAGGCCATCACCGCCAGCTTGCTGCGGCCATAGGCCCCCATGGGCTTGTACTCGCCGGTTTCCCAGTTCAGATCATCAAGATCCATCTTGCCCTGGCGATGCGCCAGGCTGCCGACGTTGACGATGCGGCCCGGCACATCGCCGCGAAACAGCGGCAGCAACAGTCCGGTAAGCGCGAACACGCCGAGGTAGTTCGTCGCCATCTGCAATTCGTGGCCGACGCTGTTGCGGCTGAGCGGCAACCCGACAATACCGGCGTTGTTGGCCAGCAGGTCGAGTCGGCCGTGGCGCCGGGCGAAGCTGTCGACAAAGCTGCGAATCGAGTCCGGCTCTGACTGATCCAGCCGGAGCACCTCGATCGCCCCCGCCGGCGCCTCGGCCAGCAATTCCTCGCGGGCCTTGGCGGCCTTGGTCTCGTTGCGGCAGGCCATCACCACGCGATAGCCCTTCTGCGCCAGCGCCCGCGTCGTCTGATACCCCAGGCCGGCGTTGGCCCCCGTCACCACTGCGATGCGTTCCTGCACGGCTTGTCTCCCCGGTTAGTTGGCTGATCCATGGCGGGCGATCTTGATCCCGCCGAACATGCGCGCCGCCGCGGCCGGCCCCAGCATGTCGTACGGGAAACAGGACTCGATACGGCTGACCGTATCCAGTCGCCCGCGTTGATCGTCGTCCAGTTCCACGTCCAGCGCTGCAAGGTTGTCCTGCATCTGCGCCAGCGTGCGCGCGCCGATGATCGGCGCCGTCACGGACGGATTCAGCAGCGTCCAGGCCAGTGCGATCTGCGCCGAACTACGCCCGGTCTCGGCGGCGATGGCGTCGACCACGCCGGCGATCTCCAGCGCCCGCGGCGTCAGCCGCCCGGTCGCCAGATTGATGGCCTTGCGCGAATCCATGCCCTGACCACTCGTCTCAAGATCGGCGGCGCTGTACTTGCCGGACAACACGCCGCCGGCCAGCGGCGACCACGGCAGCACGCCCAGACCCATTTCGCGGGCCATGCCCATGTATTCGCGCTCGACGGTGCGCTGCGTCAGGTTGTAGGGAATCTGCACGGCGATCAGCGGCGCCCAGCCGCGCAGCTCCGCGATGGCCTGCATCCGCGCGATCTGCCAGGCGGGCGTGTCGGAAATGCCGACGTACAGCAGCTTGCCGGCCCGGACGAGATCATCGAAGGCCCGCAGGATTTCGTCGACCGGCGTCAGACCGTCCCAGACATGCAGATACATCAGATCGATGTAGTCGGTGCCGAGCCGGCGCAGGCTGTCCTCCACCGACTGCACCAGGTTCTTGCGGTGATTGCCGCAGGCGTTCGGGTCACCGGAACGCATGATCAGCGAATACTTGGTCGCGATGACCAGTTGCTCGCGGCGCCCCTCGATGCTTTGCGCCAGCACGCGTTCGGCGCCGCCGCCACCGTAGAAGTTGGCCGTGTCGATGAAATTGCCACCCAGGTCCACGTACCGGTCGACCATCGCCCTGGCCTCCGCATCCTCGCTGCCCCAGCCGGCCTGCAACCCGAAGGTCATGGTGCCTAGACAAAGCGGTGACACCCGGAGTCCGGAGCGCCCGAGCAGACGGTAGTCATCCAGTTGCAGCGTCATGCGGGTTCTCCCGGTTCAGGGCTGTTCGAAGAGGGCGCGCAGCGCGCGCTGATCCACCTTGAGCAGCGGTGTTCGCGGCAAAGCCTCGACGAAGCGCCAGTCCACCGGAACATGGGTTGCGTATACGTGCTCGCGCAGGTGCGCTTCCAGTTCATCCACGGAGGGCCGCGTGCTGCCCGGTCGCAGCTCGATCACGGCCACGGGAACCTCGCCAAGCCGCCGGTCCGCAACACCGACCACGCCGGCCGCGGCAACCGCCGGATGCCGGACCAGCGCCCGTTCGATCACCTCCGGCAGCAGCTTGAAGCCGCCCCGGGTGATGGCGCCGTCGGCGCGCCCCCGATGAAACAGGAACCCGTCGGCGTCCAGCACCGCGATGTCGGAGGTGCGAATCCAGTGCTCGCCGATGCGCGGAGAAACCACCTCCAGCACGCCCTCTTCGCCGGCGGGCAATTCGGCGCCAGAGTCCGGGTCAACGACGCGCAGCCTGGCGCCCGGCATCGCCCGGCCCACACTGCCGAACTTGTGTTGCCCCCATTCGGCGTGGAGTTGCGGCGTCATCGCCGTCACCGGCCCGGCGAACTCGGTCGCGCCGTAGGACAGCAGGATGGGCACCCCGTAACGCTGCTCGAACGCACGCTGTACCTCGGGGTCCAGCGGTGCGGCGCCGGTGCCGAGAAACCGCAGGCTGCTCAGATCCTCCGGCGGCAGATCGGCGTCGAGAATCATTCGGACACCGGCCGGCGGCACGCCGCAGGCCTCGGGCCGGTAGCGCTTCACATGGGCATGCCAGGCCTCGACGCTGAAGCGCTCCAGAACCACGGCACGTCGGCCGCTGAGCACCGTCGGCAGCGTCGAGTAGAGACCCGAGATGTTGCCCAGCGGAAAGAACAGCAGCCCCGGTGGCAATGCGGACATGTCCTGACCGGTGCCGAACGCGGTACCGCCGGCCAGATAGGTTGCGATGGCCCGGTAGCTCATGGCGAAGCGCTTGGGCGGCCCGGTGGTTCCGCTGGTGAGAATCTCGATCCGGCGTTCGTCCGCCTCGTCGTCACGCTCTCCCCGCGGGGCGCGGCAATGTTCCAGGCCGGCCACGGGCGCCACATCCATGTCGCCCAGGGCGAAGACCGCGGTCCCTGTTTCGCCCATGCCCTGTAGCAGCGCGTCGCCGACATCCCGCCGGTCGACCACCGCCACCGCCGGCGCCAGGCGACGCAGGTCGCGGGCAATCCCGGCGGGCGACTGAAACACGTAGACGATCTGAACATTGCGCCGGGCCGCAAGCAGCCCGATCAGGGCGGCAACGGACGCCGGATGATTCCGTGGCGCGAAGGCCACCGGTGCATCAGCGGGCGCCCCGGCCGCATCGAGCAGAGCGGCCAGCCGGTCGGCCAGCGCCCGCATCCGTCCCCGGGAATACCAGTGCTCGCCGAACGCCAATGCGTCCTGCTCGGGCGACGCATTCAGCGCCGCCGTACACATCTCCTCAAGTCGCTTCATCGCCTGTTTATAGATTTAAGTATCCGCGGCTGGGCGGCCGGTTTTCATGCCCCGCGCACTGCCCGCCCCGCTATTTACAACTGCTGACTCAGTACAGATAATCAACAGCATTGTTGTATAATAATACACGTGCACCGATTCGCGATCGGCCGGTGAGGAGACCACGCATGACCGCTGCAGAGCACTATTCCCCGTCCGCCTTGATGGACGTATTCCGCAAGGCGCTGTTCATTAATGTTGTCGACGAGAAGATGCGCGGACTGCTCAAGTCCGGCGGTCTGGTCGCGGTGTACTACTCCCCTCGTGGGCAGGAAGTCGTCGCGGCGGGCATGGGGGTTCACCTCAAGCCATCGGACTATCTGGTCACGACCTACCGCGGCATCCACGACCAGCTCGCCAAGGGGATGCCCCTGAAGCTGCTGTTCGCCGAGTACTTCGCCAAGGTCACCGGCGCCTGCAAGGGCAAGGGTGGCGCGATGCACATCACCCATCCGGAAACGGGCGTGATGGTCACGACCGGCGTCGTCGGCAGCGGCCTGCCCATCGCCAATGGGCTGGCCTGGGCCACCCAGATCAAGAAGGAGGATCGCGTCACGCTGGTCACCTTCGGCGACGGCGCGTCGAACATCGGCGCCTTCCACGAGGCATTGAATCTGGCCTCGCTGTGGAAGCTGCCGGTGATCTTCATGTGCCAGAACAATGGCTATGGCGAGTGCACGCAGTACTCCAAGGCCACGCCGGTGGAGAACATCAGCGAACGTGCGGCCGCCTACGGCCCCAATCTGGCCGGCGTGACCGTCAACGGCAACGACCCGCAGGCGATGTGGGAGGCCTCCCGCGACGCCGTGGCCCGCGCCCGCGCCGGTGACGGCCCGACGCTGCTGGAAGCCAAGACCTTCCGCTTCATGGGCCACTACTTCGGTGATCCCGGCGCGTACATCCCCAAGGACGAGTACGCCGCCGCGATGGAGAAAGACCCGATGCCCGCCATCCGCCAGGCGGTGATCGAAAGCGGAGCGGCCAGCGAAGCCGAAATCAAGGAACTCGAGCAGGAGTACTCGGCGCAGATCGACGAGGCGTTGAAGTTCGCCGCCGACAGCCCGGCACCAGAACTCGAGGAAATTTCACGCGACATCTACGGAGACGCCGCATGAGCGGGACCATCAACTTCACCCAGGCCTACCAACGCGCCCTGTACGAGTCGATGGAGGCCGATCCCAGCGTGATCATGCTGGGCGAGGACATTGCCGACGAGGAAGGCGGCGGCGTATTCAAGGTCACCGCCGGCCTGTCGACCAAGTTCGGCGCCGAGCGGGTTCGCACCACTCCGATTTCCGAGCAGGCCATTGTCGGCGCCGCCATCGGCGCGTCACTGGCCGGCATGCGGCCCATCGCCGAAATCATGCTGATGAACTTCATCACCGTGGCGATGGACCAGATCGTGAACCACGCGGCCAAGCTGCGGTTCATGTCCGGCGGACAGACTCATGTGCCGATCACGATCCGCACCCGCACCGGTGCCGGCATCGGCGCGGCGGGTCAGCACTCGGACATGCTGGAGGCCTGGTTCGCCCATGTCGCCGGCATCAAGGTTGTGGTGCCGTCGACTCCGGCCGACGCCGTGGGCCTGCTGTCGTCCTGCATCTTCGACGACGACCCCTGCCTGTTCATCGAGGACTCGCTGACCCGCACGGTCAGCGGTCCGGAACCCGATCCGGGTCATCGCCTGCCGCTGGGCAAGGCGCATGTCGACCGCGAGGGCGGCGATGTCACCGTGATCGGCTACGGCCGTCCCTTGCTGGACACCCGCAAGATCGCCGCGAAGCTCGCCGACGAGGAAGGCATTTCCGTCGAGATCGTCGATCTGCGCACGGTGTCGCCCTGGGACAAGGAAACGGTGCTGAATTCGGTCGCCAAGACCGGACGCGCCGTGGTCGTGCACGAGGCGCCCCGCAGCTTTGGCGTCGGCGCCGAAGTGGCCGCGACCATCCAGGAAGAACTCTTCGGACAGTTGAAGGCACCGGTGCTGCGCGCGACCTCGCGTGACGTCACCGTGCCCTTCGCCCGAATCCTGGAACAGGAATACCTCTACAAGCCGGCTGACATCGAGTCCGCCATCAAGTCAACGCTGAAATAGAGACCATCACCATGAGTGTGGAAGTCCGTATCCCTTCGGTCGGTTTCTCGACACAGGAAGCCATTCTGGCGGAGTGGCTGGCGACAGACGGCGCCAGCGTGAAAGAAGGCGAGCCGCTGTACTCGCTGGAACTCGACAAGTCGGTGCAGGAGGTCGAATCCCCGGGCACCGGCACGCTGAAAATCATCGCGGAAGCCGGCGAAACCTATGACGTCGGCACGCTGATCGCAGAAATCCAATAACACCTGCGGACGCTGGCGCGAAGCCAGGATGCCGCCGGCCCTGATCGCGAGACATGCGAGGAGACAAACATGGACGGCAGCCCCGAAATTTGGCCTGAGAGCTGGAGAACACTGCCGGGTGGCATTCGAAGCGGGCGCTACACCGACCCCGCGTTCGCCCGGCTGGAACACGAACGCCTGTGGAAGAAGGTGTGGCAGGCCGCCGCACGGGTGGACGAGATTCCGGAGCCCGGCGACCACACGATCTACGAGATCGGTGACCAGACGGTTCTGATCGTTCGCACCGACGCGGACACCATCAAGGCCTATCACAACGTCTGCCCGCATCGCGGCACGGCGCTGGCCGCCTGCTCAGGGCACTTCGAGGACGGTCGCATCATCTGCCCGTTCCACGGCTGGCGCTGGGACCTGGAAGGCAACAACCAGTACGTGCTGGAACGCAAGCAGTTCAAGCGCGGGGAGCTGGAAGACAGTGACGTCGCGCTGCGCACCGTCCACAGCGAGGTCTACGCCGGCTTCGTGTTCATCAACTTCGAGCGCGAGCCGCAGCCCTTCGACGAGTTCATCGCACCCGTCCGCGAGCTGCTCGACGGACTGGCCATCGAGCACATGCGCCACTACTGGTGGAAGGCGATTCCGATCGCCTCCAACTGGAAGGTGGCGCAGGAAGCCTTCTTCGAGGGTTACCACGTGCCGGCCACGCATCCGCAACTCGAACCCGACGCCGCCGACGTGATCTGGAAGGGCGAGCCCAATGCCGAGGTCGAGGCGACCTTCGCGCACAACAACGTGATCTACGAGAACTTCGCCAACGGTCATGGCCGCTTCTACGGCGGCAAGAAAACCGCGATGGCGGGGCACGTGAAGAACCAGACCATCGACCCCGTCGATGCCATGGCCGACCGGCTCAACCTGCTGGTCGAAGGCATGGACGCCATGGTGCTGAAGGAAGACGTCGACCTGGTCCGCTCGCTGAAGGGCAAGCCGATTCCGGAAGATTCCAGCCTCGGCGGTGAATACGTCAAAGCCCTGTACACCAAGGCCGCGATGGAAAAACGCCCGATGCCCACGCCCACCCCGGAGATTCTCGGCATGTGGGGCGGCGAGATCTTCATCTTCCCGAACCTGCTGGTGCTGCCGCAGGCCGGCAACGCGATGATTTATCGCGTGCGGCCCGTGGGCTTCGATCCGGACCACTGCGTGTTCGAGATCTTCTCGACCCGCACGCGCCCCGCCGACGCCGAACTGGAACGTGCCGAGGTGCAGCACGTCACCGATATCGATGACCCCGAGCAGGTGCTGAAGATTCCGCGCCAGGATCTGGGGAACATCCCGCGCATGCAGAAGGGTTTGCATACCGACGGTTGCAGGCAGATCTGGCTGGCCAAGGACCAGGAGCGGCTGATCCTGAACATGCACCAGGAGATGGACCGCTACCTCGGCGCGCCGACCAACTAAACCACAGGCCGAACGCAGGGACACACCGCAGGGATAGCCCCATGAATAGCAACGTTGTAGTGATTACCGGCGCGCTGGGCGCGCTGGGACGTGTTGTCGCGACCAACGCGGTCGCCGCCGGCGCCACCGTCGTCGCCATCGACGTGGTCGACGGCACCCCGGTCGACGGCGTCAGTGAACTCGTGACCGTGGACCTCGGTGACGCCGAGGCCACCGCCCAGGCGCTGGCGGGCATCGCCGAACGCTACGGCCGCATCGACGCGCTGGTGAACATCGCCGGCGGCTTCGTCTGGGAAAGCGTTGCCGACGGCAGCATCGACACCTGGGAACGCATGTTCCGGATGAACGTCCGCACCGCAGTCAACGCCTGCAAGGGCGCCCTGCCCCATCTGACCGACAACGGCGGCCGCATCGTCAACATCGGCGCGGCCGGCGCGGCCAAGGCCGACATGGGCATGGGTGCCTACGCGGCGTCCAAGGCCGGTGTCGCCAAGCTCACCGAATCGCTGGCCGTCGAGCTGAAAAAGCGCAGCATCACCGTCAACGCGGTGCTGCCCAGCATCATCGACACCCCCGCGAACCGGGCCGACATGCCCAAGTCCGATTTCTCGGCCTGGGTGACACCGCAGGATCTGGCGAACGTGATCCTGTTCCTGCTTGGCGACGGCGCATCCGCCGTGACCGGCGCGCTGATCCCGGTCACCGGGAAGTTATGAGCACCACCGTCATCATCGGGGCCGGTCAGGCCGGCAACGACATCGCGACCTCACTACGCTCGCTCAAGTACGAGGGCCGCATCGTCCTGATCGGCGATGAACCCTTCGCGCCCTACCGGCGCCCGCCGCTGTCCAAGGCCTACCTTTCCGGCGACATCCCGGAAGACAAGCTCTACATCAAGCCGCGCGACGCCTACCCCAAGCACGACATCGAGCTGCGCACCGGCTGTCAGGTCACGGCCATCGACCGCGAGGCACATACCGTCACGTTGTCCGACGGCGAGTCGCTGGGCTACGACAAGCTGGCGCTGGCCACCGGCGGCCATGCCCGCCGTATCCCGCTGGACGGCGCCGACAAGCCCAACGTGCATTACATCCGAACGCTGGATGACATCCGCCGCCTCAAGGAGCAGTTCGGGGCCGGCAAACGGCTGGTGATCATCGGCGGCGGTTACATCGGCCTGGAAGCCGCGGCAGTCGGTATCAAGCAATCGCTGGATGTCACGCTGGTCGAGGCCATGCCTCGCCTGCTCGCCCGCGTCGCCGGACCGGAGCTGTCCAGTTACTACGAGAAGGCACACCGCGCCCATGGCGTGGACATCCGCCTCGGCGCCGGCGTCACCGCGCTGGAAGGCGGGGACACGGTCGAGACCGTGGTGTTGCAGGACGGCACGCGGCTGCCGGCCGACATCGTCATCGTCGGCATCGGCCTGATCCCCAACACCGAACTCGCCGAGGCCGCCGGCATCGCCTGCGACAACGGCGTGCTGGTCGACCTGTACACGCAGACCAGCGACCCGGACATCGTCGCCGCCGGCGACTGCACCAACCACGACAACGGCTTTCTCGGTCGCCGCGTGCGCCTGGAATCCGTGCCCAACGCCAGCGAACAGGCGCGCGTCGCCGCCGCGACCATCTGCGGCCAGCGCACGCCCTACGCGGCCGTGCCGTGGTTCTGGTCCGACCAGTACGACCTCAAGCTGCAGATCGTCGGCCTGTCGCAGGGCTTCGACGACGTGGTGATCCGCGGCTCCATGGACGAAAACAGCTTCGCCGCCTTCTACCTGCGGGACGGCGTGCTGATCGCGGTGGATGCAGTCAACCGCCCGCGGGACTTCATGGTCGGCAAGAAACTGGTCGCGGCGAAGATGCGGCCCGACAAGGCGGTGCTCGCCGACGAATCGGTGGAACTGAAAACACTGCTGCCGTAGCGCAGACAAGAATCAAAACGACAAGCCGACTATGAATTTCGAACTCTCCGACGATCAGCAGTTGATGCGCGACAACTTCGCGCGTTTCCTCGACGAACACAGCAGCATGGCGCGGGTCCGTGCCGCCGAAGAGCGGGGTTTCGATGCCGCACTGTGGCAGGGGCTCGGCGAGCTCGGCGCGTTCTCGCTGCGCGTGCCGGAAGATGCCGACGGCCTGGGCATGGGCGTCATCGACGCCGCGGTGCTGATGGAGGAAGCCGGTCGCACGCTGGCCTCCGGCCCGCTGGCCGAAACCCTGATCGCCGCCAGACTGCTGGCGCTGCTCGGCGGTGATGCCAACCGCGAACTGCTGGACCAGCTGGTACTCGGCGAGTCGGTCGTGTCGCTGGCCCTGCACGACGCGTCCATACAACCGAAACAGTGGATCGCGGGCGGCGCCGTCGCCTCCGCGGTGATTGCCCGGGACGGTGACCGGATCGTGCTGGTCAAGCCGGCGGCGCAGGAAGCGGAAGGCAACCTGGCCTCCACCGCCATCGCCGAAATCGATCTCGCCGATGGCGAACGCAGCCTGTTGTCGGACACGCCCGAGGGCCTGAAGGTCTTCGCCCAGGGCGTCGAGGAATGGAAGCTGCTGATCGCCGCGGCGCTGGCCGGCCTGTCCCGGCAGGCGCTGAAAATGGCGGCGGAATACGCCTGCGAGCGCAAGGCATTCGGCCAGCCCATCGGCCAGTACCAGGCGATCTCGCATCCGATGGCGGATCTGGTCACCGATGCGCATGGCGGCAAGTACCTGACCTGGAAAACCATCCACGACATCGCCCACGGCCTGCCGGAAGCGGCGCCGCAGGTGTCGATGACGGCGTGGTGGAATGCCGATACCGCGGCCCGGGCCGTCGCCCATGCCCTGCACACCTTCGGCGGCTACGGGCTGACCACCGAATACGACATCTATCTGTACAACCTGCGCGCCAAGGCCTGGCCGCTGGTCTACGGCGACCCCAAGCGTTTGCTGGAGGAAGCCGGCCGCCGGCTCTATGCCGGTGAAACGGCCGAGTTGCCGGAGGTGGGCGAAGTCCCGATCGACTTCGATCTGGGCGAGGAGGCCCGCAACCTCGGCGCCGAGATGGACGCG
>CALBOV010000347.1 GCA_937896565.1 uncultured Salinisphaerales bacterium
ACCTCGGCAATCAACCGATAGCCACGCTTGGGGATCGTCTCGACATAGGCCGGCGCCTGGGTCCGGTCACCCAGCGCGCGCCGGAGCTTGGACACGGCGCGCGCCAGGGAATCCTCCCCGACCACCACGCCGGGCCAGACCAGCGCCATCAACGTCTCCCGGGAGAACACCTCGCCTGGCGCACTGGCCAGCAGCGTCAGCAAGTCCATGACCTTGGGCTCGACGGCGACACGCGCGTCGCCATCCGACAGCGTGTTCGTGCTGGGGTCCGCCCGCCAGCGCCCCACCCGGAACGGATGGTCAGGCGGCTTGCGGGACGTCGGCGGTGGATCGGTCTGCATCTCGGCCATCAGCTCGACAATCCGCGTGGTTGCGGGATCGTCAGGTTTTCGTCAGGTGAAAAGGAGCCTGTCTCCATGGTTAGCTGCCCGGGTCCGCCGCATCGTTCGGGTCAACGATGCCTCATTCAAAGGTCACACATGAAAAACGCACTGCCCGCCCTGGTGCTCGCGCTGTTCGCGACACTGGGCAACGCCACCGCGGCAACCGACTGGTCCGAGACGGTGCCCCCGAAAGTTGCTCAGGCCGATCTCGCCGCGCTTTATGATGGCCTGAAGTCGGCCCATTACAACCTTTTCGTCCATCGCTCCCGCGCCGACTACGATGCACGTTTTGCGGAGACGATGGCGGACCTCCGAACTCCGCTCACCCGCTTCGAGCTCTTCCTGGCGTTGCAACGATTCACCGCCTACGGACAGGTCGCGCACGCCCGCATCGATTTCCCCACACCGGTTTATGCCGCATACCGAGAGAACGGCGGACGGGCGTTCCCCATCTACCTACGGATCGTGGATGGACGTGCCTACGTGGGCGAGGACTACTCGGGCTCGGACGACGTGGAGCCAGGCGACGAGATTCTCGCCATTGACGGCACACCAATGGCGGAATGGCTGACCCGAACGGCCCGGACCATTTCAGCCGATTCGCCCTACATCGCCCACTCGCTGCTCGAATCCTCCTTCCCCAGGTATCTGTGGGTGGAACTGGGCGAGCGCCCGCATTTCACGCTGCGGCTTCGCAACGACCGGGGCGCGGTGCACGAGGCACGCATCGCGGCACTCACGCAGACCGAACTCACCAAGGCCATCGACCAGGCACCCCCGGTATTCGAGTTGGATTTCATTGCCCGCGACGCCCGCATGCTGACCGACTCGATTGGCTACCTGCGGCCCGGCCCCTTCTACAACGTGGAGGACCCGCAGCGACTCTGGGATGCGAGCGCCTTCATGGCGTTCGTGGATTCGGCGTTCGAGTCGTTCCTGGAGCAGGACGCGCAAACCCTGGTGATCGACCTGCGCAACAACCCGGGCGGCGACAACTCGTTCAGCGACGCCATGGTCCGCTGGATCCCCGACCATCCGTTCCGCTTCGCATCGCGGTTTCTCGTCCGGTCCAGCGATGAAGCCGCCGCCTCCAACCAGGCGCGGATCGACGCCAATTCCGGTGCCGCGCAGGGCATCTCCGCGGTGTACGCCAAGGCCTTCGCGGACACGCCGCGGGGCGAGACGTTTCCGTTCGAGATTCCGCTCGCCGAGCCGCGCGACGGCAAGCGATTCGATGGGACCGTGTACGTGCTGGTAAACCGGAATTCGTATTCCAACGCGGTCAATGTCGCGGCGATCATGCAGGACTACGGCTGGGGCATCATCGCCGGCGAGCCGACGGCCGACTACGCCACGACCTACGGCGCGATGGAACGCTTCACCCTGCCGAACTCCGGCTTCGAGGTGGGGTTTCCCAAGGCGCTCATCATCCGTCCATCCGGCGACACCCGCCTGGGCGGCGTGCAGCCCGATCTCGTGATCGACACGCCGATCAGGCCGGCCGACCACGACGTGGTGCTGGATCGGCTGCTGGCCAGGATCAGCGAAGGCGCATCACGCTGACCGCGGTGCCGGCAATGCCTTGACCCACTGCGACAGCCGGGCGGCGACCGCCTCCCAGCCGACATCCAGCATCAGGTTATGCGCCATGCTGGGGTACATCGTCGGCTCCACGGCGTAGGCGGCCGCGGTGGCCTGGACGTCGCCCGGCGGAAAGATCCGGTCGAGCCCACCGCCCAGCACGAGTTTGGGCAGTTCGGGATCGACCCGACGCGGCCGGGGCAACGCCAGGAGCAGCATGTCGATGAACGCCCGGAACGACTCGTTTTGCAACGGCTGCCAGTACTGCTGAATCGTCTCGTCCGACAGCCGCTCGCTGTAGAACAGGGCCCGGGCGAACGCCGGCGTGCGCACCAGGTAGTACAGGTCGAAGGTCAGCGCCGTGCGCAGGAACGCGAGCGGACGGCTCGCCAGCAGGTGCAGCACGACACCGATCACCCCACGCGGCGGCACCGACGCGACCAGGACGGCGCCGACAAGACTGGCCGGCCGGCGCTCCATGAGTTTTTGCACGACGAAGCCGCCCATGGAGTGGCCGGCGACCACCACCGGCCCGCCGATCTCGGCGAGCTTCGCCTCGACCGCATCGACGTAGTCCGCCACCGAGAACCAGGGAATGCGCCGTGGCCCCTGCCTGCCATGACCGGGCAGGTTCATGGTGACGACGGCGTGACCCTGCTCACGCAGCCACGGTGCGAACTGCTGTTCCCAGCACCAGGCACCGTGCCACGCCCCGTGGACCAACAGCAGCGTCGGCCCGGCCTGTGGATCCATCTACGCCGCGTCGGCGAGATTGCCAGCCGGCGCCTTTCCGGCCGCGGCCTGCGTGCGTCGCGGTTCCTCCTCCAGCGCGCTGTCTGCAATCGGCGTGCGCAGCATCATCTGCCGATCCTCGGCGTAGTTGTTGCGCACGATCCACGGCTTGGCCTTGCCCTGCCGCGGCAGCAGATGCTCGGCGCGCTGGATGTACCCGGCCGAGAGCTGGCCCAGCAGGTTTTCATCCAGGCGGTTGTTGCCATGGTCACGCGGCGTAATCACGCCCAGCCCCTTGTCGTCCATGTACTGGAACAGCCGGCACAGGTACTGGCTCGACATGTCCGCCTTCATGGTCCAGGACAGGTTGATGTAGCCGAAGATCCAGGCGAAGTTCGGCAGGTCCTGGAACAGCACGCTCTTGTAGGCCATCTTCTCGGCGATATTGAAGGGCTGGCCGTCCACGTTCAGCGACATGCCGCCAAACATCTGCAGGCTCAGACCGGTCGCGGTGACGATGATGTCCGCATCCAGGTGCTTGCCTGATTTCAGCAGGATGCCGGTCTTGGTGAACCGCTCGATGTGATCGGTGACCACCTCGGTTCGACCATCGCGAATGCTGCGGAACAGGTCGGCGTCCGGCACCGCGCAAAGCCGCTGATCCCAGGGGTCGTACTGCGGATTGAAGTCGGCATCCGAGTAGTGCTCGCCCAGATGACGCCTGGCCTGACCGACGAAGAACTTGCGCATGGCCTTGGGGAAGCGCTTGCAGACCTTGTACGTGGTCTGCCAGATCTCCAGGTTACGCTTGCGGGCGATCTCGTAGCTCCAGCGCTCAGGCAGAATCTTCGCCAGCGTCTCGGTCATCTTGTCCCAGCCTGGCAGCGAGAAGATGTAGGTCGGCGAGCGTTGCAGCATGGTCACCTTGGCCGCCGTCTTCGCCATGGCGGGCACCAGCGTAACCGCGGTGGCGCCACTGCCGATCACCACGACCTTCTTGCCCGCGTAGTCCAGGTTCTCCGGCCACTGCTGCGGGTGGATGATCTGGCCAGCGAAGTCCTCCTCGCCGTCGAAATACGGGCGGTAACCCTCGTCGTAGTTGTAGTAGCCCTGCCCGCTGACCACGAAGCGCGCCTTCCACTGCTTCCGCTCACCACTGGGCTCGTGGGTGGCGGTCACCGTCCAGAGCTGCGCGGCGCTGTCCCAGCTCGCGTCCGTGCATTTCATGCCGAACTCGATCCGGTCAGCGAAATCGTAGGCCGTGGCGGTATCGCTCAGGTAGTCGCGAATCTTGGTGCCGTCGGCCAGCGTCTGGTAATGACGCCACGGGCGGAAGCGGAATCCATAGGTGAACATGTCCGAATCCGAGCGCACGCCCGGGTAGCGGAACAGGTCCCAGGTGCCGCCGATCCGTTCGCGACGCTCGAGCAGCGCGAAGCTCTTGTCCGGCATTTCGCTGCGCAGGCGGCTGGCCATGCCGATGCCGGACACACCGGCTCCGATGATCACTACATCAAGTATTTCGCTCATTGATGTCTCCTTGTTCGTTAAACGCTGCCACTGGGGGCTAGGGAAGCACTGATTTATTCACACCACCAAGACGGAGCCGGTTTTCCCGCAAGCCCAGGCGGAGTGAGTGCCGCTTGGTTATTCCAAGTCAGCGAACGACAACGCAGGATTGCGGGAAAACCGGCCCGTTCCATGCGGATTGCGCCTGAAATGAGGCCATGCGGCGTTACTCGTCGTTTATTTGGAATGACCAAACCTCTCTCCTCGCGCCTTGCCTGGCCTCATTTCAGGCGGCAACTTGGCGGTGTGAATAAATCAGTGCTTCCCTCGGGGAAATCCAGGCCGTGACCCGGCCGCTCAGAAGCTATACTTGACCACCATGTGCAGGAAGTCACGGTCGCCCAGCAGGTTATAGGGCTTGGCGCCCTGGAAGATCGTGTAACCGACCTCGTATTCCAGGCGGTCCAGGTAGCGGGTATTGAGCACCAGGTTGATCTGCTGACGACCCTCGACGAAGTTGGTCAGCGGTGTCGGCGACGTGCCGTTGACGTCATGCTGCCAGAGGATTGCCGGCTCCATGACAAAGCGGTTGAACACGTTGTTGTACGTGAGTCGCGTCGCCACCCGGTAGCCCCTGGACGAAGCCGTCGGATACCCGCCGATCTGCTGAGGCACGCCCAGCGCGGCAGCGGTGGTCGCGTCACCCGGTGTGTAGGTGCCCGGCGCCTCCAGACGCAATTCCTCAAGCTCCGGCATGTCCTCGACGTTCATCGCCGCGGTCTCCAGCACCATGGTCGCCTGATCGCTGCCGATCCAGCCCCAGGGACCGAAGATCTTGGTCAGGCCCACGTTGACCTGGTTCACGTTGAACCGGCGATAGCCGACGATCTCCTGTCCGCCTAGCGCCGAGCCCTGGATCGGCGCGACCTGGCTGGACACACCGAGGCCGGCGAGCAGCAGTTCCACATCGTCGATCTGCAGCGGCTGATCTTCCTTGCGGCTGTACTCCGCCTGCAGCGCGATTCCACCCCAGACCGTGGTGTTGAACGACAGGCCGTAGAGCTTGATGTTCTCCGGATACACCAGACGGTAACCCGACTCGGTGGACGGCGAGTTACCGGTGGGCCGGGACTGGCCGGACACGATGGGCAACCGGCTGTGGTAGTTCGCCGCGTAGAAGCTCAGATCCAGGTCGTTGAGCACCGGGATGTACATGCGCAGCGCGCCACCAAACTGGTCATCGTCCTTCGCGTCACGATCCGGCAGACGGTTGATCGCCGCACCGAAGGGCACGCAGGGCGTGCCGTCCGAGCATGGCGTCAGTGGGTACGCGTTCTCCGGCGCCCGGCCGAAGCCTATCTGCGCCGTCTGCCCGCCGGGGCCGGCGAAGTCGTTGGTCGAGAAATAGGTCCCGGCCGCCTCGATGATGGTAGGCCGCCATTCGTACTGGTAGAACACATCCAGCGATACGTTGTCGGCGATGTCGGTCGACGCCCAGGCCATGCCCACGGGCCGGAACACCTCCTCCAATTGGAAGCCCGGCACGCGCAGATGGTTGGCATCGGCCGCCAGCAGGCTGTTGATGCCGTTCTGCACGAAGGTGGATTCGCCCCAGTTCAGCACCTGCTGGCCGACGCGCACCGCGAGATAACGGCCGGCAATGTCGAAGTCGCCGTAAACATAAGCGTCGAGCAGGTCCGCATCATTGCCCACGGTGTCCTGGATCTTGTCGCGCCGCGCGACGAGATCGGCGGGCGTCAGGGTGTCATCGGTCGGTCCCATGTGGTCCGCCGGATCAAGAAAGTCCTCGTCGTTGAGCACCCAGTCGTAGGTGTATGTACCCCGCACGAAGGCGCCGAAATTCCCCCAGTTGAAGGACAGATCGGAGGTCAGCTTCGAGGCCGCGGCGAACACGTCGCCGTTGTCGAACTGGAGGTTGCCGTCGTCACCATTGGTGGAATACGCCAGACCGGCGTCCCCGTCGGCGGTGGTGTTGGCCTGGCCAATCAGGGTGCGGCTCTGGTCCTCCATGCGCACGGCGAAGCCGGTGGAGAACTGCGAGTCGATCCGAACGCTGGCATCACCCAGCTCGAAGCTAACCGCGGCGGCCTCGTGCGCCAGTCCCAGCAGCGCGCCGGTGACCAGCACGCGCGAAACGAGAGAATTGCGTGTCATGGGTTGTCTCCTGTCAAACCGGCGGGTCATTGCGCGACGAAGTTGCATGTCTGGCCAACGGGCAGACAGGCACCGCCGTAGATCAGGAACAGCGCCATCTCCGTCTGCATTTCCGTGGTGGCGTCCGGCGAGGCCGACGGGTCCAGAATCGAACCGTGATCGCCCTCAGTGAACCGGACGACGGCACCCACACCGTTGGCGTCCTGCGACACGATCTGCGTCTGCGTCACGCCGGGATCAACGTTGTCGACCACATCCAGACCCATCTGCATGTACAGCGGGTCGGTGCCTCCGAGCGGTCCGGCGATGGTCACGCGATCGTTGGCCGCGGTCGCCGGGCCGGCCGGTACGTTGTTCGGCACGACCTGATCCCCCAGCACCTCGATCATGTGGATCGGGTGACCGTCACGAGCCGCGGCCGCGTGGTTGATCGGATCGGCGGTATCCAGCACCAGCTGCGCGAAACGCTGGAAGGTCTCGTAGAGATCACCGCCCTCGTTCAGCCCCGATGCCGCCAGGCCCGCCGCGATGCTGGGCCCGAAGCTGACCGAGCCATCCAGCAACTTGGTGATGCCGCCGCCGGGCATTGCCAGCGTGGCGGGTCCGATGGTCGAGTTCACGCCCAGCAGCGTCGTGCCGACGATGCCGCCCAGCGAATGCCCGACAAAGGACACGCGGGTCTCGTCGATCTCGTCGGTCTGCGGGTCACCGTCGAAATCCAGCAAACCCACCGACTTGGACAGCCGCGTCAGATCGGCAACCGACTGGCGGATGTTGTCGCGCGCGGTCAGCAGGCTCGACAGGTTGACGAAATGCTGCCCAGACGCGTCTGCCTGGCCATCCGGACCGGCCGCGCCAGTCTCGTTATTGACGTAGTCGACATCGAAGGTCCGCTCCGCCACGCCGGGAATCCGGAAACCGGCGACGCTGGAACCCGGCGTGATGCCGTGCAGCGGATGGTCGATGGCGATCACCACGAAACCCGCAGCCGCCAGGGTCGGAGCCACCGGGAACATGTCCGTGCGATTGCGGGTAATCCCGTGCTGGAAGATCACCACCGGCCAGCCATCATCGGGCATGGTCTGTCCGCTGTTGCCGTTGGGCACGGTCACCAGCACCGGGATGGTCTGGGTGCTCTGCGCGACCGGCACCGGGAAGCAGGTGGTCGTGCTGGTGCTCGGCTGCAACGGTTCACTGAAGCCCGGCGGCATCGCACCCACGGCGAACGCCCCGCAGGGCACCTGCCCCAGGAAGGTCGCGTTCGTGTCGGGCTGCGCAGGATCAGCCAGCCAGAAGCCGGACAGCGGTCCGGTCGGATTCTCCGCGCTGGCCGCCTGCAGGTAGTACTGCGTCTGGAAGGTGCCGGCGTAGATGTCCGCAACCGCGGGCAGCCCCAGGCCGAGGTTGCCGGTGTTCAGTGTTCCCCCGACGCCATTGGGCACCGGCTGCACGCCCAGCGGCGCCGCCGTGGCCGCGGCATCGACCGCGGCGAGGCTCTTGCCGATGGACTGGGTCGTGAACGGCCAGGCCAGCACTAGCGAGGATTCTGGAATGCCGGCGGCCGCCAGGCCTCCGACCGTGGGACGGATGATCTGCGCGCGCAGCGCTTCCAGCGTTGCCTTCTGAGCATCCGTCAGCGTGGTCAACGCCGGCGCGGTCTGCTCCGAAACCGGCGTGGCGCTGGCGGTGATCTCGAACAGGGCCGACGGGCGCGCCGGAATGCCGGCCTCACTTTGCAGGGCCCGGGTCAGTGCGACCACGTAACGGGTTTCCGGCGCCAGCGGACGCAGCGGCTGGATCAGCAGGCGTGTGCGTTTCTGGTTGATCGGCACACCGTCGGCATCATCGATGACCGGATAGTCCTCGACCACGTAGTCGATGCCCGGCACCAGCGGAGTACCGGTGGCGGTATTGATCACGATCACGCCCTGCGCGGTGGTGCTGAAATCCACGAAGCCGAGCAGGTCGGTGAAGATCGGGCTGGTGGTCGAGAAGCCATCCACCTCGTTCGCCGCCGTCACGAACGGCGCGGACGACCCGTTGGGCACGTTCAGCGTCGGATCGATGAAACCCGAGAAGAACGCGTCAATCGGAAACGGCACGACGGCGCTGGCCGCGACCGGATCGAACAGGGACAGCGCGACCTCGTTGAGCGCCTGTTCCTCTGCCTCGTCATCAACGCTGCAGCCGACCAGTAGGCCGAGCGCGAGCACGCCGGCAAGCCAGTGTTTCATGGGGAGTCCTCCGTTGCACCAATCGAAATTCTTTTTTCCGGTTCACCGTCCTGTCGGACTCGTGACCGGTGGCGGAATTCTGCGGGCAGTGGTGTCAACGCAGGGTGAAGATGCAGACCCACCTAGACCGCTGACGGGACGAAGACCCGCCGTTGGTCGTCGGTGGGATCGGGTCACCACCGCGAGCGGGCGGCCCCGGGGCGAAAAGCTAAGGGCGTGGTGAAATCGTCGGCCAGCGCGACAACGCCTCGGCGCACTGCGATTCAATCTCCGAGGCATCCCAGCCCAGGACCGACGCCATCAGCTCGGCGGTGGCGCGGGCCAGTTCGGCGTCCGGTTGCAGCATCAGCATCACCGGCATCCGCCGACGCAGCACGTCGACCAGGGTCAAGGCCATTTCCTCGGCGGCAGCGAAGATCACCTCGGCGCGCAGAAACGGTGTCTGCGCGTGCAGACGCTCGCCCAGCGACGGGTCACTGCGGATCAGGTCCAGCACCTCGTCGGTGCGATTGCCATGGCGCTTGACCAGCCAGGCGGCGGCGCTTTCGTCCACGCCCAGACCGCGGGCGTCCGATTCCGCCTCGGCACGCCAGGCACCGATGTCGCCGCTGGGCGCCCAGGCCAGCGGCTGCTGATGGGTGCGGCGTGACCGGCGCGCCGGCCCGAGATCGCTGCGCGCGGCGTCCATCAGCTCCTCGGCGTCACCGCGCGCGGTGGTGTACTTGCCGCCGATGGGCATCCACAGGCCCGGCGCCGGCTTGCGCACATGAAAGTCGCGGGAGACGGCGGACAGCGAACCGTCCGAGCCGCCCATCAGCGTGCGAACGCCGGAAAAGCATCCGCGGATGTCGGCGCGGGTCCAGTTCGCGGCCTTCATCGCCCGGTTGGCTTCCTCCAGCAGGTACTCGGCCTCGTCCTCGTAGACCGTCAGGTCCTTGAGGTCACCCTGATAGTCGGATTCGGTGGTGCCGATGATCGTGTGGTCGTACCAGGGGATGACGAAGAACACGCGGCCATCGGTCCGGGCCGTGAGCAGGAACGCATCCTTGGGCCCCGGCAGGCCGGGCATCATCAAATGCACGCCCTTGATCAGCTTGTAGGCGCCCACGGCCGGGCGGCCGCCTGCCAGCGCCGGTGCCCAGGGGCCGGCCGCGTTGACCGTCAGGCGCGCGCGCACCGTGGTCTGCGCGCCGGTGAACCGGTCCTCGACAACACCACCCACCACGCGATCGTCCATGCGCACCAGCTCGCGCACGGCGGCATGATTGACCACCACGGCGCCCGCCTTTTGCGCCGCAGCGACCACCTCCAGCGTGACGCGGGCATCGTCTTCCTGGCAGTCGCCGTAGGAGAACCCGCCGATCAGCCCCTCGGTGGACAGGTAGGGAAAGCTGCTGCGCAGTTCCTCGGTGTCGAAGCGGTCATGCGGCGCCACCGGCTGACCCTTGCCGGCCAGCACGTCGTAAAGCATCAGACCAATGCGCATCTTCCAGCTTGCGACACGGTCGCCTTGGTACTTGGGAATGACGAAGCGAATCGGATCGACCGCATGCGGGGCGATGCGCGTCAGCGTCGCACGCTCGGTCAGACCGTGATGGACCAGCCCGAAATTGAAGTGCTCCAGATAGCGCAGGCCACCATGGATCAGCTTGCTGGATGCCGACGAGGTCCCGGCCGCCCAGTCGGTCTTCTCGACCAGCGCGACGCGGTAGCCACGCAGCGCGGCGTCATAGGCGGTCCAGGCGCCGTAGATGCCCCCACCGACAACCAGCAGATCGTAGGCGCCATGACTGAGGGCTTCGAATTGTCGCTGCATCGGTCAGGCGTCCTTGCGGCGGAAAGGGTGAACGAAAACACCCGCGATGTCGGGGTTCAGGCGGATTCGCTGGTCTCGCGAGCATCCTCGGACGTGGAGTCCGCCGGCTTGTCGCCAGTGCTGGACTTCGCGGCGCCGGACTTGGCCGTCGAGCGTTTGGTGGTGCGCGACTTGGCGCTCGCCGACTTGGTCGACTTGCCCGCGGCGGCCTTGGACGCCGTCCTGGTCCGGGAACTACCGGTCTTGCGTGCAGCGGATGCCTTCGGCTTCGCCTTGGGCTTTTCCCCGCGGGCCGTCACCGATCGCCCAGCCTGCATGTCCTCGGTGGTGAACTCGTCCACGGCGACCACCTCGGCCACCAGATCCCAGGTCGCGATCAGCGCCTTGGCCTCGTCGGCGGAGATCAATCCGGCGGTCTTCGCCTCGTCGATCCGCTCACGCGGATGGGGATGTTTCAGCTCGCCCGCCTTGTAGGCCTTGACCAGCTTGAGTTCCAGCTTCTCGGTCTCCAGCACGGCCGTCAGCGCCTTGCGCAGCACGCCCAGCGGATGTTCCACGCTGTCCGGCTTGTAGACCGCATGCGCCAGCCGGTCCATGGAGGCGGCGGGTTCCATCATCAACTTGGAGACACTGCGATTGTTGTCGTCGCCAGCCGCACGGGCGCGCCGGCCCAGCGGAAAGATCACCAGACGCAGCCCCCACATCACCGGCCGCATCGGCAGGTGATTCAGTACGCCGTCGAGACTGTCCTCGATGCCGTGACAGAGATCGTCCAGCATCCACTGCACCAGCGGCAGGTCCTCCTCCGGACGGCCGTCATCCTGATAACGCTTGAGCACCGCGCTGCCGATGAACAACGCGGAGAGCACGTCACCCAGACGGGCGGAAATGCTCTCGCGGAACTTCAGGCTGCCACCCAGCAGCCCCATCGACACGTCGGACAGCAACGCGAGGTTGGCGCTGTAGCGCGCCAGTCGCTTGTAGTAAATCGCGGTCGGGCCACTGACCGGCGCGCTGGCCAGTCGTGAACCGGTGAGGCCCAGCGCGAACGAACGCGCCTTGGCGGAGGCGACATGCCCCAGATGACCCATGAACGCGGTGTCGAAATTGTCCAGGCCGCGCTGCGCGTCCTCGTCGGCGACCGCGTCCATCTCCCGCAGCACGTAGGGGTGGCAGCGAATCGCCCCCTGTCCGTAAATCATCATGCTGCGCGTGAGGATGTTGGCACCCTCGACGGTGATCGCCACCGGCGCGCTCTGGTAACCGTTGGCGATGACGTTCTTCGGCCCGATGCACACCGCCTTGCCGGAATGCACATCCATGGCATCGATGGCGATCTTTCGGGCCAGATCGGTCACGTGCATCTTGGCGATGCCGGAAGACACGGAAGGCTTCTCGCCCAGGTCCACGGCCAGCGCGGACATCTGCCGCACGGAATCGCAGGCGTAGGCGCGGGCGCCGATTCGCGCCATTGCCTCCTGAATGCCCTCGAACTCGCCGATGGACACGTTGAACTGCTTGCGCACCCGAGCGTAGGCACCGGTCGCGAACGCCGCCTGCAAGGCGCCGCCAGTGCTGCCGGACGGCAGCGAAATGCCGCGGCCCACGGACAGCACTTCCATCAGCATGCGCCAGCCGCGACCGGCGTTCTGCTGTCCGCCGATGATCGTATCCAGCGGCACGAATACGTCCTTGCCGCGGATCGGGCCGTTCATGAACGGCGCCGCCAGCGGATAGTGGCGTCGGCCAATTTCCACGCCCTTGGTGTCATGTGGCACCAGCGCGCAGGTGATGCCGAGATCCTCCTGTTCACCGAGCAGGTGATCCGGATCGTAAAGCTTGAAGGCCAAGCCGATCACGGTCGCCACCGGCGCCAGCGTGATGTAGCGCTTGTCGAAGGTCAGGCGCATGCCCAACGTCTTCTTGCCCTTCCAGGTGCCCTCGCAGACCACGCCCATGTCGGGAATCGACCCGGCATCCGAGCCCGCGTAGGGGCTGGTCAGACCGAAGCAGGGAATTTCCTCGCCGGTGGCCAGCCGCGGCAGGTAATGGTTCTTCTGCTCGTCGGTGCCGTAGTGCAGCAGCAGTTCGGCCGGGCCGAGAGAATTGGGCACCGCGACGATGGACGAGGCGGTCGTGCCCCCGGCGCTGGCGACCTTGGTCAGCACCGCCGAATGCGCGACGGCGGAGAACTCCAGCCCGCCGTACTGCTTGGGAATGATCATGCCGAAGAACTTGTTCTTCTTGATGAACTCCCAGGCCTGCGGCGACAGGTCGGCGTCCTCGTGGACGATCTGCCAATCGTCCAGCATGCCGCAGAGTTCCTCGACGGGTCCGTCCAGAAACGCCTGCTCTTCCTCCGACAGGCGCGGGCGCGGCAACGCGCCCAGCCGGTACCAGTCGGGGTTGCCCGAGAACAGGTCGCCTTCCCACCAGACGGTGCCGGCCTCCAGGGCGGCGCGCTCGGTGTCGGACATCTCGGGCAGGACATTCTTGAAGAACTTGAACGCCGGCGCCGTCAGCAACTGCTTGCGCAGCGAATCGACGTTCAGCACCGCGGCGATGCCGGCGAAGACCAGCCAGAACAGCAGCAGCCAGCCCCAGGCCACATCGCCAAAGATGGACAGCACCAGCAACAATGCACCGATCACGGCCGTGGACGTGACGAGCGTTGTCTTGCGATAGGCCAGCGCCGTTCCGGCGACGGCGAAGATCAGCAACCAGAGTAGCGTGCTCATGTCGACCTCCTGTCAGTGAATCAGGGTTCGCCGCGTGTCGCGTGAGGCCACGCGATATCCCGCAACAGGCACCGTCGGCTCGGTCGCTGACGGCGGCCCGGATGA
>CALBOV010000348.1 GCA_937896565.1 uncultured Salinisphaerales bacterium
AATCGATCGGCAATGTCCCGCCGATCGAGCGCGAAGCGGCTTACTATTCACAGATTGAGGGTCAGGCGATGGCCGCCTGACTCAAACCTATGAGCCTCCGGGATTCCCGGGGCGGTTCAATGTGGGAGTTAAGTGGGGCGCAATTTTCTGTCCAAGACGATGAGCTGGGTCAGCTTTACGCGACGTTGGCGGAGGCGACGAAAAGTTATCTGAAAAGTGAAACTGACGGATGAGCTCGACAGCGAGTAATAAGGGACAGGCCCCAGTTTATGTCACGTTGATGTTGGCGATCATGGTCTGTCTATGCACTAACGCCCAGTATGGACAGCCATGAGGAAGATTAGCGCATTGGTTGCCAAGAGCGGTTTCGGTCGGACCTCAAACCCGAGATGGTGGACAAGATTCGCAAGGCGACGGATGGAAATTACGCGCTTGGTAGCGAACGATTCGCGGAGGAAGTGGCGTTGATGCTTGCCCGGCGCGTTATGCCCGGGAAATCGGGCGGTCTCCGGAGGTCGGAAGTAGACCGGGACGGAGATTTATTCTGGATCCCGTAGTCAGTACCCCTTTTCCTGTGGTCGTCGGCGTGAAGCGATCCACTCCGACGAAGCTGATGGCATCACCTAGTTAGTGGGTGTTGGGCGAGGAGTGGCGGCGTTCACCCGGCATTTCTATGCTTACTGTCAGGTGATCAATCGCGGACCAAGCGCTGGAATGTGATCGAGGCGTCAACCTCGGTATTCAGGGCCTTCCGATTGAACACGTCCGTGTCCCCGGCGGCCTCAGGGTTTAAGATGTTGCCCCTTTTTTGCGACCGTCGGGATCGAACCCATGCTCAACGTACTGGCTTCCGTCATGACCAGCTCGCTCGCCGGATGGCGGGGCACGGGTGCATACGGCGTGCGCGAGCAGCCGGCGCAGTTGCTGGAGCTCTACGAGTTCGAGGGGTGCCCGTTCTGCCGGCTGGTGCGTGAAGCGCTGACGGAGATGGACCTGGACGTGCTGATCCGGCCCTGCCCCAAAGGCGGCAAGCGGTTCCGGCCGGAGGCCGAGGAGAAGGGAGGCAAGGCGCAGTTTCCGTATCTGGTGGACCCGAACTCGGGAACGGCGCTATACGAGTCGAAGGACATCGTCCGATATCTGGCCGAGACCTACGGCGCCCGCCGCCTGCGTCAAACGCCGCACGGCCTGCAGTCGATGACCAGCCAGCTCGCGGCGATTCCCCGCATCGGTCGGGGCCTGTTCGCGCGTCCGTCGAAGGCACCCGAGCAGCCGCTGGAGCTTTATTCCTTCGAGTCCAGTCCCTACTCGCGCCTGGTGCGCGAGCGCCTCTGCGAGCTCGAACTGCCCTACATCCTGCGCAACATGGGCAAGGCGCAGAAGGCCGACATGGGCCCGCCGATCGTGCGCAAGAAGTTCTATCCGGAGGCGGACGTGCGCGGCCGCAACCGCAAGCGCATGTTCGAGGAGACGGGGCGTTTGCAGGTGCCGTACCTGATCGACCCGAATACCGACGTCCGGATGTACGAATCCAGGGACATCATTCGCTATCTGAACGAGACCTACGCCTTATGAGCGCCGTGCTCAAACCCGAACCACAATCCTGGTCCCCGACATCCTGGACGCGGCGTCAGGCGGTCCAGCAGGCGCAATATCCGGATCAGCAGGCGCTGGATGCCGCGCTGCGACAGCTCAGCGAGCTGCCGCCGCTGGTCACGTCCTGGGAGATCATGGCGCTGCGCCAGCAGTTCGCCGATGCCGTGGCCGGCCGCAAGTTCGTGCTGCAGGGTGGCGATTGCGCGGAGAGCTTCGCCGACTGCACGCCGGACATCATCACCAACCGGCTTAAGGTGCTGTTGCAGATGAGTCTGGTGCTGGTGCATGGACTCAAGAAGCGTGTCGTCCGCGTTGGCCGCTTCGCCGGACAGTACGCCAAGCCGCGGTCGTCGGATTTTGAAACCAAGGATGGCGTGACGCTGCCCAGTTACCGGGGCGACATCATCAACGCGCCGGATTTCACCGAGGCGGCCCGCGTCCCCGATCCCCAGCGGCTGCTGACCGCGCATGCGCGATCGGCGATGACGCTGAACTTCGTCCGCGGCCTGATCGACGGCGGCTTCGCCGATCTGCATCACCCGGAATACTGGGATCTGCAATGGGTGGAGCACGCGCCGTTGGCCAAGGAATACCAGAGCCGCGTCGATGCCATCGGCGATTCGCTGCGGTTCATGGAAACCCTGGCCGAGCAGTCGATCAGCGAGCTGTCGCGGGTGGATTTCTTCACCAGTCACGAGGCTTTGCATCTGCCCTACGAGCAGGCGTCGACGCGTCGGGTGCCGCGCCAGCCGGGCTGGTACAACCTGTCCACGCACATGCCGTGGATCGGCAAGCGCACGGCCGATCTGGATGGCGCGCATGTGGAATATTGCCGTGGCATCCAGAACCCGGTGGGCGTGAAGATCGGCCCCGGCATGGACGTGCCCTGGGTGCTCGGCCTGCTGGAGCGACTGAACCCCGACAACGTGCCGGGCAAGGTGGCGCTGATTCATCGCATGGGCGCCGAGGTGATCGGTTCCGAGCTGCCGCCAATTCTGGACGCGGTGCGTGACAGCGGCCGGCCGGTGCTGTGGATGTGCGACCCCATGCACGGCAACATCGAATCGGTGGCCGGCGGCGTCAAGACGCGACGCTTCGACAATATTCGCTCCGAGCTGGAGCAGGCCTTCGATCTGCATGCCGCGGCCGGGACCTACCTCGGCGGCGTCCATCTGGAGCTGACCGGCGAGAACGTCACCGAATGCATGGGCGGCGCCCGTGATCTGACCGAGACCGATCTGGCCCGCGCCTACAAGACCACGGTGGATCCCCGGCTGAACTACGAGCAGGCGCTGGAACTGGCGATGCTCATCGTCCACAAGCAGGCCTCGGCCGGGTAGCCGCGATGTCCGCCGGGCTGTGGGTGCTGATCGGGCTGGTCGTGTTCGTGATCTGCGGTTACGGCTTCGTGCTCAAGCGCCTGCGCGAGGCCAAGGCGCAGGAAGCCCGGGCCGACTGGACCAAGGTGCGTCAGTGGGATGATGACGATGACTGGGGTGAGCCCCCCGCCGACGATCAGAAGCGCTGAATGCTCTGGCTGTTCGGCCTGCTGACGGTGAGTTTTCTCGCCGGCGCCTGGTGGCTACGCCGGCTTGACCGCCGCGGCCGGGGCGAGCAATCCCGAGAGGGCCTGGCGAGCCGCGTCGATCGGGCCGGCGAGGACTGACACGCCGACGCGGGTCAGGCGCCGACCTTGCCTACCATCGCGATCCGGCCCTGGTCCGAGACCACCACGCCGCCGGGACGCTCCACGGTAATCGCGAACAGCGTGGGCTCGCGCACCGGCAACTTGGATTCGATCGGAACGATGACTTCACCATCCTCGGTGACATCGAACACGCCGCCGTCGACCGGATGCTTCTCGCGACTGCCGTCGAAGATCCACAGCTGATACTGCGATTCGTCGGGGTTGTTCACCGCGAGATTGCGAATCGTCATGTAGCCGCGCTGAGCATCCTGGCTCCAGACCACGGAACCGGCTGCGGCGTCGCCGGCCGCCGGATCCTCCGTGCCCGCCAGCGCGAACTCGACCAGGTCGGGTGCCTGTGTCTCGAACTGGTGCTTCAGGTCGGCGATCGTGGGCGTTGGTTGCGGAGCGGGTCCGGGCGCGGGTGTCTCGGGCCACCAGCCGACGATGGCGGCGATGAGCGAAGCCGCGGCGGCAAACCACGCCAGGCCGGCGCTGGACGACCTGCGGGTTCGCGAGCGTTCCGATTGAATGGGCGTGACGGAGGAGGGCGTCGCCGTTGCGTTCCCGGGTTCCGCGTTCGGCAGTACGGCCTGCGCGCGAATCCGTTCGGCCAGATCATCGGGCATGGCCTCGTCGGCCCCGCCGGTGCTGGCCAGATCGTAGATCGCCGCCATTTCCTCGAGTTCGGCGAACTCGGGATCGTCGCGGTCCAGGCGCAGGCGCTCCTCGGCCGTGAGCTCGCCGGTCAGCGCTCTCAGCCAGAGGTCCATGTTGTCGTCAGACTGCGCCATTACTGCGTCCCCGGCCCGTCGTCGAGCCAGCCCTTCAACCGCATCAGGCCCCGTCGCATGTGTGACTTGACGGTGCCCAGCGGCATATCCAGTTTCTCCGCGATCTCGGCATGGCTGTAGCCATACACCACCCCAAGATCGAGTGCGTCCCGTTCCTCCTTGCGTAGGTCGCCGAGCCGGTCGCGGATTTGCCCGGCTTCGGTGCAGAGCTCGGGATCGGCATCCGCGTGGGTGTTTTCAACCCCTGTCGCCGGCAATTCTTCTGCCAGCGGGTGTCGCGTCTCGGAGCGAAACCGATCGATGATCCGGCGTTTCGCGATCATCGCGACGAATACGGGTTCCGACCGCTTGTTGCGGTCGTACCGCGCCGCGGATTTCCAGAGGTCCAGAAAGACTTCCTGAACGGCATCCTCGGCATCGGCCTGGCGCTTGAAGTAGCGCCGGGCGATTGACCAGATCAGGCCACCGTACGTCTTGATGCACGCGTCGACGGCCGTGGAATCACCACGGGCGATGCGCTCAAGTACGGTAAGTTCGGCCGCCGGAGTGGACTGCATGACGGGATTGTTTCGGACCCGACGAACGGGTGCAAGCCTTTCATGAAAATCCATTCCGACGAGTATTGCTTCCACAACCCGTCAACCTCCCGATGCCCTGGCCCCGGAACAGCCGGGGCGGCGAACAGGTCACCAGAACTTGTCTGCCCATTTATTCGCTGGCGGCCCGGGTTCGGATGCGCGTGAAGCCCGCGCCCCCGATCCGGTCTACTGGTACCACCGCTCCATTCACTTTCGAGGGTTTCCCATGCGACGAACCAATCGACCCCGCGTGCTGCTAGGCGTCTGTCTGACACTGGCCATGCTGCCTCTGCATGCCGAGCAGGCGATCTTCGCCAGTGGCTGCTTCTGGTGCACCGAATCCGATTTCGAGAAGGTCGAGGGCGTGAGCGAAGCGGTTTCCGGCTACATCGGCGGCTCGGTGGAGAATCCGTCCTACGAGGCCGTGTCGGCGGGCGGTACCGGTCACACG
Source organism: uncultured Salinisphaerales bacterium (assembly GCA_937896565.1). GTDB lineage: Bacteria > Pseudomonadota > Gammaproteobacteria > Nevskiales > OUC007 > Abyssibacter. The sequence goes on from CALBOV010000348.1 coordinate 5,107, forward strand.
GAGGCGGTTCGGGTCGAGTTCGATCCCTCCGTCGTCAGTTACGAGGAGCTGCTGGATGTCTACTGGCGCAACGTCGATCCGACGACGGACGATCGACAGTTCTGCGACCGCGGGCGGCAGTATCGGCCGGGCATCTTTCCGCTGAACGCCGCGCAGCGCGAGGCGGCGGAAGCCTCCAGGCAGGCGATCATCGACGCGGGCGAGGTGTCGCCGGTGCTGGTCGAGATCACCCCGGCCGGCACGTTCTACGAGGCGGAGCAGTACCACCAGGACTATTACAAGAAGAATTCGCTGCGGTATCGCTACTACCGCTTCGCCTGCGGGCGCGATGCGCGGCTGGAGGAACTCTGGGGCGAACCCGGTTAGCCGATCCGGTCCCGCGGTCAACGCAGCGCGACCGCGGGACCGCTGACGATGGCTATTCCTGACCGATTTGCGGCCACTGCCGGTCGGCCTGCTCGATGAAGCCGTCGCGGTCCGCCAGCCACTGGTCCCTCACCGACAGGCTGTAGTTCAGGTACAGCTTGCCGTCGACGATGGTCCAGGCCTCGGGATCGATCTTCACCAGATTGCCCTTGGCGACCGCAAAGGCGCAGTGGCCGCCGTACTGCGGGGCGTACTGCTCCGGGTTCGCGGCGAACAGGTCGCGGTGCTCCGCGCTGGCGAACCGCCAGGTCGCGCCCTCCCATTGCGTTTCGAATGCTTCCTTGCCCTCGACCGGCTTGCCGTCGGTGAAGTAGGCCACCGGGTCATAGCCCTTGATCGCGACATCGCTGAACCAGCCGGTGTAGATCTTCTGCCCGGCCATGGCCGGAGCGGTCACCAGCAAGGCCATGCCGAGCGCCGCGGCGTTCACGAGTGACTTCCAGTTGCGCATCATGTTCGACTCCTGTCGATGAGGTTCGGTCTGGGGCTAGGGAAGCACTGATTTATTCACGCCGCCAAGTTGCCGCCTGAAAACAGGCCAGGCAAGGCGCGAGGAGCGAAATTTGGTCATTCCAAATGAACGACGAGCAACGCCGCATGGCCTGTTTTCAGGCGCAATCCGGTACGGAACGGGCCGGTTTTCCCGCAATCCTGCGTTGTCGTTCGCTTCTTTGGAACGACCAAAGCGCACTCTCTCCGCCTGGTCTTGCGCGAAAACCGACGCCGTCTTGGTGGTGCGATTCATTCTGAGCTTCCCTAAGGTGCCAGAGCTATTCGATGGTATCGGCGGCATGGCACCATTGCCACCATGATTCGCGACATGATCCAGCGTTGGCTTGGCCCGTCACCGTCTGATTGGACGGGGCCGCCCGTGACGCAGACATCGTCGGGCAAGTTACGCCGAATCGGTATCGAACTGGAGTTCTCCGGGCTGGGAATCGAACAGATTGCGCGCACGGTCAAGGCCGTGATCGGCGGTTCGATCTCGCCAATCTCGCCTTACGAGTGCGATGTCGAGGAGACGCCGCACGGGACGTATCACATCGAGCTGGACTCCAGTTACGTCAAGCGTCTGGGCCGACACGAGGACGACAAGCCGGATGACGGCGGGCTGTTCTCCCTCGAAAAGCTCTCCGACGAGGTGATCGGTGCGATCGCCAAGCAGGTCGTACCGTTCGAGATCGTCACGCCGCCGATCCCCATGCCGGAGCTGGACACCCTCAACGCGCTGGTCGAACAACTGCGTGCGGCGGGCGCCCAGGGTACGCATCATTCGCCGATCTACGCCTTCGGTCTGCACATGAATCCGGAACTGCCGGATACCCGGGCCGAGACGCTGCTCGCCTATCTGCAATCCTTCATCTGCCTGTTTCCCTGGCTGGCGCGGGAGTCGAAGGTCGACTGGTCGCGACGGATCACGCCATACATCGACCGTTTCGGGAGCAGCTACGCCCGGTTGATCACCGCCCCGGACTACGCGCCCGACATGGATCGCCTGATCGATGACTACATCGAGCACAACCCGACCCGGAACCGGGCGCTGGACATGCTTCCGGTGTTCGCGGAGGTGGACTGGGATCGCCTGGACGCCGCGCTGGACACCCATCTGGTCAAGGCGCGCCCGGCGCTGCACTACCGGTTGCCCAACTGTCTGATCGACGAGGATGGCTGGACGCTGGACGAGCCCTGGAGGCACTGGTTGCAGGTCGAGTACCTCGCCTACGACGAACCACGCCGCCAGGCGATGATGCATGCCTATCGCAAGCATCTCGATGACCCGCTTTCCAAGCTGTTCGACGTGTGGGCGCGGGACTGCGAGCGGTGGTTGCTGCCATTGCCGCGTTGATGCGGGGGCGGCGTATCGGCAATCGTCATCGCCGTCCGGTGATCGGCATCACCGGGCCGGACAGGCGGGTCGCCTGGGGCTGGTGGTTCGGTTCGCTGGCGGTGCGCATGGCCGGTGGTGTTCCGGTGCGGCTGACGCCGGCGCAGGCGCGGCGCGTCGGTCCTCTGGACGGCGTGATCATCGGCGGTGGCGACGATATCGATCCCCAGCTCTATGCCGGCGATGACCCCGGGACCGGCCACTACGACCCGCAGCGGGATCGTTTCGAACTGGCGATCATCGACGCCGCGCTGAAGGACGGCCTGCCGATGCTGGGTATTTGCCGGGGCGCGCAGTTGATCAACGTGGCGCATGGTGGCGATTTGTTCGCCGATCTGCGACCGATGCGCGTTCGTACCGGCAACCGGCGGCTGATCCTGCCCCGCAAGACGCTGAAAATCCGGCGCGGAACGCGGCTCGCGAGGTTGATGGGGCGGCCCGAGACACGGATCAACAGCCTGCACCATCAGGCGGTTCGTCGCGTGGGCGGCGATCTGAAGGTGTCCGGGCGCGATTTGGACGGCATCGTCCAGGCCATCGAGCATCCCGGCCGCGGATTTCTGCTCGGCACGCAGTGGCATCCCGAATACATTCCTCAACGCGGCGTGCAGCGACGCCTGTTTCGGGAGCTGGTCAGGGAAGCGGCGCGGCGGCGCAGCTGATACGTCGCGGGAGGGACCCGAATCAGTCGGTCAGCGCGTCGAGAGCCGGATGGCGCCAGCGCTGACAGTCGATGTCCTTGATCGTGATCATGGCCTCCAGCCTCGCGCCCAGTCGGCGGGTCACGGCCTGCGAGGCGTGGTTGTCCGGATGGATGAAACTGACGATCGGACCCAGCCCCAGGACCTCGTAGGCGTAGCGCCGGGCGGCGGCGCCCGCTTCGGTCGCGAAGCCCTGGCCGGTGCCGGCGCGGGTCAGCCAGTAGCCCAGCTCGATCTCCGGCCAGCCGCCGGGGTTCCACAGGCCGATGGAGCCGACGAGTTCGCCAGTGTCTCTCCGCGTGACCGCCCAGGTGCCGTATCCGCGCAGACTCCAGTGGCCGACGGTGATCGCGAAGCGTCGCCAGGCATCGTCCTCGGAGCAGCTGCCGCCGATGTAACGGCAGTGTTCCTTGTCGGCGAACACGGCGGCGAAGGCGGGAAAGTCGTCCTGGACCCAGCCGCGCATGTGTAGCCGCTCGGTGTCCAGCACCGGCACGTCGGGCATGCTCATCGGCCGGGCAGTTCCAGCATCGGTGGCTCGATGCCCCGGGTGCGCAACCAGTCGCGCAGCGCCAGTCCGGTGGCGAACGGCCAGGCCTTGCACTCGTCCAGCGGCACGGCCTTCCAGTCGACCAGTTCCTCGTTCAGCACCACCGTCCCCGACGCCTCGACGTGGTAGGCGATGATCACCTCGTTGCGCATGATGAATTCGTAGACGCCGATCAGGCCGCCGATGCGGCCGTCCAGGCCCAGTTCCTCCTTCACCTCGCGCAGCATGCCGTCTTCCGGCGTCTCTCCCGCTTCGAGAAAACCGGTGATCAGACCGTACATCCACTCAGGCCAGCCGACGTTGCGCGCGAGAATGACCCGCCCCTCGTATTCGACGACGGCGGCGACCACCGGCGCGGGGTTGTTCCAGTGAATGAAGCCGCAGCCCTGATCCGGGCAGATCAGGCGCGGCGCGCCACCGTGCTCTCCGGAGACGAGTTCGGACCGGCATTGAGGGCAGAAACGCATGGCGGCGAGGGTAGCCGATCACCCGGGTCGTGGCGATTGGCGCCGGGTTGGCCGGGGGGCGCTCTAGTAGCTGCGGAACACGCCCACGGCCCGGCCCTCGATGGCCAGCGGCTGCGTGGCGAGGTTGACCTCGATGGGGGAGAAGTCGGGATTGTGCGCGATCAGGCGCACGGTGTTGCCGCGGCGCTCGAATTCCTTGACCGTCACGTCCTCGTCGAGCCGGGCGACGATGATCTGGCCGTTGCGGGCCTCGTGGCTCTTCTTCACCGCGAGCAGGTCGCCATCCATGATGCCGGCGTCACGCATGCTCTCGCCGACCACGCGCAGAAAATAGTCCGGCTGCTCGGCAAACAGCCCGCCCTGGGTCTGAATGCGCTTTTCGACATTCTCCGCCGCCAGAATCGGCGAGCCGGCGGCAACACGGCCGACGATGGGAATCCCCGCATCCCGTAGCCGGATGCCGCGCGAGGCGCCCTCGACCAGGTCGATCGCGCCCTTGCGGGCCAGCGCGCGCACATGATCGCGTGCCGCGTTGTCGGAGGAGAAGCCCATGCCCCGGGCGATTTCGTGGAGCGTGGGCGGCATGGACTCCGATTCGGCGAATTGCCGGATGAAGTCGAGCACTTCGGATTGGCGTCGGGTCAGCATGCTGTACTTTTAAACAGTTTCGTCGCCGAGATCAAGCGCGTCGACAACCTGCTGGAGCAATGTCGCGTCGGCATCGCTGAATCGGTCCGGCATCGGGCTGTCCAGATCGAACACGCCGACGACCCGTCCACCGGTGATCAGCGGAATCACCAGCTCGGAACGCGAGTCCGGATCGCAGGCGATGTGCCCCTCGAAGGCGTGCACGTCGGCGATACGCTGCACGCGAGCCGTCGCGGCGGCGGTGCCACAGACGCCGCGGCCCCACGGAATGCGCAGACAGGCGGGCTTGCCCTGAAACGGACCCAGCACCAGTTCACCGCGCGTCTCGTCGCGCAGGTAGAAGCCCACCCAGTTCACCTGATCGAGCGCGTGGAACACCAGCGCGGCGATGTTGGCCATGTTGGCGATGCGGTTGGGTTCGCCGGCCACGAGTGCTCGCGCCTGGGCAGGCAGGGCCGGGTCGGTTGGTTCAAAGGACATGGGCGTGGTCCACGGAGTTGTCATGTCGGGGCGTATCATAGGTTCAGACCTGCCCGAACGTCGGATTCATGGCATGGTGCGTGTATTGACGTTGAGCACACGGCTTTGGAGCCACCCATGAGGGCGCCGGAGAACATTCCAGATATTGTCAGTCCTGAAACCGTGAGTGCGAGCGACCAGGCCTTCCGCGCGTTGCGCGAACAGATGCGCGAATTGACGGCGCTGACTACTGCGTTGGGGCAGGCGTTCGAAGCCAGCTCCATGGAGCGCCGCATTGTCACCAGCGCCGTGAGAATCGCCGGGGTTGACGGTTGCAGCCTTTACCGCCGCGACGGTGACTGGCTGCATTTTCGCGTGGTGAAATCAGTGACGCTGGGCCTGATGGTCGTGTCCGATTTCGGTGACGACGGCGTATTCCGGCCAGTTTCCCTGCTGGCCGCTGACGGGTCGCCGTCGACCGAGGCCGTCTCGGCGCGGACCGTTGCCGAAAACGATGTCATCAACGTGTCCGACGTGTCTCGTCTGCCGAATTTCGATTCGTCGCGGGTCGCGCGATTCGATCAGCGCATGGGATATGACACGCGATCGATTCTCTCCGCGCCGGTGACCTTCCGCGGCGGTCAACCGCTGGGCGTATTGCAGTTCGTCAACGCGAAGAACGCGGTCGGCAATCATGTGCCGTTCTCGGGCACGCATGTGCAGCTTGCGCGCAGTCTCGCGGCGATGCTGGGCATGCTCTGGACGCTGGAACCCTGATCCGGGCAAGTCGGTTGACGGTCTTCGATCGCATCATTGCCGGCGAACTCCCTGCCAGTTTCGTTCACCAGGACGACCACTGCGTGGCCTTTCTCGACATCAATCCGGTGTCGCGCGGCCATGCGCTGGTCGTGCCGCGCATCAACGCGCAGCATCTGGCCGATCTGGATGACGGGCTGCATGCCCATCTGTGGCGGGTCGCGCGGTCGGTGGGTGCTGCGCAGCAGTCGGGGCTTGGCAGCCTGGCGCAGCATTTCGTCGTCAACGACGGGCGCGCCGCGAGCCAGTCCGTTCCGCATGTGCATGTTCACGTCATTCCCCGTTACCGGGGCGACCGTCTGCGCACGGTGACCCGCATGATCTGGCATGTCTCGACCCTGATGGTGCCGCGGCCGGAAACCGCGGGCCGGCGCCGTGAGCTGGACCGTGTTGCCGGACTGATCGCCGACGCGATGCCCGGACATGCGTGAGTTGCTGATCCTCGGCTGCGGTCATTCGGAGTCGCTGACGCTTTTCAACACCAACGCCGCGATCCGCGAGAACGGTCGTCTGTTCCTGATCGACTGCGGATGGACCATCAAGGCGGCCCTGCACGCTCAGGGATACGGATTCGAGCACGTGGATGGCATCTTCATCACCCACGTCCATGGCGATCATGTGTTCGGTCTGGAGCGCATCGGCTACGAAGCCCGGTTCGGGCTGGGGCGCCGCGTGCCGCTTTATCTGCCCGAATCGCTGATCGGAGAGCTCTGGGATCAGACGCTCAAGGGATCGATGGGGAGAAACTCCGAGGGCGAGCAATCGCTCGAGGATTACTTCGACGTCAGGCCCGTGGGGGGCGATCGTCTGGAAGCGCCGCAACTGTCCGCGCCGCTGTTCAAGACCTCACACACACCGGGCAAGCCTTCGTTCGGTCTGGTCGTGGATGATCATGTCGTGTTCACCAGCGACACGCGGCCCGTGCCCGATGTGCTGGCCGGACTGGATTTCGACATCGGGTTCCATGACGTCACGTTTCAGACCGGCAATCCGGTGCACGCGTCACTGGACGAACTTGTCGCCGTGTATCCGGCGGCGATGCGCCGCAAGCTCTATCTGATGAGCTACGAAGATGGGTATGCTGAACATGAAGAGCGGGTGAACCAGGAATTTGCAGGTTTTGCCCGTCAGGGGATGGCGATTGCGCTTTGAGGGCCGGAAAGGTCACTGTCGCCGTTGGCTGGACAGCATCGAGATGCGGAAGACATGAAAAACATTCGGTGGGGAGCGGCCGGGGTGCTGGTGGCCGGCTTGCTGGTTTGCACGCAGGGATTTGCCCAGTCGGACTACGTTCGCCAGGTGGAACTGGAGCTGCAGCAGCTCGGTTACGACGTCGGTGAGATCAATGGTGTTTTCGACAATGATCTGGAAACGGCGGTCAACGCGTTCAAGGCCGATGAGGGCCTGCCTCAGGACGGCGCGCTGGATCGTGACACGCGGGCGCTGATCGCGGCGCGTGCGTCCGGCGAGCCTGTGCCCAGCCGGATACCGGAGCCGTCGTCTGCCGTCGCGTCGCCCGCGCCATCACGCGCAACGCCGCCGCCCGTGCAGCCCGAAGCCGCACCGGAGTCAGCCGCTGCGCCTGCCACCCCGTCGCCCAGCGCCGAGCCCTCTGGCGCCGGCAAGCCGCTCTTCGGCGAAGCCGGCTGGCGGGCGGGCAGGCATGCCTACAATCGCAGGGCCGGTTTCGTCGTTGATCTGGCCGCGGAGTTCGGCGGAGACGATCTGGTCACGGTCGTGCTCGACAACAACGACAGTGAGGACATCACCGCCGGCGACGGGTTCGTGCTCGGAGCGGGCGGATATCTGTTGCTGCGCGAGAATTTCGGCGTGCAGGGCACCCTGTCCTACAAGGTCAACGAGACATCGGCGAACAACTCGGACCTGGGGCTGGAGCGCTGGATCGTGGACGTCTCCGCGATCGGGCTGGTCGACAATTTCCAGTTCCTGGCCGGTGTGGTGCATCACATGAACGTGGATTTTGACGGCGACGGGTTCCTGCAGGACTTCTCGTTCGATGACGCCACCGGCCTGAAGGTGGAAGTGGGTTACAGCTGGTTCGCGCTGTCCTACACGAACATCGAGTACGAGGTGAACGGCTTCACCTTCGATGCCAGCAACGTGGGGCTCAGACTTCGCGGCGGGTTCTGAGTCCGGGTGCGTCGCGAGTCAAACGAACCGCGTTGACGTTGGCCGATGAGCGAGCGAATCATCTGGCTGGCGGATTACCTGTTGCCGCTTGCGATACCCGGTTTTCTGATCCTGCTGGTACTGGAATTCTGGTGGCTTCGCGGCCGGCAGAGTGTTCAGGGCTACGGCGGACGTGATACCGCCGCCAGCCTGACCATGGGCGTGGGCAATGTGCTGATCGCGGCGCTGACCGGTCTGATCACCCTGGGCATCTCGTTCGCGGTTTACGACCAGCGCCTGCTGACGATTCCGATGACAGCCTGGTGGGCATGGGTGGTGCTGATCGTCACCGAGGATTTCTGCTACTACCTGTTCCATCGGTTCTCGCATCGCGTGCGACTCGGCTGGGCCGCGCACGTGAATCATCATTCCTCGCGTTACTACAACCTGTCGACCGCTCTGCGGCAGAGCTGGACCACGCCGTTTTACGGATTCGCGTTCTATCTGCCGCTGGCCTGGTTGGGGTTCCATCCGCTGGCGATCGTCGTCGCCCATTCGATCAACCTGATCTACCAGTTCTGGATTCACACTGAGACGGTCGGTCGCCTCGGGCCGCTGGAATGGATTCTGAACACGCCGTCGCATCACCGAGTGCACCACGGCATCAACCCGCGCTACATCGACCGGAACTACGGTGGCATCTTCATCATCTGGGATCGCCTGTTCGGCACCTTCGAGCCGGAGCGGGAGGCCCCGCGGTACGGGCTGACAACCCAGCTCACGACGTTCAACCCCCTCCGCATCGCATTTCACGAGTGGGCCGCGATCGGCCGCGACCTGCGGGCGGCGCGATCGTGCGGAACAGTGTTTCGGGCAATGTTCTCGCCGCCGGGCGCAAAGCTCGCGACGGGGGAGCAAACGCCGGAACCGGTCGACGAAGGTACGGCTTGAGGGCGAATCGAACGACCGGTGACCGCCCGGGAAGGACAACTGGCGGGTCGGGTCGGAGATGGCGCGCCTGGCAGGATTTGAACCTGCGACCCCTGCCTTCGGAGGGCAGTACTCTATCCAGCTGAGCTACAGGCGCGTGAAGTGCGGATTGTATCGCAACCGGGGCTTGCGATGTGATCCCATGACGAAGCCTTAACGCCGGGCCCTGATAGGCTTGCCCCACTCCCTAGCCTCAGGTTGTTCCGATGAAATCGTTTCTGTTGATTGGGCTTGCGGTGCTCGCGGTGGCCTGCGCCAGACAAGAGCCGCCCGCGGCTGAAGATGCGGCGAGTGCGGATGCCGGGACCGGGCAGGCGGCGGCGCAACGTGCCTACATCGACCCCGAAACAGGGGAATTGACGGTTCCGGCAGAACTGCGGTGACACCTTACCAATTACACGAATTTAACCTGCCCCGGGTCTGCCCTTTCCTTGCGTGGCCGTCCGCGTTTCCCCGGTCTCAACTGAATACCCAGCGCTTTCTCCAGTGCAACCAGCGTGTCGTCATCCACCAACGGCCTTCCAATACTCTGGCCTGACGCCAGGTTTCTCTCCCGAACCTCATCCGCCGCAGCGCTGAAAAACGCTTGCGGGTTTTCGATGCGATCAAGAAACGGTTTGACCGTGACCAGGCTGTCGTCCCGACCAGCCAGGTGTGCTGGCGTGCTTGACCAGGGCCAAGCATCAGGCCGTTCAACCAGATTCGCCTTGACCGGATTCATGGCCACATAACGAAATGCCGCATAGGGGTGCGCTTCGTCCATCGCGACAGAGCCAAACCGCCCCTGAAACAGATGCCCTGTCACACGCAGCCGCGCATTGATGAAGCCGCTGTAGCGGCGATGCGTTTCCCCGACCGCACGGGACAATCCATCAGACGACGATGGCGCAAGGATGAGGTGGACGTGGTTCGGCATGAAGCAATAGCTCCACACCTCCACCCCATGCGTTCGGCAATTCTCGGCGAGTGTGTCCCGATAAACCGCATAGTCATCCTCGGCCAGGAAAATACGTTGGCGACGATTCCCCCGCTGTGTGACGTGGTGCGGGTAGTCAGGAACGATGATCCGGGGGAGGCGAGCCATGCGGCCAGCATAGCGATAAATGGTGTAATTGGTAAGGTGTCACCGTAATCAATCTTAATCTGTCACCGTAATCGTAATTCAGTAATTGCAACTCTAAAGTTGCATCATAATCAGTTTGCATTATTCGAATTGGCCAATAAGTTTAACTAAACTCAATCCTTGTATTGCCTTGTCAAGAGAATCATCCAGCGATCTCGCGTTTGCGGCATGATGATATTCTCCACCTGTTCTTGAGGCGACTTCTTTTAATTGCGACGCAGCTGTCGAGAAAGGATCAATCTCCAAACCGACTGTTTCATGCTTATAAAGTGAAACATCCGAATCTAGCTTATCGAGTACATTCGTAATTTGGTCGCAGCCCTCATTTGCTTTTCCATCAGCCAACAGAATGATTGCTCTATTAGATGGCGTACTAGACGCGTTCGCTTTTAGGTATCGATTCGCAGCTTCGATGGCACTAGCTAGCGGCGTGCCACCTTGGGCTTCTAGGCGGTCTATAAAATTAGCCAGGCTACTGGCATCTTGCGAGAATCGATGG
>CALBOV010000349.1 GCA_937896565.1 uncultured Salinisphaerales bacterium
AGCCGCCGGTGAAATCGCGCGTCCACAGCGCGTGATAGCGATCCCCCGGCCGTGGCGGGAACAGGATCTCCCGAACCTCGGGCTGCTGCTCCAGCCAGTCGCAGACGGCCAGCGCCGAGCGGGTGTGCTGCTCCAGCCGCACCGCCAGTGTGCGCATGCCGCGCAGTGCCAGCGCACAGTCATCCGGTGAGACGCTGTGCCCCAGCGCCATGTTGACCATGCGCAGGCGCTCCAGGCACTCCCCTGACGCCGAGACCAGCCCCATCATCGCGTCGGAATGTCCGACCAGATACTTGGTCGCGGCATGCACCACAATATCCACGCCATGGGCGACCGCATCGAAGCCCAGCGCGGTGGCCCAGGTGTTGTCCAGCGCTGTCACGCAGCCGGCCGCGTGCGCCGCCGCGCAAATCGCCGGCACGTCACTGAGTTCGAAGGTCACCGAGCCCGGCGACTCCAGATAGACCAGCCGGGTCCGATCGGTGATCTCGTCGGCGACCGCCGCGCCCAGCGCCGGATCGAAATAGCGCGCGCTCACCCCCATGCGGCTGAGCCAGGCATCGCAGGTCTTGCGAGTCGGCCAGTAGACGTTGTCGCTGATCAGCACCTCATCACCGGCCGAGACCTGCGACAGAATCGCCAGCACGCAGGCCGCCAGACCCGACGGCACCGCCACTGCCCCTTCCGCGCCATCCAGGTCGGCCACGGCGGCCTCCAGATCGTGCCGGTTGTGGGTGCCGAAGCGGCCGTAGTGAAGCGCGCCCTGCGGTTGCGGCGTTGCCTCGCGCAACCGGGCCAGCGACGGAAACACCACGGTGGAGGCGCGACCAACCGGCGTGTTGACCAGGCCGTCGTCACGGGCGGGATCACGACCGAGATGGGTCAGCCGGGTGCGGACGTGTTTCTTCAAGGCGGCACTCCTGCAAGGCGGATTCGATGCTCCGTATAGTACGGACTCGCCCGTGTCGGTTCGCCGCATGCCGCCGTCGCTTGATGACATGCTGATATCGCTGGTCGACGGTGTCGTCGCCACCCTGCCCCGGGCACGCCCCGAGCCGGAGGCGCTGCGCCAGGCCCGGATCATCTCCCACCGCGGAGAGCGCCCCGGATCGCAGGTCCGCGAGAACACCTTCGCCGCCTTCGATCCCCTGGTCGGCACCAATGTCTGGGGACTGGAATTCGATATCCGCTACACCGCCGACGGCGTGCCGGTGGTCTACCACGATCCAGACCTGCGACGGCTGCACGGGCGCCCGGAGCGGCTGGGCCAGCTCACCTGGTCGCAGCTGCAGGACATCGCGCCGGACATTCCGGACGCCCGTAGCTTCGTCGAGCGCTACCAGCCGCATTTCCACCTGATGGTCGAGATCAAGGACGAGGTCTATCCGGACGAGCCTCGCTACGTTCGCAACCTGCTCGACGCATTCGACGGCCTGCGTCCTGGCGGCGACTACCACCTGATGAGCCTGGACCCGTCGATGCTGGACCGGTTCGCGGACGTGTCGGAGGCGGCGAAAATCAGCATCGCCCGCTTCAACCTCGCGGCCATCAGCGACCATGTGCTGGCCCGGGGCCAGGCCGCGCTGGGCGCCCACTATGCGCTGCTGGGACCGGAGCGGGCGCGGCGCCACCTGAACGCCGGCCAGCGGCTGGCGATCGGATTTCCGCGATCACGCAACAGCCTGTTCCGGGAAATCAGCCGTGGCGCGCACTGGATCTTCACCAATCACGCCGCGTCCATGCAGCATTCGCTGGATGCGGCACTCGCCGACACATCGGGCGACATCTAGCGCGCGAAAGCCACCCGTTTCGCGCCGCGAACCCTGCTCCGACACCGGCCTCAACACGCGCCCGGCGTTCACCCCTTGTTCATGCCGCGGCCGGAATTCGCCGCCGTTGCGGAGCTGAACAGTCACGGTCATGTCCCGGCAAGAAAACTGTCGCGGAGCCGTCATCTACCCGTCACTCCCGGGTCATCTTAGCTTTCTACGGTCGCCCGGTCGCGCGGGGCAATGGCGGCGCGCCCTCCTCTCCCCCGCGCACGCGTGAAACATCCGTTCACCCAGGGAGTAGAGATGAAGACACTACCGCTTGCGGCTTCAGCGCTGGTTTCGCTGACGACCGCAACAGCAGCATCTGCCCAGGCCTTGCCGGCAGACCAGAGCAGCAACCCGTGGTTCACCGACGCCCAGTCGAGCATGAACGCCAAGCTTGGCCAGAGCGAAGGTCGCAGCGCGAAGAACGTGATCCTGTTCGTCGGGGACGGCATGGGCATTTCGACGCTGACCGCATCCCGCATTCTGGAAGGTCAGAACAACGGCAATCCCGGCGAGGAAGGCCTGTTGAGCTTCGAGTCCTTCCCCTACACCGCGCTGGTCAAGACCTACAACGTCGATGCCCAGACGCCGGACTCCGCCGGCACGATGACCTCAATGATGACCGGCGTGAAAACCGACGTGGGCGTCATCGGTGTCGACGAGGACATCGAGCGCGGGGACTGCTCGACCGTCAGCGGCAATGAACTGGTCACGGCGCTGGAACTGGCCGAGATCGCGGGCAAGTCCACCGGCATTCTGTCCACCGCGCGCATCACCCATGCGACCCCGGCCGCGACCTACGCCAAGTCCGCCGACCGCAACTGGGAAGACATCTCCGACATGCCGCAGGATGCGATCGATGCCGGCTGCGAGGACATCGCCTCCCAGCTGGTGAACTTCGAGAGCAACCTGGAGCAGCGCTTCACCGGCATCGACGTCGACGGCATCGAGGTCGTGATGGGCGGCGGCCGCCGGCACTTCCTGCCCAACGACAGCGCGGCGAACAGCCCGGATGCCGTCAGCGGCACCGAAGGCGATCGCAACGACGGTCGCAACCTCGTCACCGAGTGGACCACGGCCTATCCCAATGGCAGCTACGTGTTCGATGACACCGGATTCGCCGCACTGGACCCGGACAACACCGAACGGGTGTTCGCGTTGTTCAACGAGTCGCACATGCAGTACGAGGCCGATCGTGGCAATGACGTCGCGGGCGAGCCGTCGCTGGCCGAGATGACCGCCACGGCCATCGACGTGCTGGACAACAATGAGGCCGGTTTCTTCATGATGGTGGAATCGGGTCGCATCGACCACGCCCACCATGCCGGCAACGCCTTCAATGCGCTGAACGACACGCTGGAGTTCGCCGCGGCCGTGCAGGCGGCGGTCGACAACACCGACCCCAGCGAGACGCTGATTCTGGTCACCGCCGACCACAGCCACGTGTTCACCATCGCGGGTTACCCGAAACGCGGCAACCCCATCCTCGGCAAGGTGGTCGAAGTCGGCGCCACGACGCCGGCACAGGCCACCGACGGCATGCCCTACACCACGCTGGGCTACGCGAACGGCCTGGGCTTCCGTGATCTCGGCAGCGAAACCGATGCCGATGCCTCCTACGCCGCCGCGCCGGTCTCCGGCCGGGTGGATCTGATGGGCGTCGACACCGAAACGGTTGGCTTCCACCAGGAAACCCTGGTGCCGCTGGGCTCGGAAACACATGCCGGCGAGGACATCAGCCTGCATGCCATGGGCCCGGGTTCGCAGTACACGCAAGGCGTGGTCGAGCAGAACATCGTCTTCCACGTCATCAATCAGGCGCTTGGCCTGATCACCGAATAATTGGGGAGTCTTTCGATGAAACACTTCAAGATTCTGAGTTCCGCCGTTCTGGTCGCCAGCCTCGTCGCGCTGGCCGGCTGTGAAGGCGACAATGGCGCCACCGGTGCGGCCGGCGCACCGGGCGCCCAGGGGCCGCAAGGACCGGGCGGATCGGATGGCAGCGACGGCAGCAACGCGCTGGTCGCGCAGACCGAACTTCCGGTCGGCGACGCCAACTGCCCCGCCGGCGGCATCCAGGTGGATTCCGGCACGGATGCCAACGGCAACGGTCAGCTGGACACCGCCGAGGTCACGACCACCGGCTACGTCTGCGCACCCGGACGCACGCAGCTGTCGGCCAACGAACTGCGCACCAACGTCAACAACGCCTGGTTCGCCCAGGGTGAATCGGTGATCGCACGCGCCCGCGGCAACGTGCAAACCGACGCGCCGGCACGCGGTCGCGCCAAGAACGTCATCCTGTTCGTCGGCGACGGCATGGGCGTGTCCACGGTCACGGCCGCGCGCATCCTCGAAGGTCAGCGTGCCGGCAAGCTGGGCGAGGAACACCAGCTCAGCTTCGACCAGTTCCCCTACGCCGGCCTGGCCAAGACCTATAACGTCGACGCCCAGACCCCGGATTCGGCGGGCACGATGACGGCGATGATGACCGGCGTGAAGACCGATGTGGGCGTGATCGGCGTGGACGAGGACATCGAACGCGGCGATTGCAGCACGGTGGCCGGCAACGAACTGGTCACGGCGCTGGAACTGGCCGAGATCGCCGGCAAGTCCACCGGCATCCTGTCCACGGCGCGCATCACCCACGCCACGCCCGCGGCGACCTACGCCAAGTCGGCGGACCGCAACTGGGAAGACATCTCCGACATGCCCGGCCAGGCGGTCACCGACGGCTGCGAGGACATCGCCTCCCAGCTGGTGAACTTCGAAGCCAACCTGGAAGCCCGCTACGCCGGACTGGATGTGGACGGCATCGAAGTGGTCATGGGCGGCGGTCGTCGTCACTTCCTGCCGAACGACCCGGCGGCTAACAGCCCCGATGCGGTTAGTGGCACGGAGGGCGACCGCAACGATGGTCGCAATCTGGTCACCGAGTGGACGACGGCCTACCCCGGCGGCGTCTACGTCTTCGACGAGGCCGGGTTCGACGCGGTGGATGCGGACAGCACCGAGCGCCTGTTCGGTCTGTTCAACGAGTCGCACATGCAGTACGAGGCGGATCGTGGCAATGACGTGGCCGGCGAACCGTCGCTGACCGACATGACCCGGAAGGCCATCGACATTCTCGACAACAATGACGACGGCTTCTTCCTGATGGTCGAGTCCGGTCGCATCGACCACGGTCACCACGCCGGCAACGCCTACAACGCGCTCAACGACACCATCGAGTTCGCCGCCGCCGTGCAAGCCGCCGCCGACGCAACGGACCCGGAAGAGACGCTGATCATCGTCACCGCGGATCACGGCCACGTGTTCACGATCGCCGGCTATCCCAAGCGCGGCAACCCGATCCTCGGCAAGGTCGTCGATGTCGGCGCCACCGACGCGACGCTGGCCAGTGACGGCATGCCGTACACCACCCTCGGGTACATGAACGGCTTCGGGTTCCGCGACCTGGGCGGCGAGACCGATGCCGATGCCATCTACGGCTTCGCCCCGGTCTCCGGTCGTGCCGATCTGTCGTCCATCGACACCACGGCGCCCGGCTTCCACCAGGAGGCGCTGGTGCCGCTCGGCTCGGAAACCCACTCCGGCGAGGACGTCGGCCTGTACGCGTCGGGCCCCGGCGCGAACCTGGTCCGTGGCACGAACGAGCAGAACATCGTGTTCCACGTCATGGACTTCGCGGGCGACTACGTCAACGCCGCCAATGACGCGTTGAACTGATCCGGACGCCAGCCAGCCGTCCTCACGGACGGCGTTCGATCGCAGGGGGGCGCAACGCCCCCCTGTTTCGTCAGATTCACCCCGGGAGATTCCTCATGACCCGATTCCTCGCACTGCTCGCCGCCGTGCTCCTGCCCTCCATGTCCTTCGCCAACAGCTGCGACATCGATCCGGACACGCTGGCCGCCACCTACCGCATCACGACGACGCGGTCCGCCGACGATGCATCAACCCGTCGCATGCTCACGCTGTGGCGCCTCCCGGACCGCATCGCGCATGCGCACCCGGACGACGGCTACGTCGACCTCTGGAATCGCGTTCCGAACAACCGCTACCACCTGATTCGCCAGTTCGAGGAGGCGCGGCGCGGCATCGAGTACGAACCCAACGCGGTCCCGACGGGCGCAGCGCACTGGACCAGCCTGCGTGAACTGATCACCCCGACCCATCGCGAACGGCTGGAAAAAACCGGCGTCAGCGGCGACGGCTGCGATCGTGTCGAGACCTACCGGGGCGAGGTGGAGGACACCCGGCAAACCCTGGAATGGCTGCCCGCCTACGCGCTGCCCCGCAGCCTGGTCAGCAGCACCGATGCGGCGACGATTGCCATCGAACTCGTGGCAGTGCGGGCCGACCCGGAGCATGTGCGCAGCCAGTTCGACCGCTGGTCGACCTTCCAGACCACGGACTACGCCGACATCGGCGACAACGAATCCGATCCGTTCCTGAGAAAGATGATCCGCCTCGGATTCATCCAGCACGGCAGCAGCGGCTTCTACGACGCCTCCGGCCAGGCGCTGGACGGCGGTCACCACCACTAGGGAAGCTTCGCTCCTCGCGCCTTGCCTGGCCTGTTTTCTGGCGGCAACTTGGCTGCGTGAATCAATCAGTGCTTCCCTGGCGCCGCCCGTCGATTCATGGCTATGCTCGGCCCCGGTGACGGACCGTCACCGCGGGGACGCACAAGGGAGACATCATGAAGCGATACGGTCTGAGTGGCCTGCTGGCGGCCGCCGCCATGTTTATCTGGGGATCGGTGTTCTGGCTGAGCCCGATCCCGTCCGGGGTGATGAAAACCGCCACCGACGACGCAGCGCTGGGCGCGGCGCTGAAAACCTACCTGCCGACCACCGGCACCTATTTCGTGCCGGGCATGTCCGACGATGTGGATGCCATGACCCGCCTGCACGAGGCCGGACCGGTCGCGATGATCCACATCGAGGTCGAGGGCAGTCCGGCGATGGACCCCAAGGTGTTCATCAAGGGGTTCGTTCACCTGCTGGGCGTTGCGCTGCTGTCCGGCTGGCTGCTCTCTTTGGCCCTGCCCTCACTGGGTGGCTACGCCAGTCGCGTCGGCTTCGTCGTGCTGCTGGGTGTGACGGCAAGCTTCGCCTACGATCTGGGCAGCACCGTCTGGTGGCCGATCCAGACGAGCTGGGGCCTGATCGGCGTGGTCTACAACGTCGTCAACTGGTGCATCGCGGGCCTGATCCTCGCGGCCTTCTTCAAGCCGGAAACCTAGCGACGGCGTCGCGAGGCGGCCGCCACGGTATTCAGGCCGCGCGCGGCAGACGCGGCGGTCGGGTGGGCGAATCATCGTCGGGCCGCTCCTCCGACCAGTCAGCCGGCGTCAGTGGAGGCAGGCCATGGACGGCACGCGCCTCGTCGCAGCGGGCGTGATGTTGGCCGTCCTCGAAGCTGGGCACGTAGTCCCGGCAGACGCTGGCGCGCAGGGGATGGATCGAGCAGTAGACCCGCTCGCCAACCGTCCCCTGGAGCGCGATGCATCGCGGCTTCGGTTGATCCGTACCCAGCATCACCCGCCGATGCGGTGTCAGCCTGGCCGTGAGCTGCACCGGCACGCCACCTGGTGTCACATCATCGCCTTCGGCCCAGTAGAACGACGCTCGATAGTGCGCGCAGCAGGCGCCACAACGCAGGCAGGGATGCACCCAGCCCGTCCCCGACAAATCCGTGACCAAGCCATCTGAACTCGCAAGAACCGGCAATTCGGCGAGCGGATTGTGCGCCCGTTGCGGACAAAATCAATCCCGTCCGACACAAAAAAGCCCGGCCGAAGCCGGGCTTTGTCGAACTTGCAGGCGAATCAGCCGATGCCGATTTCGCCGCCGTCGTTGCGGGTGATGACGATGGTGGCGGAGCGACCACGCGCGCCGTTGCCCAGGGCCGTGGCATCCCCGCTGGTGTTCGGCCAGCTGTCACCGCCGTCCAGCGTCGGTGAACTCGGATGCTGGACGTTGACGAACAGCGCGGTATTCGCCGGATTCGACGCGATGCCGGTGATCTCGCAGCCCCTCGGACCGACCAGGAACCGGCGCAGGTTGTCGGTACTCGCCGAGCGACCAACGTAGGTCGTGACCGTTTCGCCGCTCAGCGGCGAGGTGACATCCACCGCATGGCCATCGCCCACGGCACCCGGCACCGCGGCCAGCAACTGGTCGTTGGTGACGTCGTTGTAGGCACCGTCATCGGTCTGGATCCACAGCAGGCCACGGTTATCGAACCACAGCCCGTCCGGGCTGGAGAAATCATTGTCCGCGGTCAGACCCGACAGGTTGATCGTGGCCGGGTCGGCATCGGCCTCGGCACCGAACAGGAAGATGTCCCAGGTGAAGCTGGTCGAGGCATTGCCGGCATCTTCATGCCAGCGAATGATGTGGCCGTTGACGTTGCCCTGGCCTTCGTTGCCGTCGACATCGACGTAGGACCGGGGGTTGGCCGCATCAACCGGCTGCGAGCCACCGCCGCCCTGCCCGCGACCGCTGCTCGAACTCGAGCTGTTGGTCAGCGTCATGTACACCTCACCGGTCAGCGGGTCGACCGCGCCCCATTCGGGACGATCCATCGGCGTGCCGCCCAGCGCGTCGGCAGCCAGCCGCGTGGCCAGCACCACATCGGCCTGATCGGCGAATGAATAGCTGCCATTGCCGGAGGTCAGCGGGGCATCGCCGAAGCTGAGCGGCAACCAGACACCCGTGCCGTCGGCATCAAAGCGGGCAACGTAGAGCGTGCCGGCGTCCATGTACTTGGCGCCGGTGGCCAGGCGATCCGCCGCCGTGGCATCGGCCGGATCCCAGACCGCGTCGGACACGAACTTGTAGATGTACTCGTTGCGCGAGTCATCGCCCATGTAGAACACCAGCGGCTCGCCGGCGGTCACGGGGCCAATCCAGCAACCCTCGTGCCCGAAACGACCCAGCGCGGTGCGCTTCTGCGGCCGCGACGCCGGATCGAAGGGATCGATCTCCACGATGTAGCCGAAGCTGTTCGGCTCGTTGCGGTAGTCCTCGTCCGGCGACGACGGGTTCAGAAAGCCGCTGGCCGCGGCGGTGATGTCAAAACGTTCGTAGACACCGCCGCTGACGGTATTCCATTCACGATACGAATCCCCGCTGCTGTTGGCGCCCATGCCGTAGCGGGCGAACAGCGTGTTCTCCTTCGCCTCGCGCTCGTCCTCGTCGTCACC
>CALBOV010000350.1 GCA_937896565.1 uncultured Salinisphaerales bacterium
AGGCTTCGACGGCAACCAGGAATGGGGCGGTCTGATCCTGCACGGCTACGGTAACCACAACCAGTGCACCGCCGGCACGGCCTGCAACATCGACGCGGAAGGTGAATCCGGTTTCGCCGGTGGCTTCACGCCCGATGACGACAGTGGCGTGCTGCGCTACGTGATCGTGGCCGAAGGCGGCTTCGAATTCGCCGTCGGTAACGAAATCAACGGTATCTCCTTCGTGGGCGTGGGTTCCGGTACCACCGTCGAGTACATCCAGGTGCATGGCAACTTTGACGATGGCGTCGAGTTCTACGGCGGTGCCGTGAACGCCAAGTACGTTGTACTGACGGCCAACGGTGACGAGTCGCTGGACTGGGACGAAGGCTACGTCGGCAACATCCAGTACCTGCTGGCCGTGCAGGCTGCGGATGAAGGTGACTACTGCGTCGAAGCCGATACCGAAGGTGCGGCCTCCCCGCTGTCGATCCCGACCATCGCCAACGCCACGTTCGTCTGTGACGGTGACCCGGAAGATGCCGGTTTCCGCCTGAAGGCGGGCACCGGTGGCTTCTTCCACCACACCATCATCGACGTCGATGCCACCGCCGGCACACCGGACGTGTGCATGGAAGTGGAAGGCATGGCCGCTCAGCAGAACGCCACGGCCAACCCGCCTGCGCTGGATATCAACCAGTTCATCTGTGACGCCGCCACGTTCGAGACCGATGCGACGAACCAGACGAACAACATCCAGACGGCTCCGGTGAGCACGATGGATCCGGCGCTGAACGCGCTGTACGCCGCCACGCTGGCCGCTGCCAACGGCATCACGCCGACGGACTTCGCGGCCTTCAATGCGAGCAACAGCAACAGCACCGCGATTCCGGACTTCCTCGATCAGACCGATTACATCGGCGCGGTCGATCCGGATGCCACCTCCGCGTGGTGGGAAGGCTGGACGCTTCCGGGCACGCTCTGATCTTGATCTGACAGCAGATCATTGATCCCAGTGAGGGAAAGCGGCATTGGCAGGGATGCGGCCGCTTTTCCTCACTTCTTTCGTTGCGGGTGATGATGGCCGGATGAGAGAAGAACGATTGCCGGTGGGGGCAACTGGTGCGCCTGCGGCAAGGCTCTTGATCTCACCGGATTCATGGATTTTTAACTTCCCGAGTGTCAGGCTCGCAGGCTTCCACCGCTTGGCCAAAATGGCCGCGTAGGTGGTGGAGGCGAGCGCCGGCAAGATTGAGGCGTACTCGGGAGACTTGCGTGGACGGTGACTTCCCGCCGCATGCGCTGAACCAATAACTGGATGAGGAAGAAGTGATGAAGGATTCCTCCGGGATCGACTGGTTGCGGTCGACCGCGTTGGCGCTTGGATGTGTGGCCGCGTTCGGCGTGTCCGCGCAATCGCTGAACAGCGTGGTCAGCGAGGGCAAGGCCAAAGCCGAAGAAGGGCGCAAGTCGCAGGAGAAGATCGACGGCATTGTCGAGGCCAAGCAGGAAAAGCTCATCACCTACCGCGCGCTGCTGAAGCAGGTCGAGGGCCTCGAGCAGTACAACAAGCAGCTGTCGACCCAGATCGAGACGCAGGAAGCACTGATCTCGCGCTTCGATGCCTCGATCGATCAGGTTGCGCAGATCGAGCGACAGATGCTGCCGCTGATCACCCGGATGACCGACGCGCTGACCGATTTCGTCGAAATCGACTTGCCGTTCCATGAGACCGAGCGTCTGGAACGCATCGCTTTCGTGCAGGACAGCGTGCAGAAACCCGATCTGAACGTGGCGGAGAAGTTCCGCCAGGTCCTCGAGGCCTACCAGATCGAGAATGACTACGGCCGCAAGATCGACACCTACCAGGACATCATCACGATCGATGGTGACGAGAAGGAGGTCGACGTGCTTCGCGTCGGGCGTGTCGCCCTGGTCGCGCAGACACGCGATGCGGCCACCACCGTGGCGTGGAACCACGATGAGAAAGCCTGGAAGAAGCTGGATGCCGGTACCTACCGGAACAGCATTCGCGAAGGCATCAAGATGTCCAAGAAGCAGGCGTCCATCGATCTGGTGACCCTGCCCATTCCCGCCCCTGTCGCAGCGGAGACGGAATAATGGCCAAGCGCACCATGAAACGCTGGGTATCGGTTGCCGCAGTGGCCGTGATCGCCGCGGGACCCCTCACGCAGGCGGCGGCGCAGGACGATGATCTGTCCATGCGCGAACTGCTGAGGGAAGTGAAGGAAGGCCGTTCGAAGGCGCGGGAGGAAAACCGCAAGCGCGAGCAGGCGTTCCTGGCGGACAAGGCGGAGCAGGATCGGTTGATCCGTGAGGCCGAGCAGCGCATCGCTCAACTGGAACGCCAGTCCGACAGCCTTGAGAAGACCTTCAACTCCAACGAACTGAAGGTCGAGGAGAAGCGGGCGCAGCGTGACGAGCGCCTGGGCTCGCTGAAGGAGTTGTTCGGTCATCTGACCGGTACCGCGGGCGATCTTCGCGCGCGGCTGCGCAACTCCATTACCAGCAGCCAGTTCTCCGGCCGTCAGGCGTTTCTTGATGAGCTGATCAAGAAGATGAACGACGACACCGATCTGCCGACGGTGGAAGAGATCGAGCAGCTCTGGTTCGAACTGCACCGTGAGATGACCGAGTCCGCATCGGTGGCCAAGTACCCGACCAAGGTCGGTACGACGCAGGATCGCGAGATCGTGCGCATTGGCCTGTTCAATCTCGTCTCCGACGGCGACTACCTGTCGTGGGATGAAGGCACGCAGGCCGTTTCGGTGCTGCCGCGTCAGCCGCAGGGTTATGGCGGCGGGGCCCGCAGCCTGCAATCGGCCCAGTCCGGTTTCACCCCGGTGGGCATTGACCCGACCGGAGCGGCGGGCGGTGGCTACCTCAAGGCGCTGATCAACTCACCGACGACGATCGAGCGCTGGCACCAGGGCAAGCTGGTCGGCTACGTCATCACCGGTGTGGGCATCTTCGGTTTGCTGATCGCGTTGTGGCGCTTCGCGGCGTTGTGGATGCTGTCCGCGCAGGTGGGCAAGCAGCGCAAGTCCGGCGAGGCGTCGGAGGGCAATCCGCTGGGTCGGATCATGAAGGTTGGTCAGGAGCATGCCAACGACGATGTCGAGACGCTGGAGCTGAAGCTCGGCGAAGCGATCATCAAGGAGCGCCCGGCCATCCATCGCGGGTTGCCGATGATCAAGATCATTTCCATGGTGGCGCCGCTGATGGGGCTGCTCGGGACCGTGACCGGGATGATCATCGTGTTCCAGGCGATCACGATCTACGGTGCCGGAGATCCCAAGGCCATGGCTGGCGGTATCTCCAGCGCGCTGATCACCACGGTGCTGGGTCTGATCGTCGCGATCCCGATGATGCTGCTGCACGCCATGCTGTTCGCACGGGCCAAGCGCATTCTGCACGTGCTGGAAGAGCAGAGTGCCGGCATCGTGGCCGAACGCGCCGGTCGGTAGTCTCGGGAGCGACTGACTCGTGCTGCTGCTACTCGACGCCCAGGAGGCCATCGCCAATTTCTTCGGATCGGGCGGTATCGTCCTGGTCCTGATTGCGGTGCTGACCTTCGTCATGTGGGTGCTGCTGTTCGAGCGCTTCGCCTACTGCATGTTCTTCTTCAGGCGGGATCTGGGCGATGCGCTCAAGGCCTGGGACCAGCGGGCGGACAAATCCTCGTGGTACGGGAACGCCGTGCGGGTGAAGCTGATCTCGGAGATGCGGGTCAAGATCGAACAGAACCTGCGCCTGATCAAGATACTCATCGCGCTGTGCCCAATGTTCGGCCTGCTCGGCACCGTCACCGGGATGATCGAGGTGTTCACGGTTCTGTCGATCACCGGCGGCGGGGACGCCCGTTCCATGGCGGGCGGTGTTTCGCGCGCGACCATTCCGACCATGGCCGGCATGGTCGCGGCGCTGTCCGGCCTGTTCGCCAACATCTATCTGAATCAGTTGATCAGCCAACGGCGGGCGCGCGTGGATGCGCAGCTCGAGCCGGTGCACTGATCGGAGGCTAAAACGATGGCACGTTCATTTTCGTCACAGGATGACGCCGAAGACGAGGGCAATGTCGATCTCACGCCGATGCTCGACGTGGTCTTCATCATGCTCATCTTCTTCATCGTGACGGCGACCTTCGTCAAGGAGACCGGTGTCGAGGTCAACCGGCCGCAGGCGAACACGGCGGAGCAGAAGAACAATCCGTCGGTGCTGATCGCGATTCGTGACGACAACAGCATCTGGATCGACCAGCGTCGCGTGGACATCCGCTCCGTCCGGGCGAATGTCGAGCGTTTGCACGCCGAGAATCCCGAAGGTGGTGTCGTGATTCAGGCGGACGAGCTGGCGTCGGTGAAGACCTTCACCGAAGTGCTGGATCAGGCCCGCGAGGTGGTGCCGCCTGAGAAGGTGTCGCTGGCCACCGAAAACCGCTGATCACCGGAGGCTTCGATGCAGGGCGTCATCCGCACACTGCTGGTTGCTCCACCGGCGTTACTGATCACCGCAGCGCTGATCCTGATCATGGTGTCGCTGATCGAGTTCGCCGACCGCGAACTGGACAAGTCGCCGGTGGTCAAGCTGCCGGACATCGTCATGCCCGACGAGGAGATCCAGCGCCAGCGCTCGGTGGAAAAGCCCGAAAAACCCGAACTGGATGACACCCCGCCGCCGGAAGTGCCGGAGCAGGCCTTCGATCAGATCGACGGCAACGCGACGGTCGGCCAGCTGGGTGCGCCCAGTGAAGTGGCAACGGATTTGGACCTGAGCATCGGCGCGGGCCTGTCGGCGAGCGACGGCGAGTATCTGCCGATCGTCAAGGTGGCGCCGCGCTATCCGCGGGCGGCGATGAGCCGGGGGCTCGAGGGTTACGTCATTCTGGAATACACCGTGACCAAGTCGGGCACCGTGCGTGATCCCGTGGTTGTCGAGTCGAGCAGTTCGATTTTCGAGAGAGCCGCGATCGACTCGGCGAGCCGCTACAAGTACAAGCCGCGCGTGGTTGATGGCGAGCCGATCGAAAGCCATGGCGTACGGACTCGCATCACCTTCCAGTTGCAGAAGTAGCCGGCAATGACCATGTCTCGCACGAAGTTCCGAATTGCCGCCGCCATGCTCGGTGGCTGCGTCGCATTTGCCGCGCACGCACAGCAGGGCGCCATTGATGCGAGAACCTTCGATGCCCTGACCAAGGCTCAGGAGCTGGCGGAGGCCAATCGGTTCAACGAAGCCATCGCCGAGCTGGACAAGCTCAAGGGCAGCGACCGCCTGAACAGCTACGCCAAGTCGCAGCTGTGGAATTTCTACGCGTTCATCTACGCGAACCAGGAAAAGTACAACGAGGCGATTTCCGCTTACCGCAACGTATTGCGCGAGCCCGATGCGACGGATGGTCTCAAGCAGCAGGCCAAGTACACGATTGCCCAGTTGTACTTCCAGACCGAGCAGTACGATCAGTGCATCCGGTTCATGGAGTCGTGGCTGAGCGAGATCGACCAGCCGACGCCCACCGCGCACATCATGCTGGCCCAGGCGTATTACCAGCAGGAGAATTACGACAAGGCGCTGACCAACCTCGACAAGGCGATTGCGCTGGAGAAGGCTGAAGGCAAGCCGGTCCAGGAATCCTGGCTGCGGCTGAAGGCGGCCCTCTACTACGCCAAGAAGGACTACGCCAAGACCGCCGAGGTCTACGAGGAGTTGATCAGTATCGACCCCGCCGTCGGCTACATGAAGCAGCTGGCCGGCATGTACAGCGAGCTGGGTCGCGACGCCGACCGCCTGGCCGTTTACGACGCCGTTTACCAGCACGGTTCGCTGAAGTCCGAGAACGAGGTGCTCAACCTGGCCTACATGTGGCTCGGACAGGAAGTCCCCTATCAGGCCGGCCGGATCATCGAGGATGCCATCAAGGCCGGACAGGTCGAAGAGACCAACAAGAATCTGGAGACCCTGGCTAACGCCTGGGCGCAGGCCAACGAACGGGACAAGGCCGTCCCCGCGCTGACCCGCGCCGCCGAGATCAGTGGTGACGGCATCTTCATGGCGCGACTGGCCGGCGTGCATTTCAATGCCGGTGAGTACAAGCAAGCCGCCGCCGCCGCCGCCCGGGCGGATCAGATGGGCGGCCTGAAGAATGCCGCGGGCAACCGTCTGCTGCTGGGCATGGCCCACTTCAACGCCAAGGATTACGAAGACGCGTTGCAGGCGTTCCGCCGCGCCAAGCAGGACCGCTCCACCTTCAAGGCGGCCGCGAAGTGGGAAGAACATACGCTTGCCGAAATTCGTCGTCTGCGGGCCATCGAAGAAGCCCAGAAGGCGCTGGAGCAGCGCACCCGCGAGGCGCTGGAAGCCGACGAGAACAACATCGACGCGATCGATCTCGGGACCTCATCCCGATGAGCAGACGTCGTTTTGCGCCCCGGCGGGCGTGAAAGCGGCATGGTCTGTGCTGACCGCCCTCCGAGCTGGACTGATCATCCGCCGCAGCGCCTGCGCTGTCGGTTGTCATGGGGAATTCGGGAGAGAGCGGCATGTGGGAGCGGGCAGGGACGCTGGCGGGCGTTGGCGTGGGGATCGGCGTGGGCGTATTCGTGCTCATGCAATTCAATCAGATGCAGCGGCCGGCACCGCCGCCGGCGTCCGGCAAGACCATCGCGTCAAGCGTTGCGCGTCTTCAGGCCCGAGCAGATCTGCTGAGGGCGCGAGGCACCGTCCCCGAGGGTGCCTTCAGGCAGGCTGTCGCCACCCGCAAAGCCCTGCTGGATCGTCAAAAGGTCGTCCCCAACGCTGATGGGCAGTGGGAACCCTATGGCATCGGCGAACTCATCGATGGCGACATGCGCCAGGCGGGCCGCGTGGACAACTTTGCCTATGATCCGGACAACCATCGCCTGTTCGCGGCGGTGGGAACGGGCGGCATCTGGATGAGCGAGGCCGTGGACGGTGATGTGACCACACTGGCCGACCACTGGGTTTCCGTGGGCGACAGCTTGCCCAGCCAGGTGAATGGTGCGGTGGTCTGGACGCCGGCCGGGGGCGGCACGCTCATCGCCGCGGGCGGCGAGTCGGCGATGGGCAATACCGGGTACATGGGGCTGGGCACGTTCTGGAGCGATGATCTGGGAGCGTCGTGGCACCAGTCCGCGGGCTTCCCGGACGGTGCGCAGGTCTACAACGCCGACCTGGATCCCTCCGACCCGAATATCGTCTACGTGGCGTCGACCAAGGGGCTGTTCCGCTCCGATGACGCCGGTCGCAGTTTCACCAACCTGCGTCTGCCAACGGCGCCGGGTTGCGAGGGTGTGGAGGAATTCGGCAGCGTTTGCCAGTTCGCGAATTTCGTCACCGACGTGGTCGTCCAGCACCCGGGTGGTGCGACCGGCATCGTCTGCGGCGACAGTGGGTGTCCGGTGCTTGCCGCGGTCGGTTGGCGTAGCGGACAGAAGCTGTTCGAGGATGGCAATCCGCAGGGCGTGGGCAATGGCTTGTACCGCTCGGTTGACGGCACTGCGGGCAGCTTCGAGCGTCTGCACGTGTCCGCCGAACGAATCGAGGATCCGACCGCCTTCCACCCGGAAGATCGTCTCGGGCGCATCGAGCTGGGTGTGGCGACCGGGCCGGAACAGGATCACGGCTACGTTTACGCGCTGGTGCAGGACTCGGTGAACTTCAACGAGGGTTTGTCGCTGCTGGGCGAGCCACTGGACGATGTCACCCGCCTGCCGCTGACGACCGCGGTCGGTGGTCTTTATGTATCGCCTGATTTTGGTGACAGCTGGACCCGCATGGCGGACCCCATCGAGATCGGCGGCCTGTCGGGCAGCTTCAGTTTTCTGGCCGGTGTCCAGGCCTGGTACAACGAATGGGTCGAGGTTGACCCCACGCGACAGCTCAACGGCATTCCGACGCGCATGACGTTCGGCCTGGAGGAGGTGTTCCAGAACCGGACGGAGAGTCTGCCCGTGCCCCTGAACGGGGCATTGCAGCTGGGCCCGGCCGATTTCGAGGTGATCGGTCAGTACTCGGCGATAACCGCGCCCACGACCACCCATCCCGACCAGCATGCCGGACTGTACATTCCCACCGGCGATGGTGGTGTCTGCCTGTTCGTCGGCAATGACGGCGGGGTTTACAAGCAATGCGTCGGCGATGGCGAGCGCATGAACAACCGCGGTTGGGGCACGGGCGCCAGCACCGGCATGTACACCCTGCTGCCCTATGGTCTGGCGGTCGCGAAGGACGGGACCGTGTGGTGGGGGCTTCAGGACAACGGCAGCGGTCATATCGAACCGGACACCCGTGAGCAGATCATGGACTTCGGCGCGGACGGGTTCTACGCGGAGGTCGATCCCGACAACTCCGACATCAGCTACACGGAGTCCCAGAACGGCGGGCTGCGTCGCACGACCAATCGTGGCCAGAGTTCCAGCAGCATCGCGCCGCCTTATACCGAGGTGAACTTCGCCAACTGGTTCGTCATGGACCCGCTGGATGCACAGCACATGGTGACGGCGGCGCAGGAAATCTTCGAAACCCTCGAGGCCCAGACCGTGACCAGCGGTGGCTGGATCGAGGTGTTCAATCTGGGCAACAACAGCGTGACCGGTGCGCCGAACACCACCACATCCCTGCGAACCATTGGCGACTACACCTATGCCGGGTTCTGCGGCAGCTGTGGTCACACTGGCGATACCCTGCCATTCCAGAACGGCATCGCCACGAATGTCGCAGGGGATGCGCCGGCGCTGGCCGGGACCAGCGATGGCTGGCACTTCACCGAGGCAGCGGGGCTGGACAATCGCAAGATCACCGGCATCGATTTCGATCCCGAGCATCCGGAGGTGGTCTACGTCACCATCGCCGGCTATGTCGCCAATATCATCCCGCCGGGGCATTACCTGGACACCAATCCGAATCTCGGCACCGGCAACGTGTTCAAGTCGATCGATGCCGGCGAGACCTTTGTCGATATCTCCGGCAACCTTCCGCGCGTCGAGGCGGATACGGTCGTCATCCGCAATGGTCAGCTCATCATCGGGACGGATATCGGTGCCTTCATTTCCAGCGATCTGGACGGCAGTGAGTGGGCCCCGCTGGGCACCGGGCTGCCAAATGTGCCGGTGAACTACCTGCGTTTGCGTCCTGGCGCGGAGTACGAGCTGTTCGCTGCCACCTTCGGTCGCGGCATCTGGCGCTACACCTTCCCGGACGGAGACGTCGTTGAGCCGCCCGATGTCGGGCCGTCGGGTGGTGCGGGCGGAGCATTGGGCTGGATGTGGCTCCTGCCATGGCTGGTGCTTGGCCTGTGGCGTCGGCGCGGAGCGGCGCCGAGGCTCTGAGCGGGGACGGGTTCCGGGGTATCGTTGACGGACATTCGCGGCGGGCGCAGGCATGCCGGAATACCCGGACCTCACGGTTTACCTGGAGTGCCTCGAGCCCAGGGCCCTGAATCAACGCCTGTCCGCGCTGCGGCTGGGCAGTCCGTTCGTGTTGCGGACGGTGGAGCCGTCTCCGGCCGAGTTCGCAGGACAAACGCTGATCCGTACGGCGAGGGCCGGCAAGCGTCTGGTGCTGGTGTTCGATGGTGGATTCAGCGCGGTGATCCTCCTGATGCTGCTGGGCCGCCTGCACTGGAAGCCTACCGGGTCAAGGCTGCCCAAGGGCAGCGGACTGGCGGCCTTCGAGTTCGACACGGGTAGTCTGCAGCTGGTCGAATCCGGCAAGAAGCGGCGCGCATCAATTCACCTGTTCGCCAGCGAGGCGGAGGCGCTGGACGCGCATCGCGGTGGGCTCGAAGTCTTCGATTCGGATTTCGAATCTTTCTCGGGGCGGTTGCGCGAACAGCGGCACACGCTCAAGCGCGCGCTGACCGA
>CALBOV010000351.1 GCA_937896565.1 uncultured Salinisphaerales bacterium
AGTGATCACCCGGCGGCATCGTCAACAGGGCGGGGAACAGGCAGTGGCGGGTGAGCTCGATATCAATGACATTCTGAAGCTGGTGCCGCATCGGTACCCGTTTCTGCTCGTCGACCGGGTCGTGGAGTGCGATGGTGAATCGCGCATCGTGACGTTCAAGAACGTCACCTACAACGAACCGTTCTTTCCGGGGCATTTCCCCCAGAAGCCGGTGATGCCGGGGGTGCTGATCCTCGAGGCGCTGGCGCAGACCTGCGGGCTGCTGGTCTCCGAGGTGACCGGAGTGCGAGCCTCCGATGGCGTCATTCTCTATTTCGCCGGCATCGACAAGGTTCGCTTCAAGCTGCCGGTGTCGCCTGGTGATCGGCTGATGATGGAAGCCAAGGTGCTGCGTCACAAACGCGATATCTGGCAGTTCGAGGCGCGCGCCTGGGTGGACGAGCAGACCGCATGCACGGCCACGCTGATGTGCGCGGCCAAGTCCGTGGCGGAATGACCGTACACTCGACTGCTATCGTCGATCCGTCCGCCCGCATCGCCGAAACGGCCGAGATCGGGCCTTATTCCATCGTCGGGCCGCGGGTCGAGATCGGCGCGGGTACCCGGATCGGTCCTCATGTCGTCATCGGGGCGCAAACCCGAATCGGCGAGGGCAACCGGATCTACCAGTTCGCGTCGGTCGGCGAGATCTCGCAGGACATGACCGCCACCGAAGATGATGACACCTGGACGCTGATCGGCGACCGCAACGTCATCCGCGAGAATGTCACGATCAATCGCGGGACATTGAAGGAAGACGGCGCCACGCGGATCGGCGACGCCAACTGGATCATGGCGTACTGCCATGTTGCCCACGACTGCCAGATCGGCAGCCACACCATCTTCGCCAACAACGCCAGCCTGGCCGGCCATGTCCATATCGGGGACTGGGTCATCCTCGGCGGCTTCACGCTGGTCCACCAGTTCTGCCGGCTGGGCGCCCACAGTTTCACCGGCTACGCCTCCGGGCTGGATCGGGATGTTCCGCCGTTCGTGCTGGTGGATGGCAATCCGGCCGTGCCACGTGGCATCAACACGCGGGGCCTGCAACGCCGTGGGTTCGACAAGGACTCCATCCGGCTGATCAAGGACGCCTACCGGACGATCTACCGCAGGGATCTCCGTCTTCCGGACGCGGTGGAAGCACTGCGGGAACACGAACAGGACACGCATATCGCATCGATGATCCGGTTCATCGAGGATTCGAAGCGCGGCCTGCAGAGATAGGACGGACGATGCGCATCGCCATCGTCGCGGGTGAGGCGTCCGGCGACATTCTCGGCGCCGGACTGATCGAAGCGCTGAAACGGCGCGTGCCGGATGTCGAGGTCTTCGGTGTCACTGGCCCGCGCATGGACGCCGCCGGTTGCGAATCGCTGGCCAGCATCGATGTGCTGTCGGTGATGGGGCTGGTCGAGGTCCTGAAGGAAGTCCCGCGCCTGATGCGGTTTCGCAAGACGCTGATCGAGCAGATCATCCAACGCCAGCCCGACGTCGTGATCGGCATCGACGCGCCGGATTTCAATCTCGGTCTGGAGCGTCGTCTGCGCGCCCGTGGCATCAAGACGGTGCATTACGTCAGTCCTTCGGTGTGGGCCTGGCGTCAGGGCAGGGTGAAGGGTATCGCCCGCTCCGTGGACCTGATGCTGACGCTGTTTCTGTTCGAGGCTGCGTTTTATCGCGACAGTGGCATCCCGGTCCGGTTCGTCGGCCATCCTCTGGCCGACGCGATTCAGGCCGATCCGGATCGTACGGCTGCACGAGCGCGGCTCGGCATGGAGGGCGCCGGTCGCGTGCTGGCCTTGCTGCCGGGCAGTCGCGGTTCCGAGATCGATCGGCTCGCGCCCGCATTTCTCGCGGCGGCCACGACGCTTTGCAAGCGGCATCCCGACCTGCGTTGCGTGCTGCCGGCCGCCAACCCGAAGGCGAGAGCCCGGCTGGATGAGCTGACACGCGGGTTCGACCTCCCGCTCACCGTCGTCGACGGCGAGTCGCAGACGGCCATGGCTGCCGCCGATGTCGTGATGATCGCCTCGGGTACCGCGACGCTGGAGACGCTGCTGGTCCAGCGACCGATGGTGGTCGCCTACGCCACCAACGCGTTGACGGCATGGTTGCTGCTCGACGCCGGCCTGCTGAAGTCGCCACATGTCTCGCTGCCCAATCTGCTCACGGACGACCCCGCCGTGCCCGAATTGCTTCAGGGCGCCGCGACGGCTGACATGCTGACGGGCGCTGCCCATCTGCTGCTGACCCAGCCTGCCTATGCTCAGGCGCAGACCCGGCAGTTCGCCGCCGTTCATGAGCAACTCGCCAGAAATGCCGATGCCGAGGCGGCCGACGCCGTGCTGGAACTGCTGGCGTGACCGAGCAGGTTGCTGGCGTCGACGAGGTTGGGCGCGGTCCGCTGGCCGGCCCCGTGGTCGCCGCGGCCGTGATCCTGGACCCGTCCCGGCCCATCGACGGCCTGGCGGATTCCAAGGCACTGAC
The DNA here is from genome assembly GCA_937896565.1 of uncultured Salinisphaerales bacterium. GTDB lineage: Bacteria > Pseudomonadota > Gammaproteobacteria > Nevskiales > OUC007 > Abyssibacter. The sequence goes on from CALBOV010000351.1 coordinate 2,530, forward strand.
CGAAAAGCGCCGCGAGGCCTTGTTCGACATCATCCGTGAACACGCCGCCGCCTGGTGCATCGCCGAAGCCAGTGTCGAGGAGATCGACCAGCTCAACATCCTCCAGGCGTCACTGCTGGCGATGCGGCGTGCCGTCACGGGCCTCGAAATTCGGCCCACACGCGCGCTGGTCGATGGCAACCGCGACCCGGGACTCGACTGCGAAACCCGTCTGGTCATCGGGGGTGATGCCATTGAGCCAGCCATTGGTGCGGCCTCCATACTCGCCAAGGTCGCTCGTGATCGCGCCATGATCGAACTGGATCAGGCCCACCCCGGCTACGGACTGGCGGGGCACAAGGGCTACCCGACACCCGCCCACCTCGCGGCGCTGGAACGCTTGGGTGCCAGCCCCTTGCATCGCCGCAGCTTCGCGCCGGTCAAGCGGGTGCTTGGCCTGGGGCAGGTGGATCTTTTCTAGTCTGACCACTTGCTATGGGTTAAGCGGGATAGATGTGTCGGAAGCCGTGCAATGACGGGGTTGTCCGGGGAAAGATGGAGGCAGGTTCTGCGCGCGAGTGTTTCTCCGGTAGATTTGATCGGAGCGGTTGGTCCGCTGCGTGTCGTATTGCAAGACCTGACCCCATTCCCATGGGGAAGTCGACTCCGTCGAACTGGCTTTTGCGGCGATCGGTGTGGCCCTGACCGTGACCAGCATCGTCTTTACCGGCGGGACCACGCTGGCACCCATGCGGGCGGGCCTGCTGTCGCTCAGGACCCTGTTCCGGGAATTCTTCATCAACGACATCCGGGCGATTCTGGGGCTGGTCCGGGCCACGGTGGTCTTCGTGTTTCGTCAAGTTCGGCTGATGATCACCGATTCGACCGAAGCGCTGCGCCAGATGTCGAGATTTGCCGCCGGGGTGACGGAGTTGGTGACGCATTCGGCGGAGTCGGTGCGTGCATTCTTTGTCCGAAGCGTGCGTAGCCTCGATGACCTGCAGATCTATATCGATATCCTGCTGGCGGGGGCGAGTTGCGGCATTCAAAGCGCATCCCTCTCGAATCAGTCGACTGGTTGGGGCGCCAGGACGCTGGAACTGGCCGCGGAAGGCTTGTTCGGACCCAATGCCTACGCCGCGCGCCAGCCGTGCCGAAGTCTCGGTGAAATCACCGATGTGATGCGCGAGGTGGTCGACACCGCGCGGTACGGAGACAACTCTCTAGCAATCGCCAAAAAGACATTGCGCAGGATCGGCCGCCTTCGGCGGGCAGGAATTGATATGAGTCCTGGCACGGCGCGAATCCTGGCGGATATGGACAACGCCGGTGCCGGAGACGCCCTGAACGGCATGATAGCCGGTGTGGTCAGGAACCTGGACAGTGCAACCGAAAGCACGAGAAGTTTTGCCAGAGCCATGGGTGATCAGGCGGGTGTTTACGTGGATGGTCAGCGCGTTGGTCCGCCCGGTGAGACCGTGAGCAACCTCGATTTCTTCATTCAAGTGCTGAACAAGCCGGGCATTCCCGATGCGGACGATGTGGAAGGACTGCGCATGTATCGCTCGTACATGGCCCGTATGAGCGGAGGCGATCAAGGCAATATGGTTGGCCTGATGGGCGAATCCATCGCACGGCAATGTATCGAGACACGCACGGATTGCTATGGGATCGTGGTTGACGTGCCCAATGTCAACAAGGCGTCGGTGGATATCACGGATCGATCTCCAAAACCAAGCAACCCGGAGGTTGATGGGCCGGGCGTTGATTTTTCGCATAGGGGAGAAGGGGTTGGCGGATCGGCACCCAACCAGTTCACAGAAGTGAAGGTGCAGAATCGAAAAGATGTTTCAACCCTCACGAATTTTGATCAGCTTGAATCTCACCTGAATGCGAAGGTGTCAAAATTATGGGACGCAACGGAAAGTAAGAGATTGGGTAAAATCATTTGGCTTGATGAATATGAAGACTCCGGTGCTGGCCTAACCTATTTTCTGATGGGACAATCTTATCGCGGGCGTATTGACGAGGCGACGCATGAGCTGAGGGATGGTGTTTATTCGTTCTTGAGGGGGAATGAATTTCCGTCGGACGATGCGGCGATTGACAGTATTTTAACTGTAGTGGACGGAACGGGTTTGATGATTCCTCCATTTATTAATTAAACAGGCTACAAAATGGATTGGTCTTGTAATCATTGCAACCTTGGTACAAATCGTGTCGTTGAGAATTCAGGTGAGATGTCGGTGCCAAGCGCGCGGAAGGAGAATTGGTATTTCGAAGGCTTTTATAGTGACAACGTATATTTTGGAGGAACTCCCGTCATCTGTGAGGGTGTAATCTATATTCCCGGCAAACGTGGTCCATTGACAACGCTGGAAATGCATGTTGTCGCTGTCCGTCTAGCGGATGGGGAGGTGGTATGGAAGCTAGAATACCCTGGAGTCTTCCCGCTTGAAAATGCTGTTGTGAATAAAAAGTATCTCTGTGCGGGCGGCATCGTGTTTTCCCGGGAAACAGGTGAAGTGATTCTGGACCCGTACGCTTATGGCGATGGCCTGAGGTATGCTCGGGCGGGTATTATTGAAACGGAGAATGGATTTCTGATTCCTGCTAGAGAAGAATCTGAAAATTACTATCTTCTTTGGGCGGACGTGCACAATAAAAATGTCACGATCGAGTCAGTGGAGACAGACCGCTTGTATTATAGGGCCGTGGATCCGGAGGTGATGTTGGGCGTGTATGGGGCTTTCGACGAGGAGGCGGATTACTTTACCGTTAGAAATATTCAGTCCGGACAGGTGGTCTGGAGGCGGCCACGACACGAGTTGGAACCTTATGGTGGAGTTTTATTGGGGCGCACGGTTATTCATAAAAAGAAGCTCTATGTTATCGAGGGCATCGATCAATGCACTGGGTTTGACTTG
>CALBOV010000352.1 GCA_937896565.1 uncultured Salinisphaerales bacterium
CAGACCAACGTCAGTATCGATGCCGGCGATACGGAGACCGTGGATTTCTGATTCGCAATCCCGGGAGCGCGCGATGCGGTGGGGAGTGTTGATTGGTGGTGGCGTACTTTGCGCGGTGGCTGTGTTCGCCGTGTTTCGCGGAGCCGACCGCCCGCTGGCTGACGCGACGATAGGGTCCGGGCCATCGCCCATGGTCGATGACCAGCCCGCACCCGCGGTTGCCGCCAGCACGGTCCCGACACAGGATCGGGCCGTGGCGCCCGCTCACACGTCAAGCCTGCGCCATGAAGCCGCCGGCTCGATGAAACAGGACGATGTCTTGCAGCCGGTCTGGACGCGCGACTTGTCGCAGAGGGTCGAGTCGGCCGCCGCGGCCGGCTTCACAAGCAGCTCGGTACCGCCGTCCACCTACATGGAAGACTTCTACTGCAATGACGGTGACGGATGCGGGTTCGTCGCCCGTGTGGCTGAGCCGGAGCAGGTGTTCAGGGCGACCAGTTCGCTGATGAAAAGCGTCAACAAGAAGCTGGCGGAAGATCCTGAAACCAGGCACCTGGCCGTCCTGCTCAAGGAGGCCAACCCCGGCCAGCGCATGGCGCGCCTGGCGATCGCCCCGCGTCCGGCCAATGCGCCGTGTCCCGAGATGCAAGTCACCGAAGACGAGGCGGGGCAGGTGGAAAGCGTTAGCGTGGAATTCGACGCGGACGGCTGCCAGCGTTGAATGATGGCGGCTGCCCATGTCATCTGGCAGTCATACAAACGTCATCGATCGATCAAACACGATCGGTAGCTTGGTGGAAACCTGTAGCAGGACACCACCATGCGAATTGCCTACGGTGTAATGGGTTACGGTCGCGGTCACGCGATGCGGACCGGGACCGTTCTTCCTCATTTGATGGAACAGCACGATGTGCGCGTGTTCGCGGCGGCGGATGCGTTCAAGGTGCTGTCTCCACGCTTCCCGACCACGGAAATTCCGCTGTTCCGCTACCACTACGGAAACGACGGCCGCTATTCCATGCGCCGCACCGTGGCACGCAACGTCAAGCCGATCGCCGATCTGCTGTTCCAGCTCGATGGCATGCAGACGTTGATGAACGAGTTCGCGCGCTTTCGCCCGGACGTGGTGATTTCCGATTCCGAGGCCTGGACGCTGCGTGCCGCCGAGGCGATAGGCATTCCGACCATCAGCTTTGATCACGTCGGCGTGATCGCGCATTGCGAGCCGCATTTCCCCTGGGAGTTGCGTGCCGCCGGTTTGCGGGACGCGATGGGCTACCGTTACCTGATGGGGCAGCCGGATCGCATCCTCATCTCCAGTTTCTACCCGGCCACGCCGAAGGACGCCCGGACCCGCGTCATTGGTCCGCTGATGCGCGACGAGGTGCTGGGCGTGACGCCGACGCAGGGCGAGCATCTGCTGGCCTACTTCAACAAGGGCGATCACCTGTTCCGCCCCCGTGTCGAGGAAGCGCTGCGCAAGTGCGACCGACCGGTGATTGTCTACGGCACCGACCGTCGCGGGCAGGACGACAATCTGGTGTTCAAGGCGCCGGCGAACGCCGAATTCGTCCGTGATCTCGCCAGCGCCAAGGCGGTTGTCGGCACTTCGGGCAATCAGCTCGCCGGCGAGGCGATCCACTTCGGCAAGCCGATGCTGGCGCTGCCCGAGGATGCCTTCGAGCAACGCCTCAATGCCTACATGGTCGAGCGCATGGGCGTCGGCATGCGCCGTTCGCTGAGCCGGTTCGATGTGCGGGACATCGAGGATTTCCTCGCCATGGCGCCGTTCATGCGCAACAACATGGCGGAGCACCGCCGCGACGGCCGCGCCGAGGCGCAGCGGTGGCTGGACACCTACATCGCCGAGCTGGCCGGCCAGCGCCCACAGACGATGTTGTCGCCTTCGGTCAACGGCTGGATGGCGCAGACGGCGTAGCCGCGCGCCGCGCGCCGGACCCGGCCCGGTTCAGCGCGCCCGGATGCGGGCGCCGTCTTCGAGCGAGCGATCGGGGTGGGCGATGACGGCATCGCCGGCCTTCAGGCCAGAGCGGACCTCGACCCAGCCGTCCCCTTCGATGCCGGTTTGCACCAGCGCTCGCCGGGCGCGGCCACCGTCGGCGACGAAGACCGCGGTCCCATCCGCGACTGAGTACAGCGCGCTGGTCGGCACGCGCACCACGTCGGCCGCTTCACGCAACACGAAGCGGGCGTTGACCCGGTAACCCACGCCGAGACGTGACCACTGGTCCTGGTCGCTGGTGAGTTCGACCATGACCCAGACGCGCTGCTCCTCCACGCCCAGCGCGGAGAATTTCGTGAACGCGTTGGGTTCCACCCGCCGCACCCGGCCCGCCAGCGCTTCGGGCCGGCCCCAGCGCAGCAATTCGACGCGCATGTCCGGACGCAGCCGCACGGCGTCGCTGGACAGCACGTCGACCTCCACTTCCATGTCCCGGGGATTGCCGATCTCGCATAGCGGCGCCCCGGTCTGTACCGGCTGGGCGCTGTCGAAATGACGTTGCAGCAGCACGCCATCGATGGGGGAGGTCAGGCGTACGGCCGTGTCATCCGATGGCGTGCCGCCGTCCGCCGTCGCCAGCACGGCCTTTGCCGCCTCCAGCTGATGTTTCGCCGTGACCTCGTGAAACCGCGCGCTGGCCGATGCCCGTTCCGCGCGGCGACGTTCGGTTTCGGCGCGCTCGGCCGTGTCGGGCGCGACGGCCTGGCGTTCCAGCAAGGCCCGCAGGCGCTTCGCTTCCGCCCGGGCCTGGGCGGCGACCGCCTCGGCGGCGCGCGTGTCCTCCCGGCTGGCGGCCAGGGCCGCCTCGGCGGCGGCGACTTCGGCCTCCGCCTGCGCGCGGGCGCGGGCATCCAGCACCGGCGAGGTCACGGGGTCCATCACCACCAGTACCTGGCCTGCCCGCACCGGATCGCCCGGCTCCAGCGCTGGTTGGCGTGTTGTCGCCGCCACCGGTGCGGTGATGACGTAGCGATGGCGCAGCCGCGTGCGTCCTTCGGCCTCGATCGAGGCCACCACGGCGCCTTGTTCGACTTCGCGGATGTCCACGAGCTGGGCGGCTGGCCACAGCATCACGGCGACCAGGGTGGCGAGCACGGCGATGCCGACGACATAGCGGATCAACTTTGCGGGTTTCATCGGTCTACTCCCTGGATTTGAGGACCGAGACCAGGTCCAGCCGGTTCAGGCGCCGGCGCACGAACAATGCCGAGAGCACGGTCGAAGCCAGTGTGACGAGGGCGGCGAGCGCGAAGCCCGACGGGTCGAAGATCAGCGGGATGCGGTAGAGATCGGAGGCGAAGGCCTGAATCATCAGCGCTGACAGGCCGTAGCCGATCAGGAACCCGGGGATCAGCGCGGTGAAACTGAGTGCGAACAGCTCGCCCAGCAGCAGGCCGCGAATCTCCTGCCGCGTGTAGCCCAGCACCCGCAGGCTCGCGAGTTCGCGACCGCGCTCGGCCAGCGTGATCCGGGCGCTGTTGTAGACCACGCCGAAGGCGATGCTGCCGGCCAGCAGCGTCGCGATCAGCGCGAAGGTCAGCACGTTCTCCGCCATGGTGTCGCGAAAGCTCTGCATGGTCGCCACGCGATCGGTCACGGCGGCGACCTGCGGTGCGGCACGCAGCTCGCGGATCACCTGGGTTCGGTGCCTTGGGTCCAGCCCCAGCCAGGCGCCGGAGATCGATGGCCCCTCGTCCAGCAGCCGGTTCACCGTCGCGCGCGAGGCATAGGCGCCGACACCCAGGTACTCGCGGACCACACCCGTGACCAGCACCGACACGGTACGGCGATGGCCTTCCAGAAACTCGACACCGAGCGTGTCGCCCGCCTCGACATCAAGCATGGTCGCGAGATAGTCGGTGAGCAGCAGACCGTCGTCGGGCAGCGATACCGGGTGCAGGCTGTCGTCCAGCAGGCGCTTGAGGTCCGCGCCCGGTGTCAGCCCCAGCAGCGCCAGCCGGTAGCTGCGGTGCTCATTGCGCAGCCGCACCGAGGCGGTTCGGAACGGTTCCACCGCGTACACGCCGGGTAGCGATGCCAGGTCCAGCGCCGAGCGCGAGGCCGTGGGCTCGACGAAGGTCACCGCGAGATCGTCGCGCTGCGCCAGCCCGAACTGCACCTCGACCATTGCGTCGACGGCGCTGGCCTGGAATCGCGACATGATCAGGATGCCGACGCCCATGCCGATGCCGAGTACCGACAGCGTCGAGCGCAGCGGCCTGCGCTCCAGGTTGCGCAGCACCATGCGCGCCGCGGGATCGAGCAGGCGTCCGAATCCGAGCCGCTCGCCCAGCGTGCGCCGGAACACCGGCGGCGCCTCGGGGCGCATCGCCTCGGCCGGCGCCAGCGCGAAGGCGCGTCGCAGCCCGCCGATGGTGCCGAGTATCGCGGCGACCAGTGCGAAGCCGAATGCCAGCGCGATCACCCCCGGTCGCAGCGACCAGGACAGGAACGGAAAGCTGTAGAACTCCATGTAGAGATTGGCCATGCCGCGTCCCAGCCAGGAGCCCATCGCCAGGCCCGGCAGCACGCCAAAACCGACCATCAGCAGCGCGAGTTCGACATAGTGCTTGGCGACTTCGAGCCGGGAGTAGCCGAAGGCCTTGAGCACGGCGATCTGTTCGCGCTGGGTGCTGATCAGGCGGCCGATGACCACGTTGAGCAGAAACGCCGTGACGCTGAGAAAGATCACCGTGAACATCCGGGTCATCACGTCGAGCCCACGCAGTTCTTCGTCGAGAAAGCGGTGCGAGACCTGCAACGACCGGTCGTAGGCGCCGGCGCAGCCGTAGGGCTCGAGTAGGCGGTCCAGAGTGTCGATCACGTCCTGCGCCCGGGCGTCGCGCTCCAGCGTCAGGATCAGGTCGTTGAACGCGCCGTCCAGATCGAAGGCCGTGGCCAGCGGCTCGCGTCGCATCCACAGCACGCCGAAACGCTGGTTGTCGGGAAACACGTCGCCCGGCCGGATCTGATAGACGAACTCCGGCGACAAACCCAGGCCGCTGATGCGCAGCCGCTGGCGCCGGCCGTTGAGAATCGCGGTCAGCGTATCGCCTGGCCGGAAGCCGTGCGCGTTGGCGAAGGCCTCGCTGATGACTACCTCGTCATTCGCGTCCGGCAGATGCCCGGCGCGCAGATAAAGCTGGTGCAATCCCGGATCGCCGGGCCCCGACAGCGAGACGAGCTGGCCCGTCACCGGCTCGTCATAGCCATCAATTTCGAGATTGGCGAAGCCGGTGACTCGCGTCTCCACGTGGCGGACGCCGTCCACGGCCCGGACCGCGTCGGCCATGGCGTCCGGCGCGCGCTTGAGGCTGGCGAACACATCGGCGAAGCGGTACTCGCTGTAGTAGCGGGTCTGGGTGTCCGACAGTGCCTGGTAATTGGTCAGCGCCATGACCATGGTGCCGATCCCGCCGGTCATCACCAGCGCGATGGCCAGTAACTGTCCGGTGAGCTGACGCAGTTCACGGCGCAGCTTGGTGTGCAGCGTCTTCACCAGTGCAACTCGTCGGCGCGGGCGCGTCGCGGATTGCGATCCTCCCCGGCAATCCGCCCGTCGCTCAGATGGATGATGCGATCGGCCATGTCGCCGATGACGGCGTTGTGGGTGATCACCACCGTTAGCGCCCCGGTTTCCGCATTGATGCGTTCCAGCACCTGCAACACGCGAATCCCGGTTTTGGAGTCCAGCGCGCCGGTGGGTTCGTCGCAGAGCAGCACGGCCGGGCGTTTGGCCACGGCGCGGGCGATGGCGACCCGTTGCTGTTCGCCGCCGGAGAGCTGCGCCGGAAAGTGGTCCATGCGCTCGGTCAGCCCGACCAGCGCCAGCGCGTCTTCCGGGGTCATCGGGTTGTCGGCGATGTCCGTGACCAGCGCCACGTTTTCCCGCGCGGTCAGGCTGGGGATCAGGTTGTAGAACTGGAACACGAAACCGACGTTGGCCCGCCGGAACCGGGTCAGCGCATCCTCATCGGCGCCGGTCAGCAGCGTGCCGCGGCAACTCACCTCGCCATCGGTGGGCGCGTCCAGGCCGCCGAGAATGTTCAGCAGCGTCGACTTGCCGCTGCCGGACGCACCCAGCAGCACGACGAACTCGCGGGCGTACAGGTCCAGATCGACACCGCGCAGCGCATGCACCTCGATCTCGCCCATGCGGTAGACCTTGGTCAGCCCCCGCGCGTGGAAGACCGGTTCGTCCGTCGGCTGCGAGAGTTTGGGGGGCGCTGACATGGCTTGCAGTCTAGACGCCCGTCATGACCACTCGTTGACCTGCCTCAAGCGGTTTGCTGGTTCAGCGCCTGCACGGCGCGAATCAGCGCGCGATCGGCCGAGTCGACTTCACGCAGCACGTTGAGAAACGTCGAGGTTTGCAGGTCGGTCAGGGCCGCGGTGGACTCGTCGCGGTAGAAGTCCTGCGTCACGGTTCGCATGAACTCGCCGTCTACCCGGTGCAGATCATCGGTGCGTTCGGCGGCCACGGTTTCATCGCTGTCCAGAATGGCCTCGAGGCCGCTGTAGAACCCGCGCATGTGCGTGGTCAGCCGCTCGACATAGGCGCGGATTCCGTCCTGCTCCAGATGGCGGAATTCCACCAGGTTGGCGCGGATGTCCTTGATGCTCTTCGCGGAGTAGATGCCGTCGCGCACGGCCATCAGCAGGTGCTCGATGCGCGCCGCGACCCGGTCGGATTGCGACAGCGTTTGCGTCCGACGCGCATAGTCCAGCACCTCGCCTTCGATCTGCTTCAGCGTCGCGTAGGCCTCCTCGTAGCTGGGATTGTGGTTGCCAAACCGCATCGTCCAACCGGAGCTGGCCGGCCCCTCCAGCCTGAAGCAGCGCCGGTTCAAGGCGATCACGCCACGCAGCAGCGCAACCGATTCGGCTTCCAGCGCGGCCAGGGCCGCCGTGTCGATCTGCGGTGGTGTCTTGCCGAGGTACTGCGCGCGGCCGGGGGCGATGCGGACGAAGCGGCGTTCCAGAAAGCGCGAGAACGGGTCGATCAGCGGCAGAAAGATAAAGATGCCGAGCAGGTTGAAGAAGCTGTGGAACGCGACCAGGCCGAACAGCGGGTCGGTGAGCCCGACCAGGCGCAGACCCGGTTCCAGCACCGGCAGCAGGATGAACAGGGCGATCGCCGCGGTGACCAGGTTGTAGAGAAAATGCGCCAGCGCGACCTGCTTGCCGGCCGCGGTCGCGCGCAGGCTGCCGATCATCAGCGTCGACGTGGTGCCAAGATCGGCGCCGATGGCGATTGCCGCGGCCGATGGCAGATCGACGATGCCGGCGTGCAGCGCCGACAACGTGATCATCATCGTCGCCGAACTGGACTGGATCACGGCGGCGAAGACGAAGCCGGTGACGAAGAACCAGTACGCGTGCAGACCGGTGAGCGCGGAGAGATCCAGCGACGCGGCGAAGACCTCGACGCTGTCCTTCATGAACGACAGCCCATAGAGCAGCAGCCCCAGGCCCAGCAGCACCAGCGCGGTGCCGCGGGCCATGGCCCGACGTTCCAGCGCGACCGTGCCGAGCATGCCGATGGCGATGATCGGCATCGCCAGCCCTTCCAGGTCGAGCTTGAAGCCGATCGCCGTGACCAGCCAGCCGGTGAAGGTAGTGCCGAGGTTGGTACCCAGGATCACGCCCACCGCGTTGCGCATACGCAGGATGTCGGCGCCGACGAAGGCCAGCACCATCAGTCCGACCAGCGAACTGCTTTGCAGGATCGCGGTGGCGATGATGCCGACGGTAATCGATCCCAGCGGATGCCCGGTGGAGCGGCGCAGCGTGGTTTCCAGCCAGCCGCCGCCGACGATCTTCAGCCCGACTTCGAGCTGGCGCATGCCGAACAGGAAGAAACCCAGCCCGGCCGCGAACATCCACGGGTCGATGCTGCCGAAATTCATCGCGGGCGCGCAGGACGTATCACGTGACCAGCCGCTCCATCATCGCGTCCATGACCGACCGAAGGGCGTCGAAACGCGCCGGGTCCGCGAGCATGTCATCGGCGGACTGGATATCCGGCCCCGGCGTGAACCGTGTGTTGTCGATGATGTCCCGCGCGCTTTGCGGCGTGGTTTCCAGATGGCATTGTAGTGCGATCACGTGGTCGCCCCATGCGAAGGCCTGGTTGGGATAGCGCTGGCTGCCGGCGATGTGGATGGCTCCATCCGGAAGATCGAAGGTATCGCCGTGCCAGTGATAGGCCATCAGTTCATCGGGCAGATCGTCGAACAGGGGATGCGTCGCGCCGGCGATGCGATGGATCGGAAACCAGCCGACCTCCTGACGCGGCCCGCGACGCACCTCGGCGCCCAGGGCGCGGGCGATGAGCTGTGCGCCCAGGCAGATGCCCAGCACGCGTACGCCGGCGTCGATGGCATCGCGGATGAACCGCCGCTCGGCGAGCAGCCAGGGATGGGCATCCGTCTCGTCGACATTCATCGGCCCGCCCATCACCACCAGCAGGTCCAGCGACGCGGGGTCTGGCAGCGGCTCGTTGTTCCAGAGCGCCACGGCGGGAAACGGAATGCCGCGATGCGCCATCCACTCGCTGATCGAGCCAGGCCCCTCGTACGGAACGTGTTGCAACCAGGTCGCGTTCATCCTCCCAGTTTATCCGGGACCAGACCCGCCCGGGGGCGATGTGGTTGACCGTGCTGCGGCGTTTTTGCGGTGCAGCAGGGCATTCGCATGGGTGCGTGATGTCGCTACCCTGTGCAGTCCATCAGCGGGGGTGAGCCCGCACGAACAAGGGACGACGATGAACGAAACCAAGCAGGTCGGGTTTGCCGATATCGCGCGGGGTCTCGTCCGAGGTGCCGCCGACGCACCCGCCGTGGCTCGGGGCTTGTACCGGTTGGTGACGATCCGGCCCGGCAGTCGCCAGTCGATCGGCCTGATTCTCGAGCGCTGGGCGGCCAGGACGCCGAATGCACCAGCGCTGCGCTTCGAGGGCCGTACCTGGACCTACGCGGAATTCAATGCCTGGGTAAACCGCATCGCCGCGGTACTGGCCGATGCCGGGATCGGTTCCGGGCAGACGGTGGCGGTTCTGATGGAGAACCGGCCGGAGGCGCTGGCCTGCGTGGCCGCGGCACTGAAACTTGGCGCGGTGGCGGGCCTGCTCAACCACAATCAGCGGGGCGAGGTGCTCGCGCACAGTATCGGCCTGGTCCGGCCGCGGGCGCTGATTGTCAGCGCGGAATGTCGTGACGCCCTGGCCTCGTCAGGGTTCGGGGCCGATGCGGCCACCGATTGCGTGCTGCTGTGGCACGGCGGCGATGAGGGGAAAACGGCGCCGAGCGGCTG
>CALBOV010000353.1 GCA_937896565.1 uncultured Salinisphaerales bacterium
CCTGCTCATCGTCGAACAGGGCGTGATGCACAATCATCAAACCCCTGAGCGTTTCGGGGCGGTTGGGCTGCAGCGCATTGGATTGTTCGAACCAGGGCAAGGCCTGTCTGAAGTGCGCGGCGCTGCGTTCTTGGATGGAAAAAATCTCGCCCAGAGACGTGTTCTCGTCCATCGACCAGGAGCTGCCCGCGCTGACGCGCGGCATGATCGCGACCAGCGATTTCCTCCGCGCGAACTGGTGGCTGTTGCTGGGCGGCATCGCGGCTGCCGTGGTGATCTGGTCGTTGCTGAAACGCCGCGACGCGTTCCGCTACCGGGTCGACTCGATCCGTCTGAAACTTCCGCTGATCGGACGTCTTGCGCGCGGGCTCAACACCGCCCGCTTCACCCGCACGCTGAGCATCCTGTCGGGCAGTGGCGTCCCGATGCTGGAGGCGCTGAAGATTTGCGAGCAGGTGGTAACCAACCTGCCGATGCAGGAAGCCATCACCAACGCCACGCGACGGGTGCGGGAAGGCGAATCGATCAGCAAGTCACTGACCACCAGCGGGCTGTTTCCGCCCATCGCCGTTCACCTGATCGCCAGTGGCGAGCAGTCCGGCAAGCTGGACGACATGCTGGAGCGCGCGGCCGTGCACCAGGAACGTGAGGTGGAGACACTGGTGGCCGGACTGATGGGGGTGTTCGAGCCGCTGCTGATCCTGACCATGGGTGGCTTCGTGCTGATGATCGTGCTGGCGATCCTGCTTCCGATCTTCGAGCTGAACTCCCTGGTTCAGTAGCTCCGACTAAGCTGGGGTATCGCCCACCGCCTGCTGGGATTCGGCCGCATGCAGGCTGCTTGCCAGCAGGGATTCGATCTTGCGCGGCACGTCGTACTCGATCTCGATGATCGCGATGCGAATGGCGTTGGCGAAGGCCTCGGCGTCGGCGCTGCCATGACTCTTGATCACGATGCCCTGCAGGCCGACGAAGCTCGCGCCGTTGTAGTTGCCCGGGTTGATCCGACGCGCGAAGGACTTCAGCACCGGCGCGGCGGCCAGTGCCGACAGTTTGGTCAGGGCGTTGCGCGAGAACTCCTCGCGAAGATACATGCCGATCAGCTTGGCGACGCCTTCGCTGGATTTCAGCGCGACGTTGCCGGAGAACCCGTCACAAACCACGACATCGACCTCGCCCAGGAACACGTCGGTGCCCTCGACGTAACCGATGTAGTTCAGGTCGCTGGCGGCGAGTCGCTGCCCCGCCTCGCGGATGGCGTCATTGCCCTTGATCTCCTCCTCGCCGATGTTAAGCAACGCAACGCGTGGCGAGTCGAGACCGTGAACCGCATGGGCGACCACGTCACCCATGACCGCGAACTGGACCAGATGGTCGGCGCTGCACTCGACGTTGGCGCCCAGATCCAGCATGTGGGTATAGCCGTCGATGGCGGGAATCCGCGAGATGATCGCGGGCCGGTCGATCCCGGGCAGGGTCTTGAGCACGAAACGGGCGGTGGCCATCAGCGCACCGGTATTGCCGGCTGACACGCAGGCCCGGGCTGAACCGTCCTTGACGGCGTTGATGGCCAGGCGCATCGACGAACGTTTCTTGCCGCGCAGCGCGCGCGACGGCAGCTCGTCCATGCCGACCACCTGTTCGGCATGAATCAGCTCGACCCGGCCGGGAAATTGCCTGGATAGCGCGTCGACCTGCCCGCCGATGGCGGTCTCGTCACCAACCAGCAACAGGGACAACCCGGGGGTTTCATCCAGCACGGCCCTGGCCGCGGGCAGCACAACGGACGCGCCGTGGTCACCGCTCATCACGTCCAGCGCGATTCGCAGGTCAGCCACGGCGTTTTCCGGCCTGGTTAAGCGGACGATCAGCAGATTGGCAACCGCACGTGTCCGTACGGGCGCAACGCTGTGAAGACAGCTTATTCCTGCTCTTCCGCAGCCTGCGGCTTCACGATCACCTGACGACCGCGGTAGTAGCCATCGGCGGTCACGTGGTGACGGCGATGGGTTTCACCGGTGGTCGGATCGGTCGACAGCGCGGCGGCGCTCAGGGCGTCGTGGGAGCGACGCATGCCGCGCTTGCTACGGGTTTTACGGTTCTGTTGTACGGCCATCTCGAGGTCCTCAGTTGTCGTCCGAGCCAGTCTGTGTGTCCGGCGGCGCACATTCAGCGTGCCGCGGGTAGCTCGGGACGGCGAGCAATAATTCGTCCGTGACCGCATCCAGAACCTGGAAACGATCACCATCCAATACGATGGGGTCGGCATCAGCGTCGACATCCACCGAATCCGACGCCACCAGATGCCAATGCACCGGCGCGTCAATCGCGTGGTCCATGGCTTCCATGCAGCGCTGGCACTGAAGTGATACCAGGGCCACAATACGCCCCGTCACTTCCGCCGGTCTTGCGTCGGACCGGAATTCCGGAACGACAAGATGCAACGACACCTCCGCCGGTCGAAGCAGTTCGACACCGGCATCCAGCAGGCGCGGCATGCGCTCGGCAGTGATGAGACCTTCCATCTGCTGACGAGCAGGTGCACGCGCCAGATCGATCCAAACCGGCATGGGGCGCTGCATGGCGCGCGCGATGATAGTGATGAGCGCAGATCAAGTCAAAGAAAATCAAGATAATCCGGCACTTTCGGCCACTTCCGAACCGGTGCTGATCCTTGCCTCCGGCTCCCGCTACCGGCGGGAAATGATCGGGAGGCTGCAAATTCCGGTCGTCGCGGATTCGCCGGACATCGACGAGACCCGCAGGCCCCAGGAATCACCGCTTGCGCTGTCCGTCCGCCTGGCCCGCGAGAAAGCGGAACATGTGGCGCGCCGGCATCCGGGACAATGGGTACTGGGCAGCGACCAGGTCGCCATGCTGGGCGACGAGGCGCTGGGCAAGCCGGGCACGACGGAGCGGGCCCGCGCGCAGCTGCGTCAGTGTTCGGGGCACGTCGTGGAGTTCCAGACCGCGATGTGCCTGGTCGGGCCCGGCGACAGCCTGGAGCATCTGGACACCACCCGCGTGCGCTTTCGCAGGCTCACACCCGCGAGCATCGACAACTACCTCGCCCGCGAATCTGCGCTGGATTGCGCCGGCAGCTTCAAGTCCGAAGGTCTGGGCATCAGCCTGACCGAATCCGTGGAGTCGGAGGACCCGACCGCGCTGATCGGGCTGCCGCTGATCGCCCTCGCCCGCTGGCTGCGCCAGATCGGGCTGATGATCGACTGACCGGTTATTCAGCGGGTCCGATACGTCTCCAGCCAGGCCGGCAGATCGGCCACCTGCGCGACCAGCCCCAGTGGATCGCAGCGCCGCAGCGTCCGGGCATCATGCACGCCGCACAACACGCCGACCGACGCGACCCGGGCGTTGCGCGCCATAGCCAGATCGTATTCGCTGTCGCCGATCATCAGCGCGCGCTCCGGCGGCGTATCGGTCTCCCACAGCAGTTCCTCCAGCATGTCCGGCGCGGGCTTGGATGGCGCCTCGTCGACGGTCCGGGTCGCGGAGAAATACGCGCGCAGGTCAGTCGCATCCAGCGCGACCTCCAGACCCTGGCGGCCCTTGCCGGTGGCCACGGCCAAGGTGAAACCGGCATCCGCGAACCAGCGCAGCGTCTGCTCGACCTGCGGAAACAACGGTGCGTGCTCGATCCGGCCGGGGCCGGTTCGCGCCCGGTAGTCCATCAGCTGCGGCTCCAGTTCCTCGCGGCTGTGGTCCGGAAACAGAATCGCCAGCGCCTCCCACACACCCAGACCAATCAGACCGCTTATCTCGTGATCCTCGCGCGTCGGCAGACCCAGGTCGGCGATGGCGGCCTGCATCGCATCGACGATACCGCCGGCGGAATCGGACAATGTGCCATCCCAGTCGAA
>CALBOV010000354.1 GCA_937896565.1 uncultured Salinisphaerales bacterium
AGCCGGCCGTCGTATCGAGATCAGGGGGGAGACATGATCGGACGTCGAGCATCAATCATTTGTCTGCTGGTATCGGGGTGGTCATTCGCCGACGAAACTAACGTTCGTATGCTTGCCGCGTCACGGGTTGTGATCTGACTCAGGAAGCTGAGGGTTGTTCGTGCTGAACATAAAAGCTGTACCGATTTTGCATTTTCCTCACGTCACGTCTGATCTAATCATGCCAGCAACGCATCATTCCCCATGTGTTGCCGAATCAGGTGTCGAGGTCATTGCCTCCGCCTGAGTAGCCCACCCCCCAATGGGCTCCCCTCAGCGGCCGTACGGCCGCTTTTTTTTGCGTTGCCGATGTTCTCAGCCGGTGCCGCGCGATTCACCGGGTGGTCATGATTCCGGTTTAACCTGCGAGGTTTAACCGCCACCCGCTTTCTGCCCCGTGATGAAGACCCCAGCGCTCGTCTGCTGCCTGCTCGCCGTGTCCGCCTGTGGTGTCAGCACCTCGCCTGAGTCGGCGGACGATGTCGTCCAGGTGCCCGGCGAGGGACAGAACCCGGACGAGCCGCATGACGAGACCGATGACGACCCGTCGCCCGTTGGCGATCTGGACCTGCCGCCGATCGCCAGTCTGACCGATGGCGAGTGGCTCGCCGGGGATTTGCACATCCATTCCGAGTACAGCGCCGATTCATCCAACAACCCGGTCGCGAAGATCATCGCACTGGCGGATGCGGTGGGGCTGCACTATCTCGGCATCAGTGACCACGACAATCATGTGGATGGCGCGGTGGCCGCCAACACCTGGGTCGATCCCGACTTTCTGGGCAGCCCGCTGATCATGCTTTACGGCGCGGAGTGGACCACGCATCGCGGTCACGGCAACACCTTCGCGGCCACGCCCTATGATCACCAGCGCTTCTACGATCGGCGTGACGACTACGACACCCGCATCGGCGCGCTCGCCGACGAACTGGGCGTTCACCTGTCCGCCAATCACCCGGCCGGGGGCGACAATTTCGGGTTCAGCTTCGACATCGTCGATTCGATCGAGGCCTGGAACTCGTCGATCTGGAGCCGGAACACCGGTGCCGTCGCGATCTGGGACGACATGCTCAAGTCCGGCCGGAACCTCACCGGTCGCGGCGGCAGCGACTCGCATCACGGCTACCCGGAGGGCGGAGAGACGCCCGGCTCGAACAGCTTCGAGGCCGCGGGCAACAACGTGGGCACGCCGACGACCTGGGTGTTCGCCACCGACCGGTCGGCCGACGCGGTCATCGACGCACTCGACAACGGGCGCGTCTCGATCAGCTCGAACCCCTACGCGCCGAGAGTCGAGTTCACCGCCGATCTGGATGCCGACGGCGTCGCGGACATGATGATGGGCGACAACGTCGTGCCCACCGGTGAACCGGTCACGTTCAGAATCGAACTGCTGGGCGGGTCGCCGGCGCTGCTGCCCTACACCGCCACGGTGATCAAGGACGGCAGCGAACTGACATCGCTGACCATCGGTCCGGTTGCCACGTCCGCCGAATTCACCGACACGCCCGCCTTCGGCGCGCGCAGTTACTACCGCGTGGAAGTGACCGGGCCGCAGGCGGTCTACCCGCAGGTGCCGGCCTCGTCGCTGCTCAGCGCGAACACCATCGCGCTGTCGAATCCGATCTATTTCAATTTCGATCCGGCGTACTGAGTGCTCCGCTACCTGCTTCACGTTTTCGTGAGCAGGCAACGCGTAACTTGACGCTGCCAGACGGTCGATTGGTCATGGGTGCCAGGGGTCAGGCCCGCTTCATGCTCTGAACCGGGCGCCAGCGTTTGTTGCCGTTCCTTGCCCCCCCTCTGATCGAGCGTTTTCCCACGGGCGTGGGTAGAATTCCCGTGGGGAGAACACGGACTGACGCGGCGGATGGGCGCCAGCGTCACCTCGTCCGGTGAGATTCAGGGATGACCCGTTCCCGTGTCGACGCGCACCGGGCATGCGCGTCCATTCCATGTGGTTCAGCACCAAGCAAAAGCATCAGATTCGACATGCCTGTTCTAGCCATCACCGCCGCCACTGCCACCAGCAGTCTGGGCACGGGTCTTCGCGCGCACGACGAGGCGCTGGCGTCGGGTCGTACCGGGCTTCGCCCGGCCAGCGACATCGCGGGCTATGAGCACGCGCCCGGCTGGCTGGGCGCGGTGGACGCGCTGGCCGACGTCGCGCTTCCGGAGGACCTGTCGGCTTTCGACTGCCGGAACAATCGGCTTGCATGGTTGGGCTTGCATCAGGACGGCTTCATTGAGCGCGTGCGCTCGGCGGTTGATCGCCACGGACCGGAACGGGTGGGCGTGTTCCTGGGAACCAGCACATCCGGGATCGCGCAGACCGAGCAGGCCTATCACCAGGCGGCGGACGGTTTCGAGCGTTTGCCCGGCTGGTATGACTACCAGCACACGCACAACGTGCATTCCGTCAGCGCATTTGTGGCGCGGGCGCTGGAGATAACCGGGTTCGCGGAGACCATCTCCACCGCTTGTTCGTCCAGCGCCAAGGTCTTTGCGGCCGCGGCACGAGCCATTCGCTCCGGGATTTGCGACGCCGCCGTTGTCGGCGGAGTGGACACGCTGTGTGAGACGACACTGTTCGGCTTTCATTCCCTGCAGCTGGTCTCCCCGAATGCCTGCCGCCCGGCTGACATCTTGCGAGACGGCATTTCCATCGGTGAGGCCGGCGGATTCGCGCTGGTCGAACGCGGCGAGGTCGACGCGCCGTGGTACCTGTTTGGCTACGGTGAAAGCAGCGATGCCCACCACATGTCGACGCCCGATCCGGAAGGGCGGGGAGCGCGGGCCGCGATGCATCAGGCGCTCGCGAGAGGTGCGTTGCCGCCCGACGCGGTGGACTACGTCAATCTGCACGGTACCGGCACACTGGCCAATGATCGCTCGGAAGCCCGGGCCGTCGCGGATTTGCTGGGCTCGCGGGTGCCGTGCAGTTCCACCAAGGGCTGGACCGGGCACTGCCTCGGTGCGGCCGGCATTCTCGAGGCGGTGATCGGTTTGCTGGTGCTCGACGCGGGGCGCGTTCCACAGAGCCTGAACACCGAATCGGTCGACCCCGAACTTGCGATTGATATTCCGCTGGAGCCCCGCGAGCGGCCGGTCCGTTCCGTGCTCAGCAACTCCTTCGGCTTTGGTGGCAGCAATTGCAGCCTGTTGCTGGGGGCGGCGGCGTGAGCGGCCTTTCCGCATCCATCGCGTCCGTCGGTGTGTTCGGGCCGGGCTGGGCGAACTGGGCGGCGTGCCGGGCGAGTCTGCGCGGTGATGCACCGGTGCCGGAGCTGGAACCCGTGGACGCGTATCCCCCGCCCACCGGTCTACCGAAAAACGAACGCCGCCGAACATCGCCGATCACCCGGATCAGCTTCGCGGCCTGTGAAGACGCGCTGGCTCAGCGGCCGGAGTTCGAGCGATCCGGCATCCGAAGCGTGTTTGCCTCCTGCAGCGGTGACATGGACATCGTCGACGACATCTGCCGGGCGCTGACCCGCGAGCCGATCGCGTTGTCGCCGACCCAGTTTCACAATTCGGTTCATAACGCGTCGGCAGGCTACTGGAGCATCGCCAACCATGCACGTGTGGCCTCGACAAGCCTGTCGGGGTATGACGCGAGTTTCGCGGCGGGTCTCGTGGAGGCAGTGCTGCAACTCGATGAGGACCCCGAGCAGCCCGTGCTGCTGGTCGCGTTTGACGTCGCGACCCGGCCGCCACTGTCGCTTGCGCGAGCGGTGCCGGTGCCCTTTGCGACCGCGCTGCTGCTGACCCGCGACCGTGTTGGCAGTCTGGGTCAGTTGCGGCTTGATCCCGCCGCGCCGCTGAGCGAGTCTGAATTGCAGGGAACACTGGAGACGCTGCGAACAGCCAACCCAGCGGCACGGGCATTGCCTTTGCTGGACCGGGTGGCACGCGAGGTCTCGGGTGAGGTGGTGACCCCGATGCCATCGGGGAAATGGGGGCTCAACATGACGTACACACCGGTGTCATGAACACGCGTTCGGAGGTATCGGGGCTTGGTGCATGGGTAGCGCCGGTCGGCGTTTCGCTGAATCGGGCCTGGCGCATCTTTGGGACCGGGGTGGCGTTTTCCGCGTTCGGCCTCGGTGGCATGTGTGTCGGTTTGTTCGTGTTTCCCCTGGTGGTCCTGCTCACGCGGGATCGGGAACGCATCCACCACCGCATGCAGTTCGTGATCCACTGCGTCATGCGCCTGTTTGTCGAGCTCATGCGCACGCTGCGCCTGATGACCTACTCCATCGAGGGCGCCGACAAGCTGCGCGAGCCGGGCCAGATCCTGATCGCCAATCATCCGACGCTGATCGATGTGGTCATGGTGCTCTCCCAGGTGCCCAGAACGAGCTGCCTGGTCAAGGATTCGCTCTTCCGCAATCCGTTCACGGCCGGGCCGGTGCGCTCGGCCGGCTACGTGCCGAACGTGGACTCGGCCCGTCTGGTCGATCGCTGCGCCGAGGTGCTGGGGGCGGGCGATTCTCTGATCATCTTCCCGGAAGGCACGCGGACACGACCGGGCGAGCCGGTGCGGTTGCAGCGTGGGACGGCGAACATCGCATTGCGGGCCCGCAAGCCGCTGCGACCGATCATCATCGATTGCCAGCCGAGCACGCTGACCAAGGGGCTGCCGTGGTACTCGGTGCCGTCCCGCCGGTTCCACATCACCTTGCGGGTCGGTGACCCCATCGACATCGAACCGTTTCTCGACCCGGAATCCAGTCGCGCGATCTCGGCGCGGCGGTTGACCGAATATCTGGAAGCCTTTCTTGAAAAGAACCGGCACGCACACCGCGAGGATTGAGCGGCCGGCCCTGTTTTGGAGCATGGAATGACACACCGCTGCGACGTCGCCGTGATCGGCGGAGGACCGGCCGGCTCGACGGCCGCGTACGCGCTGGCCAGCAAGGGATGGAACGTCGCGCTGTTCGAGAAGGAGCGACATCCGCGGTTTCACATCGGCGAATCACTGTTGCCGATGAATCAGCCGGTGTTTGAGCAGATCGGCGTGCTGGACGAGGTTCGGCGTATCGGTGTCTACAAACCCGGCGCGGAGTTCTACGACGTTGATCCGTCAAAACCCCCGCACCGCTTCTATTTCCGCGACGCGCTGGACAAGAACTTTCCCGACGCCTACCAGGTGCGCCGGGATCAGCTCGACGAGATGCTGCTGCGCAATTGCGAGCGCAATGGCGCGCGGGTTCACGAGGAAGCCCGGGTCACCGCGGTGGACTTCGCCGCCGACGGCAGCGGTGCGACGCTCGCGGTCCAGCCGCGGGACGGCGACACCCAGACCTGGTCGGCCCGCTACGTGGTCGATGCCTCCGGTCGTGATGCACTGCTGGGCGGCAAGTTCGGGCTCAAGCGCAAGAACATGCGGCATGCCAGTGCCGCCATCTTCGGCCACTTCGAGGGCGTGCCACGCAATCCGGGGCCGGAGGCCGGTCTGATCAGCGTCTGCTGGTTCGAACACGGCTGGATCTGGTTCATTCCGTTGCCCGACGGCCTGATGAGCGTGGGCGCGGTTTGCAGCCCGGCCTATCTGAAGACCCGGCGTGGCAGCACCGAGGCGTTTCTCGCCGAGACCATCGCTTTGACACCACCCCACGTGCGCCAGCGCATGGCCGACGCGCGGCTTGTGGGCGAGGTTCGCGCGGCCGGCAACTACTCGTACCAGTGCTCCCGGATGTGCATCCCCGGGGCGATCCTGATCGGCGACGCCTGGGCGTTCGTGGACCCGGTGTTCTCCAGTGGCGTGCTGCTGGGGATGCGCGGCGCATTGCGCGGGGCTGACTACGTGGACGCCGAACTGCGTGGTGCGCCCGAGGCCGCTGGGCTGCGCAAGACCTTCGAGCAGGTCTCGCGTCGCAGCGTCAGGGATTTCACCTGGATGATCGCCCGCTTCAATTCACCGGGCATCCGCCATCTGTTCACGAACCCCGGCAATCCCTGGCGGGTTCAGGAGGCCGTCACCTCGCTGTTGGCCGGCGATCTGGAACGGGACAACGGCGTGCGGCCCAGGCTGATGTTCTTTCGGGGGCTGTACTACTTCTTCAGTTGCCTGCAATTGCCCAGCGCCATGCGGGAGTGGATGCGGCGCCGTGCCCGGGTTCGGGTGTTGCTCAATCAGGATGCCGGCGCGGCCCCGGAGTCGTGAATCAGGCGGCGGGCTGCGCCGCGCTGTAGGCGTTGATGTGGTCGACCAGCACGTCCGGCGTCGGGTAGCACATCTCGCCGGTTTTCGTGTCCACCGCGACTTGCGTGGTGGAGGCCTTGGTCAGCAGCTCGCCGGTCTCGGCGTTTTCGATTCTGTAGCCGAGCTTGAACCGGAATTCCGTTTCCTCGATCCGGACCAGAATGCGAATCCGGTCGCCGAAGGTGCAACCCTTGCTGTAGCGGACTTTCAGATCGACGATGGGCCACGCATAACCCGAGTCGTACATGTCGAGGTAGGTGTAGCCGATGCGTTCCAGGAGCTCGCAGCGTGCGATTTCCATGTAGCGGATGTAGTGGCCGTGCCAGGTCACGCCCATCATGTCGGCGTCGTGAAACGGGACGGTCAGCAGGGTTTCGTGTTCAATCATGCGCAGGCGCGCGCGGCGCGTGTTGTGATGGGGCCGGAACGGTAGAATCGACGGTTATCACCTTATCGAATTGTTCGTGCAATGCAGAGTTCACTGTCCCAGTCGGAACTGGATATCGCCACCCTTCTGGTGGAAACCCTCAACCTGGAGGACGAATCGCCCGACGATATCGACCCGGAGGCGGCGTTGTTCGGCGCTGACGAGGAGGGGCTGGGGCTGGATTCCATCGACGCACTGGAGATCGCTCAGGCGATTGCCCAGAAATACGATGTGCACATCCGCGCCGACGATGCCCGCAACAAGGAAATCTTCCGTTCCTTGCGGTCGCTGACGGAGTTCGTGGTCGCCGGCAAGAGCTGACATGCGCGCCCTTTGGCTCGCCTATCCGGTGCTGGTGCACGCGGCCATCGTCACCGAGTCCAGGGGGCTTTATGCGGCGGCGCTGATTCTGTTGCTCGTCATGAGCCTGTCCGGTGCGCTGCTGCGCCGGCGGCTCTGGGCGATGGCCGCCATCGCCGCCGGGTCCGCGGCGCTGATCTGGGTCAGCGTCTCCGGGCTGGCCATCTACTTTCTCTACCTTCCTCCGGTGCTGATCAACGGCTTTCTCTGCGTGTTTTTCGCGCAGAGTCTGGCCCGGGGGCGCACCCCGGTCATTTCGTTCATGGCGCGGCAGATTCGAGGCGAGGACCTGCCACCGCCGCTGCTGCGTTATACGCACAAGCTGACTGCGTTCTGGGCGTTGTTCTTCGCCGCGATGGGATTGATCAGCATCGTGCTCGCCATTTGGGCCAGCAACGAGGTCTGGTCACTGTTCACGAACTTCATCAGCTACCTGATCGTGGCCGCGGTGTTCATCCTCGAGTTCGGCCTGCGCCGGTTGATTGTCCCCGGTGAGGAGCACACCTCGATCCGGAACTATCTTCGGGGTCTGGCCAGGACCGACGTGCGGGGTCTGCGGTGAGCGTTTCGGGCGGCTGGATACGTCCGGATGGCACGCTGGTTTCAGTCGCGGCGGCCGCTGATCGGGCGGCGCGGCTGGCGGCGACGCTACCGCCGCGGCCGCTGCTGAATCTGTGCGGTGACCGTCTGGATTTCGCGACGACGCTGCTGGCCGCCGCCTTTCGGCGTCAGCCGTGCCTGCTGCCCGCCGCCGACACGTCGGGGGCGCTGGCCGCCGTGCATGCGAGCTACCCCGACGCGGCCGAGATGCGCGAGGTCGACCTGGAGGTGACGGACGGCCGGATGCCGGGCTGGCTGGATCGAATCGCCCACGATGACGAGGCCACCGTTACCTATACATCCGGTAGCACCGGCACGCCCAAGCCCGTCGCCAAGACCTGGCGCCTGCTGCTCGGCGATGCCACATGTCTGGTCGCCGCGCTGCATCGCCATGGCGTATCCGCCGGAGTCGGCATTGTCGCCACGGTGCCGCCTCAGCACATGTACGGTCTGGAGACCACGCTGCTCACGGCTTTGACGGGGCCTTTCCGGGTGCATGTGGGGCGGCCGTTCTTTCCCGCCGATATCGCGGCGGCGCTCCGCTGCGTGGACGGGCCGAGGATGCTGGTCAGCACGCCGGTACATCTCAAGGCGCTGATGAACAGCGACATCGAGCTGCCCCCCGTCGAGAACGTGATCTCGGCGGCGGCACCACTGGCGCCGGATCTGGCGGAGCGATTGCGTGATCGGCTGGATTGTCGGGTGATCGAGATCTATGGCAGCACTGAAA
This sequence comes from uncultured Salinisphaerales bacterium, assembly GCA_937896565.1. Taxonomy (GTDB): domain Bacteria; phylum Pseudomonadota; class Gammaproteobacteria; order Nevskiales; family OUC007; genus Abyssibacter. The sequence continues at coordinate 8,365 of CALBOV010000354.1, forward strand.
CCGGCGCCGTCGCCAGCCGTGAGCCCTGCTCGGAGGCGGAATGGACCTTGTTTCCCGGTATTCGTGTCGGGCTGTCCGACCCGCCCGTATTGAGTAGCGCCCACCTGCCGGCCGGCACGGTCTTGCAGGATCGGGTGGACGTTCTGTCGCCGGAGCGTTTCCGTTTGCTGGGTCGTCCGGATGACATGCTCAAGGTCGCGGGCAAGCGCTATTCGAAGCAGGCGCTGACGGACGCGCTGCTGGCGGTGGACGGTGTAGAGGATGCGGCCGTGGCGACGCTCGATGCGGAGGATCGCGTGGCCGCGGTGGTGGTCGCCCCCGGTCTGGTCGCCGCCGACGTGCGCAGGGCCCTGGCCCGGCAGGTGGACCCGGTCTTCATCCCACGGCCGCTGCGCTGTGTCGATACGATTCCCAAGACGCCGACCGGAAAACCGGCGATGGGCGAGCTGCGCAAGCTGCTCGCGGAGCGCCAGGGATCGTGATCAGTCTGTTTCGGCGGTCATGGATGGCGGTGTCGCTGGTGCTGGCATCGACATCGTTGTGGGCGGCCGATCTGGACGCGGTGACCAGCCGGTTGTCTACCGAGCCGCTGGTCACCGGTGAATTCGTGCAGCGGCGCGAGGTTGCGTCGCTGCCGTTCCCGCTGATGTCGACCGGCGAGTTCGTGCTGCTGCGCGACGAGGGGCTTTACTGGCATGTGCTGACGCCGGCCGAGTCCGAATTGCGGATTCGAGACGGCGAGGTGCAGGAGCGGATCGGAGGCGACGCCGCGGCGTGGACCAGCCCGCCGCTCGGTCGCCAGGGCAACCGCATGACGGCCAGCCTGCTGACGGACCTGCTGGCGGGCCGCTTCCTGGCGCTGGATCGCCTGTTCGAACTGGCGGTGGAGTCGGGGGAGGCCGCATGGACGGTGCGATTGACACCGCGGTCCGCGGCCTACGCACGGTTCGTCCGGACGATCGAAGTCGAAGGAGGCCGTCATGTGCGGCGAGTCCGGCTGAGTCATGACGACGGGGAATCCACCACCATCGAGCTGGAGACCGAGGCTCCCCGCGAACTGACGCCGAGGGAGCGCGGCATCCTGGAATGATCAGGGGCGCAGCCGGATGAACGAAGAGCCAGGTCGAACTCCGCGTTTCGGGCTGCAACACGGCGATCTGGATCGTGTCCGCAGACCCTGATCGGCTGTTTCGGGGCGCCGGATTGCCGATCTGGCTGGGCGTGATGGCGGTATCGGTCATCGCCTCCGTGGTTGCCTGGGTCGGTGGTCAGCACATCGAAACGGACATCCGTCGGGCATTCGGTGACGGTTCGCCGCAAACCGAACTGGATCGCTGGCTGGACGTACAGGTCGGGGCGGCGCTGGGCGAGACCGTGGTGCTGATCGGGCATTCCGATCGTGCGGCGTTGCGTGATGCCGTGGGGGCGGCGCGGGCCTTCATCGCGGGAAGCCCCGTGCTGAGCGACGAGGGTTCCGCGTTCCGGCTGCCGCCGGGGCAGTCGCTGCTGGCCCATCGCGGGTATCTGCTGTCCCCCGATGATCAGGCGCGCCTGGGTGACGTGGCCGCGGCGGCGCTGGCGGCCGAGGCGCTGCGACGGGCGTACTCGCCGACCGGGATGGCGTCGGCGTTCGGTTGGGATGCCGATCCGTTCGGTACGCTGGGGCGATTCGCGACGAGTCGCTGGCCGCAGGTCGGCTTCGAGATGGATGGTGACACGCCGGTGAAGCGGCGTGACGGTCTGGACTGGGCCGTGTTGCGGCTGCGTTCCGACGCTCGGAGCTTTGGACTGGACGGCGCGAGCCGGACCGTCGCTGCGCTGGATGAACTGGCGAAAGCCGTGGCCGCCCGCTCGCCCGACGCGCGCTATCTGGATCTCAGCATCAGTCGCCACACCCACCGTGCCGCGGAGCAGTCGAAGCGAGAGATCAGCAGGATCGGTCTGGTCTCCATCGTTGCCATCCTGTTCCTGCTGACGGGGCTGTTCCGGCATCCGGTGCCGTTCGCGCTGACGGTGTTCAGCGTCGCGTCGGGCATGCTGGTCGGTTTCGCGGCCGTCAGCGTGATCTTCGGTGAGCTGCATCTGATCGCCATGGTGTTCGGTGCGGCGCTGATCGGCGTCGCGGTCGACTACGCGCTGCACCTGCTGATCGCGGATGGCGATGGGCGGCAGCGAGTACGAGCGGTGCTTCCCGGCGTTTCGCTTGG
>CALBOV010000355.1 GCA_937896565.1 uncultured Salinisphaerales bacterium
CACCGCCTCCTGACAGGCCTTGACCAGCGTGACGCCGCGCTCGAAGCGTTGCAGCGACTGTTCCAGGCTGAGCTCGCCGGATTCCATGGCCGTCACGATGCCCTCCAGCTCGGCCACGGCGGATTCGAACTCGGCCAGCGAGATGCTCGGAGGCTGGGATTCGTCGGGCTGCGGCATGGATACGATCAGGCGTTGCGGGAGGCGCAAGTGTACTGGATTCGATCGGATCGGGTCGTTTCCGGCGGGCTTGCGGAACCTGCCCGTCGTGCATGCTTGATTGCTTCGTTGGCGTCGATTACGTTGCCCGCACGCGGTGTTTCGCCGCTCAAAAGGAAACACTGATTGATTCGCGCCACCAAGACGGAGCCGGTCTTCCTGCAAAACCGAGGCGGAGAGAGTGCGATTTGGTCATTCCAAATGAGCGAACGACAACGTGGGATTGCGGGAAGACCGGCCTGTTCCGTGCGGATTGCGCCTGAAATTGGGCCATGCGGCGTTGCTCGTCGTTCATTTGGAATGACCAAACTTCGCTTCTCGCGCCTTGCCTGGCCCAATTTCAGGCAGCAACTTGGCGGTGCGAATCAATCAGTGTTTCCTTCAACAAATCAACCATGACAAGCAGTTACGACGCCACCTCGATCGAGGTGCTGAGCGGCCTGGAGCCCGTCCGGAAACGGCCGGGCATGTTCACCGACACCCAACGTCCCAATCACCTGGCGCAGGAGGTGATCGACAACAGCGTCGACGAGGCGCTGGCCGGCCACGCCTCGGAAATCCAGGTGACCGTGTTCGACGATGGCTCGCTGCAGGTCGAGGACGATGGCCGCGGCATGCCGGTGGACATCCACCCCGAACACGGCGTGCCAGGGGTCGAGCTGATCCTCACGCGGCTGCACGCGGGCGGCAAGTTCTCCAACAAGAACTACCAGTTCTCCGGCGGTCTGCATGGCGTCGGCGTGTCCGTCGTCAACGCACTGTCGACCCGGCTCGAGGTGGACATCAAGCGCGATGGTCAGCGCTGGATGTCGGCCTACGCCGGTGGCGTGCTGGTCGGGCCGCTGGAAGCGGTGGAGTCGGTGGGCAAGCGCAACACCGGCACGCGGCTGCGGTTCTGGCCGGACGCCAGCTTCTTCGATTCGGCCAAATTCTCCATTCCGCGGTTGCGTCACGTGCTGCGCGCCAAGGCCGTGCTGTGTCCGGGGCTGCGCGTCGTGTTCCGCTATCCGGGTGCCGAGGAGCCGGACGTCTGGTGCTACGCGGACGGGCTGGCCGAGTACCTGGACGAGGCCGTCGGGCCGGCGGATCGGGTGCCGGAGCAGGCCTTCGTCGGCCACTTCGCCAGCGAGCGCGAGGGGGTGGACTGGGCCGTGGCCTGGGTGGTGGATGAGGACAGTGACGCGACCGTCGTTGCGGAAAGCTACGTCAACCTGGTGCCGACCCCGCAGGGAGGCACGCACGTCAACGGTTTGCGTACCGGGCTGACCGAGGCGATGCGCGAGTTCTGCGAATTTCGCAATCTGCTGCCGCGGGGGCTGCGCATCACGCCGGACGACGTCTGGAACGGCTGCGCGCACGTCATTTCGGTGAAGATGCAGGATCCGCAGTTCGCCGGGCAGACCAAGGAACGCCTCAGCTCCCGTGAGTGCGCGGCTTTCGTCTCCGGCGTGGTCAAGGACGCGTTCAGCCTGTGGCTGAACCAGCATCACCAGGATGGCGAGGCGCTGGCGCAGTGGATCATCTCCACGGCGCAGCGACGCACGCGGGCGGCGAAGAAGGTCGTGCGCAAGAAGGTCGTGTCCGGGCCGGCGCTGCCGGGCAAGCTGGCCGATTGCGTAATCGACGATCCTGCGCAAACCGAACTGTTCCTGGTCGAGGGCGATTCCGCCGGTGGTTCGGCCAAGCAGGCGCGTGATCGGACCACGCAGGCGATCATGCCGCTGCGGGGCAAGATCATGAACACCTGGGAAGTCGACACCGGCGAGATACTGGGTTCCCAGGAGATTCACGACATTTCCGTGGCCATCGGCATTTCCCCGGGGCAGGCGGATCTGACCGGGCTGCGTTACGGCAAGGTCTGCATCCTGGCCGATGCCGACTCCGATGGCCTGCATATCGCCACGCTGCTTTGTGCGCTGTTTCTCAAGCACTTCCGACCGCTGGTGGAGCAGGGGCATGTGTATGTCGCCATGCCTCCGCTGTTCCGCGTGGATATCGGCAAGCAGGTCGAATACGCACTGGACGAGGCCGAGCGCGACGGCATTCTCGATCGCATCGACGCCGAGGGCATCAAGGGCAAGGTCTCGGTCACGCGCTTCAAGGGCCTGGGCGAGATGAACCCGCCGCAGCTGCGCGAGACCACCATGGCGCCGGATACGCGGCGTCTGGTGCAACTGCGTGTCGAGGCGGCCGACGCCGATGCCCTGTTCGACATGCTGCTCGCCAAGAAACGGGCATCCGACCGCCGTGGCTGGCTGGAAGCCGAAGGCGACCGCGCCGAACCGGTGGGCTGATGTCCCGTACCGGGATCGGCCGCCACCTCTATCTCCCTGCATTGACGGGATCGCACGATGACTGACGAAACCACGATCGAGGGCGAATACCTCCCGATCCGCACCTTCGCCGAAAAGGCCTATCTCGACTACTCGATGTACGTGGTGCTCGACCGGGCGCTGCCGCATATCGGCGATGGCCTGAAACCGGTTCAGCGCCGCATCACCTACGCGATGAGCGAGCTGGGGCTGAGCGCGACGTCGAAGCACAAGAAGTCGGCGCGCACCGTCGGCGACGTGATCGGCAAGTTCCATCCGCACGGCGACAGCGCCTGCTACGAGGCCATGGTGATCATGGCCCAGCCGTTCACCTACCGGTATCCGATCGTGGACGGGCAGGGTAACTGGGGCTCGCCGGATGATCCCAAGTCCTTCGCCGCGATGCGCTACACCGAATCGCGGCTGGCGCCGTACGCGGCGACGCTGCTGGCCGAGATCGCCCAGGGCACGGTGGACTGGGTGCCCAATTTCGACGGGACGCTGACCGAGCCGAAGATCCTGCCGGCGCGCCTGCCCAACGTGCTGCTCAACGGCGGCACCGGCATCGCGGTGGGCATGGCCACGGACATTCCTCCGCACAACTTGCGGGAGGTCGTGGCCGCGGCGCGTCACCTGCTGGACAAGCCCCGGGCCGGGCTCGATGAGCTGATGGCGCATGTGCCGGCGCCGGATTTCCCCACCGGCTGCGAGATCGTGTCCAGCACCGACGAGCTGCGGGCCATCTACGAATCCGGTACGGGGCAGGTCCGGGTGCGCGCCGTGTTCGAGCGTGACGGCCAGGACCTGGTGGTGGTCGCATTGCCGCACCAGGTTTCCGGCGCCAAGATCCTCGAGCAGATCGCCGCGCAGATGCGGGCGAAGAAGCTGCCGATGGTCGACGATCTGCGTGACGAGTCCGATCACGAGTCGCCGTGTCGGCTGGTGATCTCGCCGCGCTCCAATCGCGTCGACATCGACGCCCTGATCGCCCATCTGTGCGCGACCACGGATCTGGAAAAGACCATCCGCGTCAACCTGAACATGATCGGCCTGGACGGGCGCCCGCGGGTGCGCGGTCTGGTCGAGATTCTGGGTGAGTGGCTGGTGTTCCGCCGCCAGACGGTGCGCCGCCGGCTGGAACATCGTCTGGCCAAGGTCGAGGATCGACTGCACATCCTCGAAGGCCTGTTGATCGCCTACCTCAACATCGACGAGGTGATCCGCATCATCCGCACGGAAGAAGAGCCCAAGCCGGTGATGATGGAGCGCTTCGGCATCAGCGACATCCAGGCCGAGGCCATTCTGAACCTGCGGCTGCGTCACCTGATGCGGCTGGAGGAGATGAAGATTCGCGGGGAGCAGGACGAGCTGGCAAAGGAGCGTGACTGGCTGACCGGCGTGCTTGGCTCCGAGGCGAAGATGACCTCGCTGATCCGCAAGGAGCTGGCCGAGGACGCGGAGAAATACGGCGACGACCGCCGCTGCGCGCTGGCCGAGCGCCCGCAGGCCCAGGCGCTGTCGGAAACCGACCTGCTGCCGGCCGAGCCGATCACCGTCGTGTTGTCGGAACTGGGCTGGATTCGCGCCGCCAAGGGCCACGCCGTCGAGGCGGATACGCTCAGTTACAAGGCCGGCGACGGCTATCTCTGCGACGCGCCGGGGCGCAGCAACCAGCCTCTGGTGGTGCTGGATTCCACCGGACGCTCCTACCAGATCGCGGCGCACAAGCTGCCGTCGGCACGCGGGCAGGGCGAGCCGCTGTCAGGCAAGCTCAATCCGCCGCCAGGCGCGCGGTTCGTTGGGCTGGTGATTGGTGACCCGGAGCAGCGCGTGTTGCTGGGCTCGTCGGCCGGCTACGGGTTTGCGACCCGGGTGTCCGAACTGGTCAGCCGCAACAAGAGCGGCAAGGCCGTGCTGACCGTGCCCAAGGGTGGCTCGGTGCTGGCGCCGGTGCCGTTCGGAGCCGATGCCGCGTGGATTTGCGTGGTTTCCTCCGGCGGCCGGATGCTGGCGTTCCCGCTGGACGAGCTGCCGGAACTGGCACGGGGCAAGGGCAACAAGCTGATGACTCTCAAGGCCGGCGAGACCGTGGTTGGCTGGGCGGCGCTGGGTCCGGGGCAGCAGCTGCGTCTGGAGAGCGGGCAGCGCCATATCGGTCTGAAGGTGGCCGACATCGAGGCCACCTACCAGGGCAAGCGTGCCCAGCGCGGCGCGATGCTGCCCCGGGGGTTCCAGCGCGTGCAGCGGGTCGTCGCCGTCGACGCTTGATTCGCGCCCGGACGGGCACATATTCCATTGCGGATGGTCTCTCCCTTCGGACTCGACAAAAGGCTTGAACGTCAATGAAGCGAATCGTGCTGTTTCTCGCGACCAACATCGCCATCATGGTGGTGCTCACCGCCGTGCTGTTCGTGTTGAGCGCGGTCTTCGGGGTTGATCTCGCCCAGAGTACGGGCGGGCAGTTCAATTACGCCGGGACCTTGCTGCTGGCGGCCGTGTTCGGCTTCGGCGGCGCGTTCATCTCGCTGGCGATGAGCAAGTGGATGGCCAAGCGGTCCATGGGCGCTCAGGTCATCGAACGGCCGTCCAATTCCCAGGAAGCCTGGCTGATGCAGACGGTGCAGCGTCTGGCTCGTCAGGCCGGCATCGGGATGCCCGAGGTGGCGATCTTCCAGTCGCCGTCTCCGAATGCCTTTGCGACTGGCGCGTCGAAGAACAATGCGCTGGTCGCGGTCTCCACCGGTTTGCTGCAGAACATGACGGCCGACGAGGTCGAGGCTGTGCTGGGCCACGAGATCGGCCACGTGGCCAACGGCGACATGGTGACGCTGACCCTGATTCAGGGTGTCGTGAACACTTTCGTGATCTTCCTGGCGCGTCTGGCGGCCTTTTTCGTCGATCGGGTCGTGTTTCGAAACCAGGATGGCCGCGGGCCGGGCTATTTCATCTCCTGGATCGTGTTCGAGATTCTCTTCGGCGTGCTCGCGTCGATTGTCGTCTGCTGGTTCTCGCGCCAGCGCGAGTTCCGGGCTGACGCCGCCGGTGCGCATCTGGCGGGTCGCCGCAAGATGATCGCCGCGCTGCGTCGCCTGCAGGGTGGTCAGCCGGAGCCGCTGCCCGAGCAGTTCAGTGCGTTCGGCATCGCCGGCGGCGTGGGGCAGGGGCTGCGGCACCTGTTCATGACGCATCCTCCGCTGGGGGAGCGGATTCGCGCGCTGGAGGCGGCGGACCGCTGAAGGTTCGAGCCCGGCGGAATCCCGGGTGGCTCAGACCAGCGAGATCGCGTCCGCGAGGGATTCCTCGGAGGCGATGGTCGACTGGACGTGGTTGCCCTGCACGTAGTTGATGCCCAGCTGCCAGAGCTGGGCCATCGAATTGGCATCCTCGACGTGCTCGGCAATCGTGCGGATGCCCTGTGACTGCGCCGTCTCGATCAGTTCGGCGAACTGACGCTTGACCTCAGCATCGGAGGACTCCAGCGAACGCGTGAACGCCGGATCCAGCTTGATGAACTGCGGGTTCAGTGCCGTGAGCAGGCTTAGCGACGCGCGCTTGTTGCCGAACCGGTCGATGGCCAGGCGTCCACCGCCGGCCTCGATCTGGTCCGCCAGTGCGGCGAACTTGGCGCGGTGGTCGTGGATCTGGCTCTCGCCGATCTCGAAGACGATTTGCTCGGGCTTGCAACGGTCGTTGTCGATGGCTTCACGCCAGGTCTGGATGACGCGTTGCGGTTCCGCCAGGGTCTGGTTGGACAGTCGGACAAACAGCGTGGGATGCAGGCCCGCGGCGTTGTCCGGCGAAGCCAGCGTGCGTACCGCCTGCTCCATGACCCAGGCGTCGATATCCGGCATCAGGTCGTATTCGATCGCGACCGGCAGGAAATCCATTGCCATCAGCTCGCCGCCGTCGGGCGTGAGCATGCGGATATGCGTATCGAGCAGGTTGCCCGGCTCGCCCTCCAGGCTCGCGATGGGCTGGAACACCAGTCGTAGCTGATCGGTTTCCAGCGCCTCGCGGATCCGCTGCGCCTGCTGGTCGGCCACGCGCTTGCGCTCCGAGGCCTCCGCGGTCGGTCCCATGAAGATGCTGACATTGCCGCCGCGCCGGGACACCTGCGAGGCGTTGCGACGCATGTCGCGGATCAGCGTCTGCGGGCGTTCCTCGCCCGACAGCGGATAGGACGCGATGGTGGCGGTGATCGCGGTCTCGTGTTCGGCCGTCGTGAATGTGGCCTGCTCGACCACTTCCAGCAGCCGGTCGGCGAAGGCGCGAATGTCGTCGGCGGAGGGACGACGCACCAGCAGCATCAGTTCCGACATGGAAAAGCGGAACACGCGGTCTCCCGGCTGCTGAACCGGTGCGAGCATGTCGAACAGGCGTTGCAGTACCTGGTCGGAATCCAGATAGCCGATGCGCTCCTCCAGCGCGTCGAACTGGTCGACGTAAATCAGTACCAGTGCCTGGATGTTGTCGTCCGCCGATGGCGTCAGCGCGGACAGGCGCTTGAACAGGTCCAGCCGGCTGCCCGGCGAAAACGCCTTGTCCAGCGCGCCCTGCCGGATCACGCATTCGGTGATGAATTCGTCGTCGACCGTTTTCGCGATGACGCCGAGCTGGACCGGAGGGGTGACGCCGTCCCGGCCGAGCAGGCGGATCTCGGTCTCGATCTCCGCATTTGGCG
>CALBOV010000356.1 GCA_937896565.1 uncultured Salinisphaerales bacterium
CTACGGCCTGCTGGCGCTGGGCTGGCGCGGGGACGCGCTGCACTGGGCGCGCTACGAGCGGGCGACCAAGGTCATGGCCGTGGTCGCGGCGCCGATCGTCGTCGCCGTCACCGGCATCATCTCGCTGGACCTGGCCGTATCCATCGTCCCCGGCTTTCACTTCACCATCTTTCCGCCGTATTTCGTGGCCGGCGCGCTGCTGTCCGGCTTCGCCACGGTGGCGATCCTGGCCGTGGTGCTGCGCTGGATGTTCGGGCTGGAGGATCTGGTCACGCGCCGGCATCTGGACTGCCTCGGCTGCATGATGCTGATCTTCGTCGTCATCGTGGACTACGCCTACACCCAGGAAATGTTCGCGGCCTGGTATTCGGGCGAGGTCGAGTACCGCTACGTCTATCTGGATCGCTGGACGGGGCCTTACGCGCTGGCCTGGTGGGGGATGATCCTCTGCAACGTCGGCCTGACGCAGCTCCTGTGGTTCCGCCGCATACGACGCTCGCCGCTGGCCATGCTGGCGCTGGGGCTGACGACGAATCTGGGCATGTGGCTGGAACGCTTCCAGATCGTGTTCACGTCCACCCACGCCGACTACATGCCGTCGAACTGGGACACGGTCTGGCCCACCGGCTGGGACTGGGCGCTGTACGCCGGCTCGCTGGGCCTGTTCGGTCTGTTGCTGCTGCTGTTCGTGCGGCTGATGCCGATGATCTCGATGCACGACATGCGCGTGGAAATCGCCGAGCGGGGCGAGCATGGCTGAGCCTTACGGATTGCTGGCGCGCATGCCCGACCCCGCGACCCTCAAATTCGCGGCCAGACAATTGCGCGATGAAGGCTGGACGCGGGTGCAGGCGTATTCGCCGTACCCGGTGGAGGGGATGGACGAGGTGCTGGGGTACCGCATGCGCTGGTCGGGCCCGGTGACGCTGGTGCTCGCGCTGCTGGCGGCCGCGGCCGCCTTTGGCATGCAGTGGTATTCGGCCGTGGTCGACTATCCGTTCGTGGTCGGCGGCAAGCCTTTCGGATACTGGGCCCCGTTCGTGCTGGTCACCTTCGCCATGGGCCTGCTCGGCACCGTGGCGGCAGCGCTGGGCTGCATGATCCTTGGTAACCGGCTGCCGCAGCCCTACCACCCGGCATTCAATGCCGCCGGATTCGTCGATGCCTCCGGCGACGGGTTGTTCCTGCTGATCGAGGCCGCTGATCCGAAGTTCGATGCGCGGAACGCACATGACGCCCTGCTGCGTGTCGGTGCCTCCGAGGTCTCGGAGGTGCCGGCATGAAATGGTTGTCGTGCTGTCTGGTGCTGACGCTGGCCGCCTGTGCGCAGCCGGACATGGAAGACCAGCCAAAATACGAGACCTACGAGGCCGCGGACGGCTGGCCGCAGCAGCAATCGGCCCGCCATCCGCCCGTCGGCACGGTGGCCCGCGATGCAGCGCCGCTGCCGCCACGCCCGGCGATGTCCATGGCCCTGCTGCAACACGGCCGGCGCGATTTCCACGCGTTCTGCTCACCCTGCCACGGCCGCACGGGGCAGGGCGACGGCATGGTCGTGCAACGCGGCTTTCCCGCGCCGCCCGATCTGCATGGCGAGGCGCTGCGCGATGTCGGCGCCGAGCATGTGGTCGACGTGATCACCCGGGGTCATGGCGTCATGGTCTCCTACGCGGATCGCGTGCCGCCGGACTCGCGCTGGGCCATCGCCGCCTACATCCAGGCCCTGCAACGCTCGCAGCGCGTGCCGGTCGCCGCGTTGTCGCCGCAGCAGCGCGAGGCGCTGGAGGCGACGCGGTGATCCGGGGGCTGCTCGTACCCACGGCAGTGGGCTTGATCGCCTGCATCGGCGGCTGGCTTGTCGACGGCCGGGCGCTGGCCCAGGCCTGGCTGGTCGCCGTGCTCTGTGTCGCTTTGCTGCCGATCGGCGCGCTGGCCGCGCTGGCCACGCATGGTCTGACCGGCGGCAGCTGGGGGGATGCGACGCGGGCGGTCTGGCGCGCCCTGGCGGCGAGCCTGCCGCTGGTGCTGGTGGCGATGCTGCCGCTGCTGCTCGCGGTCGATGACCTGTTCGTCTGGTATGCGCCCGCCGAATCGCTGCCCGATATCGTGCAGGCCAAGCGGCTTTATCTGAACCAGCCGTTCTTTCTGCTGCGCTGGCTGCTCTACGCGGTGATGTGGGCCGTCATGGCCTGGCGGCTTGCGGTATGGGGGCGGGGAGACCAGTCCGTGAGTCGCACCGCCTGCGTGCTGACGCTGATTGGCTTGCTGTACTCGGTGACCTTCTTCGGCTTCGACTGGTTCCTGTCGCTGGAGCCGACCTTCTACACCGACGTGTTCGGTCTGTGGCTGGTCGTGACCGCAGCGGCGGCCGCCATGGCCGTCGTGATGTGGCTGGCCGGCGAGGCCTCGGAGGCGCCGCGCGCCGATCTGGCCGGATTGTGGATGGCCGTTCTGCTGGGCTGGGCGTTTCTGGCCTTTGCGCAGTACATCATTGTCTGGTCCGGCAACCTGCCGCACGAGATCGGCTGGTATCTGCATCGCGGCACGCCGCTGTGGCGGCCGGTGAGCTGGCTGGTCTTCGCGCTGCTGCTGGGGCTGCCGTTCTGGCTGCTGTTCACCGACCGGGGCCGGCGCAGTCGCGCGGTGCTGCGGCTGACCGCGACCCTGGTGCTGGCCGGCAGCGCGTTGCAGGTGGCTTGGTGGATTCTGCCGGCCTTCGATGATCTGTCGCTGCACCTGCTGTGGCTGCTGCCGGGCAGCCTGCTCGCCCTCGGAGGGGGGCAACTGGCGCTGGTCCGGCATCGGCTGAGTGGGGCCGGCTCATGAGCGCGCATATGGGTTACGAACAACGCGACGTTGATCCGCGGTTGCCGGTCCGGATCGGGGCGGCGATGGTCGTGTTCCTGCTGCTGGGCATTCTGGTCGTGACCGGCGTGATGCTGACGCTTTGGGCGGTGGACAAGGCCCCCGCATCGCCGTTCGGACAGGCCAGCCCCACGACCTCGGGGCCACCGGTTCAGGCTGATCCGCGGGCGGACATGCAGGCGCTGACGCAGCGCTGGGACCGGCAACTGGGCAGCATCGGCTGGGTGGATCGCGACGCCGGCTTGGTCCGGATTCCGATCGAGGCGGCGATGACGCAGACGGCCCGAGCCGGCTGGCGGGACGGGCCGGAGGAGGGCGCGCCGTGATGCGATGGCTGGCGATGGCGCCATTGCTGGCGGTATTCATGACGGCATCGGCTGCTGGCAATGTCGCCGAGCAGAACGCCGCGCTGGACGGCGCGCGCTTCGAGCAGCGCATCGGCGAGTCCGTGCCGACCGGGCTGCGCTTCACCGATGTGCGTGGCCACGTCGTGGCGCTTGACGCCCTGCATGACGGCCGGCCGCTGGTGCTGGTGATGAGTTGGTTCAACTGCCCGAATCTTTGTCCGCTGGTGCTGGACGGACTGGCCGTGGCGGCCGCCTCGGTCCCGTTCAGGGCCGGTGAGGACTACGCTGTTGCGGCCGTCGGCATCGCGCCCGACGAGGGGCCGGACGCGGCCCTGGCCATGCAGTCGCGGCTGGGTACGGACACGAGCCACTGGTATCTGCTGAGCGGATCGAAGCCGCAGATCGACCGTCTGGCCCAGGCGGTCGGGTTTCACTACGCCTACGACGCCGAACAGGACCGCTACGCGCATCCGTCCGGGCTGGTCGTGATCGCGCCGGATGGCCGCATCAGCCGTTATCTGTTCGGCCTGAATCCGGCTCCAGATGATCTGGAACGTGCCTTGATCGATGCCGGCGATGGCCGTCTGGGCTCGGTGGCGCAGCAGGTCGTGCTGCGCTGCTTCCGCTACAACGCGGCGACCGGCCAGTACTCGCTGGCGATCTGGCAGCTACTGCGCGTGGCGGCCGCCGTCGTGGCGTTGCTGCTGATGGTGCTGGTGTGGAGGCTGCATCGCCGTTCGCGCCGGGGGATGGCGCATGGCTGATCAGTATCTGGACACGGTGGAGAAAGGGCTGGCGCTGCACCCGGCGCAGGCGTCGACGTCGGCCGCGCAGGTCGATGCGCTGTTCTGGGTGCTGGTGGCCGTCTGCGCCGCGCTGGTGCTGACACTCGTCGGCTTGGTGATCTGGTTCAGCGTGCGCTATCGCGCCGGTTCGGATCGCCCGCGCCCGGGCGGCATTCCCGACAAACTTGGGCATCGGATCGAACTGGGCGGCGCGGCCGGGCTTACCATTGCTTTCATCGCGCTGTTCGCCTGGGCCGGAAGTCTCTATCTCTATCTTTATCGCGATCCCGGCGGCGACCTGCTGACTATCAATGTGATTGCCAAGCAGTGGATGTGGAAGCTGCAACATCCGAATGGCGCGCGCGAGATCAACACGCTGCATGTGCCCACCGGGCAGCGCGTCCGCCTGCGGATCACGTCGCAGGATGTGATTCACAGCCTCTATATCCCCGCGTTCCGGCTCAAGCGCGATGCGGTGCCACGGCTTTACACCACGGCCTGGTTCGAGGCGACCGAGCCCGGCGAATATCACCTGTTCTGCGCCGAATACTGCGGCACCGATCATTCACGGATGCGCGGCAAGGTCGTGGTGATGACGCCGCAGGATTACGCCGACTGGGCGCAGGAGAACGGCGAAGGCGAAAGCCCGGCCCGCGCCGGCGAGCGGCTGTTCACGGCGTACGGGTGCAGCGGCTGTCACCGCGGCGACGGTACGGTGCGTGCACCGCGGCTGGACGGCATCGCCGGCCGTCCGGTCGTGCTGGCCAGCGGTGGCACGGTGATCGCCGACGGCGCCTATCTGCGTGATTCCATCCTGCTGCCGCAGAAGCATGTCGTCGCCGGTTACGAGCCGGTGATGCCCAGCTATCAGGGGCAGATCGGCGAGGACGAGATTCTGCAGATCGTCACGTATTTGCAGTCGCTGTCTCCCGGCGACTGGATCACGGAGAGCGGTGGATGAGCGAGCCCGAGACGCATTACCTCAATGATGGCTGGACGCTGCGCTCGTGGCTGCTGACCACCGACCACAAGCGCATCGCCTGGATGTATTTCGCGACCATTACCGCGTTCTTCTTCATCGGCGGTCTCGCCGCGCTGCTGGTGCGCCTGGAGTTGCTGACACCGGCCGGCGACATGGTCGACTCCGACACCTACAACAAGCTGTTTTCGGCGCACGGCATCGTCATGGTCTGGTTCTTTCTGGTGCCGTCGATTCCGGCGACCATGGGCAATTTTCTGCTGCCGCTGATGCTCGGCGCCCGCGATCTGGCCTTTCCGAAGCTGAACCTGCTGTCCTGGTACATCTTTACACTGGGCGGGCTGTTCACGATGACCGCGGTGATTGCCGGCGGCGTTGACACCGGCTGGACGTTCTACACGCCGTATTCGACGCTGTTCTCGAACTCGGCCGTGGTGCTGGCGGCCTCCGGCGTGTTTGTCGTCGGGTTCTCGTCGATCCTGACCGGGCTGAACTTCATCGTCACCACCCACAAGATGCGGGCGCCTGGGCTCACCTGGATGCGCCTGCCGCTGTTCTGCTGGGCTAACTACGCGACCAGCCTGATCATGGTGCTGGCCACGCCGGTGCTGAGCATGGCGCTGCTGCTGATCGTGCTGGAGCGGGCGCTGGGCATCGGCATCTTCGATCCGGAACTGGGCGGCGATCCGCTGCTGTTCCAGCATCTGTTCTGGTTCTACTCGCACCCGGCGGTGTACATCATGATCCTGCCGGGCATGGGCGTGGTCAGCGAGATCATCACCTGCTTCGCGCGGCGGCCGATCTTCGGTTACACGGGGATGGTGATCTCGATCATGGCGATCGCGCTGTTTGGCTTCATCGTCTGGGGTCACCACATGTTCGTGGCAGGGCAGAGCCTTTACGCCGGCATCCTGTTTTCGTTCTTCACTTTCCTGGTCGCCGTGCCGTCGGCAATCAAGACGCTGAACTGGACGGCAACGCTCTACGGCGGCCGCATCCGTTTCACCGCGCCGATGATCTACGCGCTGTCGTTCCTCGGTCTGTTCACCATCGGCGGGCTGACCGGCGTGATCCTCGCCTCGCTGGCGGTGGACATCCACCTGCACGACACCTACTTCGTGACCGCGCATTTCCACTACATCATGGTCGGCGGCATGGTCACGGCCTACCTGGGCGGGCTGCATTTCTGGTGGCCCAAGATCACCGGGAAACTGTATTCCGGGCCCTGGTCCATCGTGGCCGCGCTGGCCCTGTTCATCGGCTTCAACCTGACCTTCTTCCCACAGTTCCTGCTTGGTTTTCTCGGCATGCCGCGGCGTTACCACGCCTATCCAGAGGAATTTCAGCTCCTGCATGTGATGTCCACACTGGGCGCCGGTGTATTGGCGGTGGGCTATTTGCTGCCAATGGTCTATTTCGGCTGGTCGCTGTGGCGCGGCAAGCCGGCCGGTGACAACCCCTGGGATGCCACCGGGCTGGAATGGCGGACCACCTCGCCGCCGCCCAAGCACAACTTTGTCGATACGCCGACGGTGACGGGCAGGCCCTACGACTATGTCTGACACCGTGACCATAGCCAGCCATTTCGAGGACGCCGAGCAGCAGCGCGAGGCGGGGCTGATGGGCATGTGGTTGTTCCTGGCGACGGAACTGATGCTGTTCGCCGGGCTGTTCGGCGCTTTCGGCATCTATCGTGGCCTGCACGGCGAGGCCTTCGCCGAGGCCGCGAGACATCTGGACCTGCCGCTGGCCAGCATCAATACCGCGATTCTGCTGACCAGTGGTCTCACCATGGCGCTGGCCGAGCGCAGCGTCCAGGCAGGCCTGATCGTGGTAGCTCGCCGCTGGATTGTCGCCACTGTGGCGCTGGGCGCGGTCTTCCTAGTGATCAAGGGCTACGAGTGGCATCACGAGTTCGCCGAGGGCCTGATGCCGCTACTGGGGCTGCCCTTCGACTACGACGGCAGTCACCCCGCCCAGGCGGAGCTGTTCTTCGACTTCTATTTCGCCATGACCGGGTTGCACGCCTTGCACATGCTGGTTGGCCTGGGTGCGCTGGCAGTGCTGTGGGTGCTTGGACGACCGCAGCCGGGACCGCGGGCGGATCGCTACATCCGGCAGATGCGGATCACCGGCATGTACTGGGCCTTTGTCGATGTGGTCTGGGTGTTCGTATTCACCAGTCTCTATCTGCTGCGCTCATGAACCGGCCGATACGCGCCCTGCTGTTGATCTGGCTCGCGCTGCTGGTCGTCCTAGGCCTGGGCGTCGGCGTGGCACTGCTGGAACTGGGTACCTGGAGTCTGGTGCTCAATCTCGCCCTGGCGCTGCTCATGGCCGCGCTGCTGGTCGCGGTGTTCATGGACCTGCTGCACGCCGCACCGGTGATTCGCGTGTTCGCGCTGGGGGCGTTGTTGTGGGTGTTCCTGCTGGCGGTGATGCTGCCGGTGGATTATCTGACGCGGTAGCCAGGGCGGCGAGCCAGCGCCGCCCTGGACGTCTGTTTACACGCGGTCTGCAACGCCAGCGACACCTTCATGTCCGGCACAGGGCGCACAACAGAACATGTTATCGCCCTGTTGAACGCCATGGCCGATGATGCGGCAACCACAGTGCTTGCAGTTCGGCGCCAGCGCGTGGATGGCGCATTCGAAGCAGTCGAACACATGGGATGATCCGCCGAAAGTGATCGTCATCGGTCGGTCGTATTCATTCCCACAGGTCTCGCATTGGGCCATGAGGGGTCTCCTGTCTGGTCAGTGGTGAGCGGATACGGCAGCGGACAACTGTCCGGTGAGATCAGGCTGTGTGGCCTCGGCAAAGTCGCCGAGGCTGAGCATGCCGACGAGACGCTTGTCCTTGTTCACGACCGGCAATCGGCGCAACTGTTTCTCTTGCATGAGTTGCATGGCTTCGAGAATGTCGTCGTCGTCTTTGCAATAGGCGATGCCTTCGGTCATGACGTCGCGGGCGGTAGTGGTCGTCGCATCCCTGTCATCGGCCAAGCATCGAATCACGATGTCACGATCGGTGACCATGCCGATCAGGCGATCGTTCTCGCCGATGGGAATGGCTCCGATATCACCGTTTCGCATGCGTTTCGCAAGCTCGGTGACGGTCACATCTGGTGTGCAGAGTTCAACGCCTTCGTGCATGGCTGTCTTGGTTTCCATTCAACTGTCCTCGGAGCAAATGTATGTGGCTCTTATACGCCACAGGGTTGCGACAAGTTGTCGGCGGTGATGTTCCGGTGGTTTCATGGAGGTCGTCGGATTGCGTTCCCTGCGGGAAACACCATTGGAAAACAGATGTCTGAAACAGCGTGGGGGGAATCAATATGGAGTCAGCGATGACCACATTGAATTCCGAGTTGGAACACGCCGTGTCCGGCGCCTTGCACGACCGCTTGACCGAGCTTGATCGTCAAATCACCGAGTCAGAAACCGGCCAGGAGCCGTGGACGTCCCGCGCCGGCGAGGCGCCGGACGCGGGCGATGCCTCGGTGGCCGACCATCTGCAAACCAAGGAACGCTCCCTGGAGCAGCAGGCGGTGGATCAGCGTAACCGCGTGATCGACGCCTTACAGCGGCTGAAAACCGGTGATTACGGCGAGTGTGTGGACTGCGGCACCGAAATCCTTGTGGATCGCTTGCAGGCACAGCCTGAGGTCGAGCGTTGTCTGCGTTGCCAGCAGGCCTTCGAGGCCAACCATGCGTCGGCCGGCGCGGGCAGTTCGCTATAAGCCCCGATCAGGGAACGCGTGCCGGATCGCTATGTGATTCCGTGGAATCGATCCGCGCGCGCAAATCTTCAATCACCAGCTTGCGGTATTTGACCGCGTAGCGCACCGGCAGGTGTGAGACGGCCTGGATGGCCTGTTCTTCCTTGTCGTCCGAATCGGCCAGCACCATCACGAACTCGCAGCCTTTTTGCGCCAGTTGCAGCTGCTTCTCACGCACGGGCAGGCTGGAGCCCAGCGAACTCATCAGGTTGGGATGCTCGAGGTTCTTGGCCGCTTCGGCTTCCATCTGCTTGGCGGGGACGACGGTGATGTCGTCTTCCGGAAAGCCCGCTTTCTGAAGATGGTCATGGGCCGTGTCGGCATCTCCTTGGTGATCGAATCCGATGACCAGATGGCCGGTGGGATAAAACATGCCCGCCTCGCGGGCATGGTTGCCTTCGGACTGGTTGGTGAGCTTGGTCATGATTACGCCTCCTGGAGAATGCGGGCGTTGTGGATGGCCTCGCGAGCCTGCTCGGCGATCGCGACCAGAGGCAGCGGCGTGACATGGCTGACGGCGGATGTGGGGTCGGTGGAGGCGGGATAACTCGGCGAGGCTTCCGCGGCGCGGAAGATTGGCGCCAGGCGGGTGAGCTGCTCGGCGTCCACCGCCTGCTCGATCTTCGGGAACTCCTTCGCCTGTTCGGCCTCGGCGTGACTTAGAACATCACGGCGCAGCGAGGTGATCATGTCGTCGAAGCCTCGGGATTCCACATCCAGCTGCTCCAGTCGCGCCAGCAAGTCCTCGGCGCGATCCTCCTCGGCGATGCGTTTGTCGGCCACGGCGTCGCCCTGCGTCGCCTCGCGCGTAAGCGGATGAATCACCTCGCGCTCGGCGGTTTCGTGGACGACCAGCTTGTGAATCAGCGCGGCCAAGGCTTCGCGTTTGTCCGGCGCCGAGCCGGCGGTGGTCAGGGCGTTGAAGCGGCGCTTGATTTCGGCATGGTCCTCCAGCACGCGCGTCAGCACATCATCGTGGGCACGCTCATGTGCTTTGGTCTCGTCGGCCTGGATGGACTCCAGAGGAATGGGATTCTGTATCGACATGGGATGGTCTCCTGTTCGAATCAATCGGTGCTTCCCTAACCGTCGCGGGTTGCGGTCAGCGCCATCCACTCAGGATGATTGCGCGTTTCCGCCAGCACGTAGGAGCAGGCGGGAATGACCTGCCAGTTGTTCACCCGCGCATCGCTCATCAATTCCGCAACGAGTCGATTGGCGAGGCCTTTGCCACGCTGGCTGGGTGGTACGAAGGTGTGATCGGCGGTGATGCTGCCGTCCGGGTTGTGGTGCCAGGTGAGTTCGGCGGTCTCGCGGGTGCCGTCCAGCGGGATGTAGTAGCGCCCGCCGGCCGGGGTTTTTTCGCGAAGCACTGTGAACGCATCCTCGCGCGGCTCCAGGGTGATGTCGTCGCTGCTCATCCGGCCGTCGTCTCCCCGCCCAGCAATGGCAGAACGTGTCCGGTGATGTAGCTGGAATCGGCATTGCTGGCGAAGAAGACGTAGGCCGGCGCCATTTCCTCCGGCTGTCCGGGACGCCCCATGGGCGTGCCCTTGCCGAAGTCACGCACATCGTCATCGCTGCGTTCGGCGGGATTCAGCGGAGTCCAGACGGGACCGGGCGCCACGCAGTTGACACGGATCTGTTGATCGATTAGAGACTGCGCCAGTGATTTGGTGAAGGCGTGAATCGCACCCTTGGTCGACGAATAGTCCAGCAGCCGACCTTTTCCTTCCAGGCCGGTCACCGAACCGGTGTTGATGATTGTGCTACCGGGTTCCATGACCGGCACGGCGTATTTCACAATGTAGAAATAGCCGAAGATGTTGGTGCGGAACGTGGTTTCCCACTGCTCGATGGACACGTCGTCCAGTGAATCGCGGTGGCGCTGGTAGGCCGCGTTATTGACCAGTACATCGAGCTTGCCAAAGGCATTTACCGT
This sequence comes from uncultured Salinisphaerales bacterium, assembly GCA_937896565.1. Classification (GTDB taxonomy): domain Bacteria; phylum Pseudomonadota; class Gammaproteobacteria; order Nevskiales; family OUC007; genus Abyssibacter. The sequence goes on from CALBOV010000356.1 coordinate 10,700, forward strand.
GGTATCCACGGCGTGTTTGCAGAACTCGGGATCGGCGACATCGCCGGGAATCAGCAGGGCCTTGCGCCCGGTTTTTTCAATCTCTTTAGCGGTGGTTTCGGCGTCGTTCTGTTCCTCGCCCAGATAGACGATGGCGATATCGGCGCCCTCCTTGGCGAAGAGTGTGGCGACGGCGCGACCGATGCCGGAGTCGCCGCCGGTGATCAGTGCGGCCTGGTTGTCCAACTTGCCGGCGGGGCGATAGTCCGGCGCCTGAAACTCCGGCGGCGGATCCATCCGCGCTTCCTCGCCGGGCGGCGTGAGATTTTGATCGGGAAAGGGGGGCGAGCTGTGCTGATCATCCATGGTGTTCGACTCCGTTGACGGATACGTGGACCCATCCCTCGAACTTCCCCCCATAGGCATAGACTGTGACTGCTGTTAGTAGCCGTTGTTCCGACGATCGTAACTGAAAGTTGGGAGGGTTCATTGCGCCCGCCCGGGCGCCGTTGTGCGTCCCCGGTCAGAGCAACAGGGATTTGAGCGGCATCCAGAGGCCCATGATCATCATCATCAGGCTTTCGGTGAGCGAGACGAAGCCGAGTGGCACCGACGAGTCGCCGCCCACACAGGCGCATTTGAGTTCGCGACGGTCGACATAAACGGCCTTGAAAATGCTCACGGCGCCGATGGTGCCGATGAACAGGGCGATCGGTGCGGATAGCCAGATCAGCGTCCCCGCCATCATCAGAATGCCGGCCAGCGCCTCGCCGAAGGGATAGAGCTTGCCGTAGCGCACCCAACGCCGTGCCAGCAGATCGTAGTTCAGAAACATGGTCGAAAAGCTCTCGACATCCTGCAGTTTCTGAATCGCCAGAATGGTCATCGACAGCGAAACAAACCACTCCAGCGCTCGCAGCGTCAGCAGCGTTTCGTACTGGTGCCAGGACAGGCCCAGCGCGAGCAGGGCTGCCACCGCGAAGATCGCGATCACCGGGCGGTAGGTCGTGTCGCTCTGCTGCTCCGGTGGCGGATCGAGTTCAAAATACACCCGTAGGTCGTCGTAGCCGCCGATTCGCTTGCCGCCGATGAAGGTCTGCGGCGTCGATTTGACACCATGCTTTTCCTTGAAGGCGTCCGTCTCTTCACGGGAGCTCAGGTGGTGATCCTCAACCTCGAATCCCTGGCGCTCGAGAAGATCCTTGGACTTCAAGCCGTAAGGGCAGAGGTGGTCGGGCATGACCATCCGGTAGAGTTCAGCGCTATTGTGCTTGCTGTGTTGAGACATGGGTTGGTCATTTGCCATTTGCGGGCGCATCCGATCACTTATCCGTTACAGGTCCAGAATCCCCGGTACCCGACGGACAAGCCTTGGTCGAGTGCGAAGATCAACTCCGCGTTTTGCCGCCAGTCCGATCTGGTGTTGGGCAGCGCTTTTACAGTCACTTTCGCACCATCGGTGGCGTAGATTCGATCAGCACGCGCCGCGCCTGCTGCATCCAATCGGATGAGGGTACCGTTCAGTTTCATGGACGCGGATTTGGTGTCGTTTGAAGCCCAGAGGATCGGATTGGTTTCGCGACTGCGGTGGAATTGACAGCCGTCGATGGTTTCCAGCGATCGGTCGGCCTCGGACTTCGACATCGGTGCGGGGTCAAGGCCGGCGATCAGCGTATTGTTCAATGCGTCGGCCACGGTGCCCGGCCTGGCAGGCGGATCCTCGTAGGGATTAGTGACCACATGGCCGGCCGAGATGTCGGCGATCAGGTGTCGCATCTCAGCGATCTCTCGGCGTTGTGCTTCGATGATCTCGTCAGCCAACTTGCGCACGCGCGCATCGCGGATGCGCGCGCGCTCTGAGGTCATAATGGCTATGGAATGGTGCGGGATCATCGCTTTCATCCACGCCACGTCGCCCACCGTGTCCTGCGACCGAACGAGGTAAATCCCGGCGGCAAAG
>CALBOV010000357.1 GCA_937896565.1 uncultured Salinisphaerales bacterium
GACCAGCGACAGGATCGCCGGGTAGAAGCTGGCCAGCACGATCTTCTGCTGCATCTGCTGACGTGATTCCACGTAGTCAGCCAGGCGCTCGAGGATCAGGTCGAGATGACCGGAATGCTCGCCGGCTTCCACGGTCGCCAGATAAAGGGTCGAGAACGCACCGGGAAAGCTGCTGAGCGCATGGGCCAGCGTGTGTCCCTCCAGCACGCTGGCGCGCACGCCCAGGGTGGTGCGCTTCACCTTGCGGGATTCGGTTTGCTCGGCAACGGCACTGAGCGCCTCTTCCAGCGGCAGGCCGGAGCGCAGCAGCGTGGCGAGCTGGCGGGTGAACAGGGACAGTTCGCCGGAGGAGAAGCCGCTTGCACGGCGAAAGCCCTGACCGGCGGACTGCTCGGCGACCTGCTTCACGTCAGTCGGGATCAGGCCCTGTTCGCGCAGCTGCTGGCGAACCTGCCGGGCGGTATCGGCCTCGATCAATCCTTTCTTCTGCCGGCCGCGCCGATCCAGGGCCTTGTATTCGAATGCTGCCATCGCGCAGGTGAGCGGCTAGCCCTCGCGGGTGACGCGCAGGACTTCCTGAACCGTCGTCCGGCCTTCCAGCACCTTGCGCAGACCGGCCTGGCGGATGCTCGGGGAGGACCGCCGGGCGTGGACTTCCAGCGCCTGCTCCGACGAGCCGTCGTGGATCATCGTGCGCATGGCCTCGTCCACGGCCACCAGTTCCTGGATGCCGGAGCGCCCCAGATAGCCGGTATGGCGACATTCGGTGCAGCCGACCGCGTTGTAGATGGTCGGCCGGTTCTTCGGATCGATGCCGAACAGCTCGCATTCGGCATCGTCGGCCTCGTAGGGGGTGCGGCAGTGCGGGCACAGCGTGCGTACCAGTCGCTGGGCCATCAGGCCGATCAGGCTGGACGCAAGCAGAAACGGCTCCACGCCCATGTCTCGCAGGCGGGCGACCGCGCCGACGGCGCTGTTGGTGTGCAGGGTGGAGAGCACGAGGTGACCGGTGAGCGAGGCCTGGACCGCGATTTCGGCGGTCTCCAGGTCGCGGATTTCACCGACCATCACGACGTCGGGGTCCTGACGCAGGATGGCGCGCAGGCCGCGCGCGAAGCTCATGTCCACCTTGGTGTTGACCTGCGTCTGGCCGATGCCGTCGATGTAGTACTCGATCGGATCCTCGACGGTCATGATGTTGCGGCTGCGGTCGTTGATCTCCGCCAGACCCGCATAAAGCGTCGTCGTCTTGCCGGAACCGGTCGGGCCGGTGACAAGAATGATGCCGTGCGGTTTCTTGATCAGCGACTGGAACAGTGCGCGCTGATCCTCGGCCATGCCCAGCTGTTCCAGATCCAGGCGGCCGGCCTGCTTGTCCAGCAGACGCATGACCACGCGCTCGCCATGGCCGGACGGTATGGTCGACACACGCACGTCGACCGGTCGGCCGGCGACCCGCAGCGAAATGCGTCCGTCCTGCGGCAGGCGCTTCTCGGCGATGTCCAGCCGCGCCATGACCTTGATGCGCGAGGAGAGCAGGGGGGCGATGGCCCGCGGCGGCTGCAGGACTTCGCGCAGCACGCCGTCGACCCGTAGACGCACGGTCAGGCGGCTTTCGTAGGGCTCGATGTGGATGTCCGAGGCGCCTTCCTTGATGGCTTCGGCCAGCAGGGCGTTGATCAGGCGGATGATCGGGGCGTCGTCATCCGACTCCAGCAGATCCTGCGGCTCGGACAGCGCCTCGGCGGCGCTGGACAGGTCCAGCGAATCGTCGTCGAAGCCTTCGACCATCTGCATGGATGAGCCGGACTTGTTCTCGTAGGCCTGTTGCAGCAGGCGATCGAACTCGCCGGCGCTGACCATGCGCAGCTGAATCGGCTGGTCCAGGAAGCGGCGCATTTCCGCGGTCGCCTGCAGGGACACATCCTGACGCGCGATCAACTCCACGCCGTCGTCGAGCTGCGCGCCGACGATCAGTCCATGGCGCTTGGCGAAGGAGAAGGACGGTCGACGGAGAATCGCTTCCTGCTCGTCTACTTCGGCCAATGTGCCCTCCGCGCCGTGTTGCCGGGCTTGGTCTTGTCGAAACTGCGAGAGGACTGTTCGTCATCGTCCTCCTCGGGTGGCGTGACGATGGGCTGCTTGTCCATCTGTTCTTCATCGACCGCGGGCTCGCCGGTCGGCGTGCGCGGATAGGACTGCGGCACGGCCGGGTTGAGCTGCGCCGGGCCGGATTCCCGGCCGCCGCGGGGCTGTGATTCCACGGCTTCCAGTTCTTCGAGCACCGGGCGTCTGGTCTTGCCGAGGATGTCCAGACCACTGGTTTGGGAACCCAGCTGAATCGTGCGGATCGTGTCGTACTTCTGACGGGTGTAGTAGCTCGCCGTCGCCCGATCGCGCAGCACCACCGGGCGGATGAAGATCATCAGGTTCTGCTTGCTCTTGCTCACCGAGCGGTACTTGAACAGGTTGCCGATCAGCGGAATGCTGCCGAGGATTGGCGTGCGCCGTTCGGTTTCCTGCACCTGGTCATCGATCAGACCGCCGAGGACCAGAATGTCGCCGGAGTCGACCATCACCGTCGTGGTCAGGCTGCGCTTGTTGGTCACCAGGTTGGCCGCGCCGGCGGATCCGGCCGCTACCTGGGACACCTCCTGGCTGATCTTCAGCTGGATGGTGTCGCCTTCGTTGATCTGCGGGGTGATCCCCAGCGTGATGCCGACATCCTTGCGGTCGATGGTCTGGAACGGGTTCACCAGACCGGTCGAGCTGGTCGTGCCGGTGTTGGAATACTGTCCCGACAGGAACGGCACTTCCTGGCCGACGGAGATTTCCGCTTCCTCGTTGTCCATCGTGACCAGGGAGGGCGTGGACAGGATGTTGGTGTTGCCGTCGCCGACCAGTGCCTTGAGCAGGAAGACGAAGCTGGTGTCGTTCTCGTCGATGCGGCCGCCGGCCAGATTGATGCCCTGTTCGATCAGAGCGGCAGCGGCCGTGCCGGTGATGCTGCCGGTGGCGGCGCCGGCAATGTTGCCCAGCGCGCTGATGGTGTTGGGGCTGAGGATGTTCGCGACCGCGACGTTGTCCTCGTTGTAGACCGCGCTGTCGATACCCAGCTCCCGGGACCGTGACTCGCTGACCTCGGCGATGATCGCCTCGACCAGCACCTGAGCGCGGCGGATGTCGAGCTGCGCGACGACATCCTTGACCGCGCGCATGATTTTCGGCGGCGCGGTGACGACCAGCGCATTGGTGTCCGGTTCGGGAATCACCTTGACGACCGAAGCCGAGCTGCGGGCCTGGGCGTTCTGTCCGCCGCCTTCACTGGCCGCGACCTGTTCGACGTAGCCTTGCAGCACCGGTCCGAGGTTCTCGGCCGAGGCGTAGCGCAGATAGATCACCTGGGTGCTGCCGCTGTCCTCAAGTGGCAGATCCAGCTCGGCGATGATGCTGCGAAACTGGGTTCGCGTGGCCTTGTCGCCACCGATCAGCACCGAGTTCGTGCGCTCGTCCGCCAGAATGGTGACCGGCGTGGACGCCGGATCGGTCTTGCGGTCCTGCTGCGTCAGCGTGGTCAGCGTCTGCGCAATGTCCGCGGCGCTGGCGTGGGTCAGCCGGATCAGCTCGAACTCGCGATCGCTGGACGTGTCGATCTGGCGAATGATCGCCTTGAGCCGCTCAACGTTGGCCACGCGGTCCGAGATGATCAGCATGTTCGACGGGGCGTAGGCCGCGAGATGCCCGTACTGCGGAACCAGGGGCCGCAGGATCGGCACCAGCTGAGCCGCGGGCACGTTGTCGATCGTGAACACCCGGGTGACCACGTCATCGGGCGCCAGCACCTGCGGGCCGCGGGTCGGCGCGCCGTCCTGCTTGGCGTTGACCTCCGGAATGATCTTGATGGCCTCGCCGGCGGGAATCGCGGCGAATCCGTGGACCTGGAGGACCGCCAGGAAGGTCTCGTAAACGCCTTCCGCGCTCATTGGCGTGGAGGACAGGACCGTGACCTTGCCCTTGACCCGAGGGTCGATGATGAAGTTCTTGCCGGTGATCTCGCTGACCGTGGAGATCAGCGTGTTGATGTCCGCGTCCTTGAGATTCAGCGTCGCCTGTGACGAGGACTGCGCGACGGCCAACGACAGCTGGGTCAGGAGCAGGAATGCGGCCAGTGACCGAAGCAGAGTAGTCATATCAATTCAGGTTTACGCTGAGTTGTTGCGGCTGTCCGCCGCGCAGAATCGTGACGTTCAACGAGGTCGCGGAACTGAGATCACCCAGCATCTGCAACGCCCGGGTCGGGTTGTCCAGGCTGACGCCATTGAGTTCGGTCACGAGATCCCCCGGCCGCAGTCCGGCCTCCGAGAACAAAGTCCGGTTGCGTCCCGGATAGATTCTATAGCCGCGCAACTGTCCCGCATTGTAAGCAGGTTGCACGCGCAGATAGGTCGAGGCGCGCGAAGGATCCTGCAGCAGCTCTTCCCGGATGTTCAGCAGCGACTGCGTGGGGGCGACCTCGCGGACGTCGCCATCCCTGCCGGCAAGCGTGGTGCTGGCGCTCTGGGTGTTGCCGGCCCTGGGCTCGTCCTTGTTCAGACGCAGCGTTTCCAGCTTGCCGCCGCGGTCGAGAATGACGCGATCGGCGTAGATTTCATACAACTCGGCGCCGCCGGTGACCGTGTCACCCACGGCGTAGGGCTTCTCCTCGTCACTGCCGCGGGCGATCAGGGCGCGGGACTCGCCATCCAGCTCCGATGCGAAGATGCCCTTCAGCGTCAGGGGCAGGCGGGTGTCCGGTGCGTCGACCACCTGTTGCTGCGGTGCCTCGACGGGTTTTGGCGCGGCCTTGCCGAACAGATTGGCGTTAACGATGGCCTGGATGTCCACCGCGTTATCCGATTGCTGGCTGGGCAACGCTTGCGACTGCACCGGCGGCGGTTGCCAGGCCGGCTGGGGCACGAGCAGCCAGATCGTTTTTGCCAGCAACAGACCGCAGGCAGCAGCCAGCACCAGGGCCACCCAACCCGGTAGCGGGCGCGCACGACGTTGCAGCGACTTGATCAGCGCCGCGTCCATGAAATCTCTAGGGTTCGCAATGGGCCGACTATCATACCCGCCGTCGTCCCATGGCGACACGTGCGTTGCCTCGGAGCAGGGCGGAAGGTACGGTTCTCGGCCCCGGGGAGAGGCCGTCGATGCACCAGATCATCCGTTATGTCATCAGCCTGGCGCTGTTCGCGCTGGTGATCGTGCATCTGAACGAACTGGTTCGGATCGATTTTCTGGAACAGGTCGAGAATTCGTCCTACGACGCGAGGGTTCGCGCCACGATGCCCGGCACCGTGGATTCGTCGATTGTCATCGTGGACATCGACGAGCGCAGCATGACGGCCGAGGGCTACTGGCCGTGGGAGCGTGACAAGTTCGCGCGGATGGTGAACAACCTGTTCGAGCATTACGCGGTCCGGGCCGTGGGCTTCGATATCCTGTTCGCAGAGCCGCAACGCTCCGCATATCAGGAAATGCTCGAGCGACTGGCCCCCCGTCCGGACGTCCGCGCTCTGCTGGAAGACACCGGTTCCGCGTTGGGGTTCACGACCAGCGGCGAGGCCAAGCTGGCCGCCGCGATCCGGGGACGCCCGGTCGTGCTCGGGATGGTGCTGCAATCCACCGATGCCAGCCAGATCGGCGAACTGCCCGAACCGCTGATTCCGAGCGACCTGGCCGCCAGCATTCCCGCCAACTTCATCATCGCCGAGGGCTATTCCGCCAACCTGTCGGAACTGCAGGGTACCGGCACCCGCGCCGGATTCTTTGATAACCCGCTGGCTCGTGAGGAGATCGACGGCGTCTTCCGTCGGGTTCCGCTGATGCAGTCCCATGGCGGTGCGATCTACGGTTCGCTGGCCTTCGAGCTGGCGCGCATCGCGATGGATTCGCCGGACTTCGAATTCGTCTTCGACGGCGAGTTCCTGGGCGCCGACGAGGCACCCAGCGCACTGGCGCTGGAGGCGGTCGCGCTGGGCGATCACGAGATTCCGGTGGACGGCGAGATGGCGGTGATGGTGCCGTATCGCGGTCGCCAGGGCAGTTTCGAGTACGTCTCGGCCACCGACGTGATCCACCAGGCCGCGGACGCCGCGGTACTGCGCGACGCGATCGTGCTGGTCGGCACGTCGGCGCCGGGGCTGCTGGATCTGCGGAACACGCCGGTCGGCAGCGCCTTCGCCGGTGTCGAGGTCCACGCCAACATCATCTCGGGCATTCTCGAGGATCGGATCAAGTACCACCCGGCCTACGCCACCGGACTGACCGCGGTCATGCTGCTCGTGATCTCGCTGGCCATGGCCTGGGTCTTCCCGCGTGTCTCCGCGGCGACAGCGGCCTTGCTCGGGCTGGGTTTTCTCGCCGCCATTACCGCGGTCTCACTGCTGTTGTGGACGCGATTCAACATGGTCGTTCCGCTGGGGCTGCCGCTGGCGTTCACTGTCGCCCTGTTCCTGCTGCACCTGCTCTACGGCTACTTCGTCGAGTCGCGGGGCAAGCGCGAGGTGACGCGGTTGTTCGGCCAGTACGTGCCGCCGGAGCTGGTGGACGAGATGGCGGAGAACCCGGAGGACATCTCCATGGAGGGCGAGACGCGGGAACTCACCGTGCTGTTCTCCGATGTTCGCGGGTTCACGACGATCTCCGAGGGGCTGGATTCACGCGAGCTGTCGCAGCTCATGAACGAGTTCCTGACGCCGCTTACCCGGGTGATTCACGAGCATCGCGGCACCATCGACAAGTACATGGGCGACGCCATCATGGCGTTCTGGGGCGCGCCGCTGGAGGATCCCGATCACGCCCGGCACGCGTTGCAGGCGGCGATGGACATGTTGCAGGCGGTGCGCGCGCTGGATGAAACCTTCGAGGCGCGCGGCTGGCCGAGGCTCAACATCGGCGTCGGTCTGAATACCGGCCCGATGAGCGTGGGCAACATGGGATCGGAGTTCCGCGTGGCCTATACCGTCATGGGTGACGCGGTGAATCTGGGGTCGCGCCTGGAAGGGCAGACGAAGAACTACGGCGTCGAGATCATCGTGTCGGAGAGCACTCGTGCCGCGGTGCCGGAGTTCGCGTATCGAGAACTCGACAGGATTCGCGTCAAGGGCAAGCAGGAACCGGTCACCATCTACGAGCCGCTGGGGGACAAGGACTCATTGCCGGCGGAGGTGAGCAAGGACCTGGCCCGCTACCGGCAGGCGCTGCGGCTGTTCCGTTCTCAGGCCTGGGATCAGGCCGAGGCGGAGTTCTTCGGCTTGCAGCAGTCGGGACGGCCGCTGCCCGTCTACGCGCTGTACCAGGAACGCATCGCGCACTACCGCGCCAACCCGCCCGGCGAGGGCTGGGATGGCGTGTACACCCATACCAGCAAGTAGTGGTGTTCTGACGAACGCAGCCCTGCGTTCGTGGTCAGATTCGATACAATCCCTGGTCCTCGGATACGGTCGATTTGGCCGCTGTCCCCTGGTTCGACCGCATGCTTCGCAGAGGTCAGCATGAGTGATTTCGAGCGAGATGATGGTGTCGGTCTCGCGGAGAAAACCAGCAAACCCAAGCTGCAACCGCCACCGCGGTACAAGGTCGTTCTGCTCAACGACGACTTCACGCCAATGGAATTCGTCATCGATGTGCTGCAGCGGATTTTCCGTCTCGACCGGGAGACGGCGGTGCGGATCATGCTCAAGGTGCACACCACCGGCGCCGCCGTCGCGGGCACCTATACGGCGGAGATTGCCGAGACCAAGATGAACCAGGTCATCGAGTACGCCAGACGGCATCAACACCCCTTGCTGTGCAGGTTGGAACAGGCGTAAGTTTGAGCCGAGGGCAACACTGACTGAATCGCAACGATCGCGTTTGGTCCAGAAGGCCCGCAGACGGCGTTGTCCGGTTTGACCGCAGAATGGCTGCGGTGCCGCGCCGGACGCCTGGTCCGCGAACCTTCTGAAACGCAAATGCGCTGCGCCGGATTCATTCAATGTTGCCCTTACAGGGGGGGCGATGGATTGCCCCGGTTGATCCGATCGACCGGACGCTGTCGGCCCACCACCCCCACTCGAGACGGATGGACAATATGCTGAGCCAAGAACTGCAGAAGGCACTCGACGCGGCGTTTCTAGCCGCCCGCAACGAGGGCCACGAGATGCTCACCATCGAGCACCTCCTGCTGGCCTTGCTCGACGACGCCAACGTGACCGAGGTGCTGCGCGCCAGTGGCGTCGGTCTGGATGCGCTGGAGCGCGACCTGCGCAGCTTCATCCGCGAGAACGTTCCCGTGGTCGAGGAGGATGCCGACGGCAACGAGGTTCAACCCACGCTGTCCTTCCAGCGCGTGTTGCAGCGCGCGGTCTACCATGTCCAGTCCGCGGGCAAGAAGGAGGTCACCTCACTCAACGTGCTGGTGGCGATCTTCTCCGAACGCGACTCCCACGCGGTGTATCTGCTCAACGAGCAGGGCGTGACCAGGCTGGACGTCGTGAACTACATCAGTCACGGCATCTCCAAGACTTCGAGCGAAGACGGTACTTCCGGAGCGACGGACGGCGAGGCCAAGCAGGATGACGCCGGGCAGGCCGCGCAAAATCCGCTGGAGCAGTACGCCACGGACCTGAACGCCTTGGCCGCCGAAGGCAAGATCGACCCGCTCATCGGCCGCCGCGACGAGATCGAGCGCGTCGTCCAGACCCTTTGCCGGCGTCGCAAGAACAATCCGCTGCTGGTCGGCGAGGCCGGTGTCGGCAAGACCGCCATCGCCGAGGGTCTGGCCTGGCTGATCACCGAGGGCGAGGTGCCCGAGGTGCTGCTGGGCAGCACCATCTACGCGCTGGACATGGGCTCGCTGATCGCGGGCACCAAGTACCGAGGCGATTTCGAAAAACGCCTGAAGGGCGTGCTCGCCGAGTTGCGCAAGCGTCCCGGTTCGGTCCTGTTCATCGACGAGATCCACACCGTGATCGGCGCCGGCGCGGCATCCGGTGGCGTGATGGACGCATCCAATCTGATCAAGCCGGTGCTGTCCAACGGCGAGCTCAAGTGCATCGGCTCGACAACCTATGACGAGTACCGCGGCATTTTCGAGAAGGACCGCGCGCTGGCGCGTCGCTTCCAGAAGATCGACGTGCCCGAACCGTCGGTGCCCGAGACGGTGCGGATTCTCGAGGGGCTGAAATCCCGTTTCGAGGACCATCACCAGGTGCGCTACACGCACACCGCGCTGGAAATCGCCGCGGAACTGGCTGCGCGCCACATCAATGATCGGCGGCTGCCCGACAAGGCCATCGACGTGATCGACGAGGCCGGCGCGCAGATGCGCCTGCTGCCTGCGGGCAAGCGCCGCAAGACGGTGCAGGTCAAGGACATCGAGACCATCGTCGCCAAGATCGCCCGCATCCCGCCCAAGAGCGTGTCCGCGAATGATCGCGAAGTGCTCAAGACGCTGGACCGCGACCTCAAGCTGGTGATCTTCGGTCAGGACGGCGCCATCGACATGCTGGCCTCGGCCATCAAGATGGCGCGGTCGGGACTGCGCAGCGGCGAGAAGCCGATCGGCTCTTTCCTGTTCGCCGGGCCCACCGGGGTCGGCAAGACCGAGGTCACGCGCCAGCTCGCCCAGCAGCTGGGTATCGAACTGATCCGCTTCGACATGTCCGAGTACATGGAGCGGCATACGGTGTCGCGACTGATCGGCGCGCCGCCCGGTTATGTCGGATACGACCAGGGCGGGTTGCTGACCGAAGGGGTGATCAAGCACCCGCACGCCATCGTCCTGCTCGATGAGATCGAGAAGGCGCATCCGGACGTGTTCAACATCCTGCTTCAGGTTCTCGAGGATGGGCGATTGACTGACGGGCAGGGCCGCACAGTCGATTTTAGGAATACGGTTGTTGTGATGACCTCCAATTTGGGTTCCGAGCACATTCGCGAAGCGCTCTCGGAAGGCTCGAATGAGGCTGACTCTGGAGCGATAAAGGCGACTTTGCAGGCCAAGGTGATGGCAGACGTGGCCATGCACTTTCGGCCGGAATTCCTCAACCGGATCGACGAGTCAGTGATTTTTCACGCGCTGGAACAAAAGCATATTCGCGAGATTGCGGGTCTGCAGCTGGAGTCATTGAAGTCGAGGCTCGCGGAGCGGTCTCTGACCTTGTCGGTTGATGCGGAGGTGATGTCACATCTCGCTGATCAAGGCTTTGACCCGGTCTACGGCGCCAGGCCGCTGAAGCGAACGATCCAGCGATTGATCGAGAATCCGCTAGCGGAGGCTTTGCTGTCTGGGAAGTTCACCGCGGGTGATGTCATACAGGCGGCGCGAGCCGGGGAGGTTATTCGCTTCACCAAGGCCTCCAGCGTCTCGCAGGTAGCGTAGCACCGAGACGCACGAGCCCTGTCAACAGAAGGGCATCGGCAGCGGTCGGTGATCTCCCTCTATCGGCCGCCAGCGCGCACTATTTACCCATTCCTAAGCTAAAATGATAGGAGTGCGTAGTCATGCGCTCACCGCGCTCAAGGGCCTTCACATTACTCGAGATGGTTGTGGTCTTGGCCATCATCGGTGTGATGGCGTCTCTCGCACTGCCGTCCTGGCGGTCAGCCCAGCTCCGCGGGATTTCAAATGACGCTCGCACTGTCTTGGAGCGGCTCGACCTGCAGCAAAAGCGACATTGGCAGCGTTACGCTCGCTACGCCTCGGCAGCAGAGCTACCCGCCTTGGTCGCCCTATCGGACACGGTGGCTATGCACTATGAGCTGAGCGTTGAATTGACGCCTGGTGGCTATCGTCTAAGCCTGCTGAGCCACAATGCCGATCTGTCTTCTGTGGGACTTACCCACTGGGGGCTGTGGACTCAGTCTCCTGCGGAAGGGTCACAGTAATGTTGCTGGATTACGCGATGGCAACAGCGCTGGGTTGCGCGGGAATGGCTGGGCTATTCCACCTCGCCGGTGAGGTACTGACGCTACAGAATCAGGTTTTTCAATATGGAGCCGCGGAATTGGTGCTGAGGGAGGTGAAGACGCTGGCCCACCTCACTCATGGTACCGAACACTTCTCGGGAATATGCAGTGAATCCAGTCTGAACGAGCTCTCATTCTATTGTGAAGTATTAGACGGTTGGTTGACGCATCTGCCGAATCATCGGTTTGAGACGCTCGGCGACGGCAGTATTGAGCTGTCATGGCAGTTACCTGATGGCGCGCGCGGGTCGTTAATCACAGGACTCGGGGAGGCCATGCGTCATCCATGACACATCACACTACCGCAAGCATCGGATATCGCCTATGCAGCCGAGCGCGCCGCAGGCAGAAGTCACCACCATGGGGCGAGCTCGCTACGTCAGTGAGTGGTTTTTCGATCGTGGCGTGTTTGATCGCCAAC
>CALBOV010000358.1 GCA_937896565.1 uncultured Salinisphaerales bacterium
GTCAGAAGGCAGCCAGCGGATTTCAGAGCCTTGGCGACCTCGGTGTGTTGGTAGCCCGCGCCGACTTCCTCGCGGAACACGGTTGGCAGGATCAGGTAGACAGGGCGCATGTCGTGCAGCTTGCGGAATCCTGCTCTGTTGATGATTCGGGATTCGTTCTGATTTTGGTCCGGATGTAAATCCTGAAACCGTGCGCCGCCGTGCAGCTCCAGGAAGTGGCGAACCTGCCTCACCATCGCTTCCGGTTCCTGGGCGCCGGCTGTGCCGCGCTGGTCCAGCCAGGCCTCGAACGCGTGGCGGATTGCGGGTTCAACGTCGCATTGCTGCCAGCCGGTCAACCCATATGCGGTCGCGAGTTGCCCAGCGACCGCCAGTAAGCCGAACCGGGCGGCTACCCGATACACCTGTCCGTCTGCACCTTTGGGTACGTGCGCCTGAATAAAGCCGTCCACGCCTTGGCGCACTTCGTCAGCGACGTGCTGGCGGTTCTGCGCGACGCGATCGACGAAGGCGGGACCCGCTGTCCCATACGTGCGGCCAGCGGCGTCAATCAGCGCACTGGCCAGCTCACGGGCTGTAGAACAGAAGCCTGCTGAATCGAACAGTCCGTAGCCCGCGCCGGCATCGGCGGGAACTTCGACCAGGCGCACATCGTGCCCACCACGCTTCTTCTGGCCTGCGCTGTTCAGCATGGTTGATGTACCGACTTCGCCCGTGCTGAGCAGCATGACGCGCCAGGTCTTGAGGGCACGTGCACCGCCGGTCTTCCCTGCCCGCTGCTTGCCGCGACCGTTGGCCAGCATGTAGGCCATTGCTCCGATGTCTTTCGCGTCTGCCTGCCCGATCTCATCAAGCGCCATCAGGCAATCAGTGAAATCCTCGGCGACAGCTTCCAGGCCGTTGTCGGTTGTGCGCCACTGACGCCAGTAGGTGCCCGGGCTACCCCACACACTGGCCGCCAGGCGCAGCGCCGTCGTCTTTCCGCTGCTGCTCCCGCCAACGAGGTGAAAGCCGCCGGACTCGCCTCCAGCAAGTGCGATCAGCGGCCCCGCGAAAGCCGCTGACAGCGCGAGGATCAGCCGGCGATGCTGGCCGCATGGCGTGGCCACCGTGTCGATCCAGCGTTGCAGGTCGCCGGTCTGTTCATAGACACTGGCGTCCATGCTCTCGCTCTGAAAATAGAAGCGCTCGGCTTCGGTCTCGCCGAAGGACTGAGAGGGCAGCACAAACACGTCACCATGCCAACCGGTGCGCGTCACACTGCGTACGCGGCCGGAGCCATGCTGCGTCATCAGATAGTCCGTCAGGTGATACCGCTCCTTCGGCTTGTTGACGATCCGGGGCAGTCCGGCTGCCAGTAGCTCAGCTCGTATTTCGTCGCCGCGGGCGCCGCCCAGCAGCCGAACGGGCATGGCCCAGCGCTTCAGGTTGCCATCCAGGTCGCGGAACTCCAGCAACCGCCCCCACTCTCGGGCGTTTGTGTCGCGTGACGCGGCGAGGATCTTCACCGGCGAGCAGATGAATAGCGGCGTATCGGGTCGCGGCTGGCCACCGTTGTAGCTCACCCCGCAC
>CALBOV010000359.1 GCA_937896565.1 uncultured Salinisphaerales bacterium
CCACGGCGGCAAGATTGCCGCCCGCGCTGTCACCACCAACGACGATGCGTGACGGATCGCCGCCCAGCGACGCGGCATGCGCGGCAACCCACTGCGTGGCCGCGAAACAGTCGTCCGGCGCGGCGGGAAACGGATGTTCCGGCGCGAGGCGGTAGTCGACGGAAACCACCAGACAGCCAACCCGGGCGCACAGCTCGCGGCACACCGGGTCGTAGTCGTCCACGCAGCCGATCACGAAACCACCGCCGTGAAGGTAGACGAACACGGGAAACGGCCCCTCCCCCTTCGGCGTGTACACCCGCAGCGCAAGCTCGCCACCCGGACCGGGAATGCGACGATCCTCGGTGCCGGCGATGTCGGCATCCGAGCTCGGCAGCATGCCGATCAGTGCGCTGAAGGCCGCCCGCGATTCGGGGGGCGGCAAGGCATGAAACGGCTGCGCGCCGGCGGCTTCGAGCTGTTGCAGAAACCCGGCGGTCTGAGCATCCAGGGGCATGTCGGTCTCCTCGGTGTTGTTGTCGGTCGAGAATCAACACTCCGGTCGACCGGCACACTCTCCGGACGGGTAGGTGCGCCCGGATCACGCGGGTTCTCGGGTCGTCATGGAGCACACGATGGCAAGCGCCGCGACCCAACCGCCCATCAGGCAAGTGGATCGACATCGCGCATCCAGCGCCAGAGCGTGGAGCGGGACACGCCAAAGATCTCCGCCGCCCGGCCTCGGTGCCCGTTCACGCGCGCCAGTGTCGCCTGCAACTCGTCCGCCGAGGGGCGCCTGTCCGGCATTCCCGGCTCCACGCTCCGCTCATCCGCCGTGAGCTCAGGCGCGCAGGCGTCCAGAACCGCGGCGTCCAGCGCCCCCTGCATTCCCAGCGCACGGGCGTGATGGAACACGCGCTCGATGACATTCCGCAACTCCCGCACGTTGCCCGGCCACGAATAACGCTGCAGCCGCTGCAAGGCATCGGCGGACAGCGACATGGCCCCGTCGCCGGACAGCTCGTCGAGGAAATGCCGCGCCAGGATCGCAACGTCACCGCGTCGCAGACGCAGCGGCGGCAGCTCCACCCGCAGAACATTGAGACGGAAATAGAGGTCCTGGCGAAAATCGCCCTGGGCAACCATGTCCGCGAGGTCGCGGTTGGTCGCCGCGACCACACGCACATCCGCCGTCACCGGACGGTTGGCGCCCACGCGCAGGATCTCCTGCCCGTCCAGCACCCGCAGCAGCCGGGACTGCAACGACAGCGGCAACTCGCCGATCTCGTCCAGAAACAGCGTGCCGCGATGGGCCGACTCGATCAGCCCCGTCCGGCCACCGCGCCGGGCGCCGGTGAACGCGCCGTCCTCATAACCGAACAGCTCGGCCTCGAACAGGGATTCGGCGAAGGCCCCGCAGTTCACCGTCACCAGCGGGCCCCGGCTGCGCTGGCTGCCTGCGTGCAACCGCCGCGCCGCCAGCTCCTTGCCGGTTCCCGTCTCACCGAGAATCAGCACGCCCGCGTCAGTGGAACCGTAATAGGCGATGCGCTCGCGAATCTGCCGCATCGGCTCGCTGTCGCCGATCAGTTCCGGGCCGCTGTCGGTGACAACACGCCGCCGCGTGCGTCGCTGGCCGCGATCCTCGTCGGCCTGCTGAGCCCGCAGCGTGCGCGTGGCCGATGTGATGTCCAGCGCCGTCTCGAAGGCCGCCCGCGCGCTGGAGGCCGAGTACAGCAGCACGCCACGCAGACCGGCCGCGTCGGCGAAATCGGCCACCATGCCGGTGCCGACCACGACCTCCACCCCCTGCGCGGCCAGTTCGGAGACAGCATCCAGCGCGTCCTCGCTGGTGACGAAGGCACGCTGTTCGATCTGCAGACCAAAGCTCTCGGCAAAATCGGAGAACTCGGCATGCTCGGTCTGGTAGGTGACGACGCCAACGCGCTCCGCCATGCGTTTGGCCCGCGACAACGCGGCCATCAGCTCGAACCCGGTCGGCCTGACCAGCACCACGGGAACCGGCAACCGGCTCTTGAGGTACGCGCCGTTGGAACCGGCCGCGATCACGGCATCACAGGGCTGCGTCTTCAGCCGCCGGCGAATCTCTTCCAGCGCCTCCTCGAACCCCAGGTTGATCGCGTCGATCCGCGCCCGGTCATCGAATTCGGGGCTGACCTCGCGGAACAGACGCGCCAGACGGGTGACGGACACGGTCCAGATGCTCGGACGCGTGGTTCCCGCCGTTGCGGACAATGACTCGGGCATGACGGACAGCTATTTCATCGATGGTTTCATGAAACATTCTACGACGTTTCATGAAACACATGAAATCGAGATAGACGGCTTACCGCATCACGGACCATGAATTTTTTATCCGCATTTTCAGCAAGTTAAGACAAACCGCCGCAACCGTTGCAACGCCATCGACGACTGGCACAGCTCTTGTACAAGAGGCGCCACCTTCCCTCTCACGGAGTCGAGACGCGTGTCCATACCATCCAAAGGCCGGATGTTCCGGCAGGCGCTGGCCGAAGAAAAACCGTTGCAGGTGATCGGAGCCATCAACGCCAATCACGCCCTGCTCGCCCAGCGTGCGGGCTTCCGCGCGATTTACCTCTCCGGCGGCGGTGTCGCCGCGGGCTCGCTGGGCCTGCCCGATCTCGGCATCAGCGGCCTGGAGGACGTGCTGATCGATGTTCGCCGCATCACCGACGTCTGCGACCTGCCCTTGCTGGTCGACGTGGACACCGGCTTCGGGCCCAGCGCGTTCAACGTCGCCCGCACCACCAAGAGCCTGATCAAGGCCGGTGCCGCGGCCATGCACATCGAGGATCAGGTCGGCGCAAAGCGCTGCGGTCATCGCCCCAACAAGGAAATCGTCACCCAGCAGGAGATGGTCGACCGCATCAAGGCCGCCGTGGACGCCCGTACCGATGACGACTTCGTGATCATGGCCCGCACCGACGCCCTGGCCGTCGAGGGCTTGCAGGCCGCGATCGACCGCGCCTGCGCCTGCGCCGAAGCCGGCGCCGACATGATCTTCCCCGAAGCCATGACCGAGCTGCCGATGTACAAGCAGTTCGCGGAAGCCGTCGGCGTACCAATCCTGGCGAACATCACCGAGTTCGGCTCGACCCCGCTCTACACCGTCGAGGAGCTGGCTTCGGTCAACGTCGGGCTGGTGCTTTATCCTCTGTCCGCCTTCCGCGCCGCCAACAAGGCCGCCGAAGCCGTCTACACTGCCGTCCGCAAAGACGGTACGCAGAAGAATGTGGTGGACAGCATGCAGACCCGGATGGAGCTATACGACTCGATCGGTTACCACGATTACGAACAGAAGCTCGACGCACTGTTCGCCAAGGGCAAGTCGGCCTGACGCGGGCCGCATACCGACACCTCTTCAAAATCGGAACAACGGGAGAACCCCATGAGTGAGACGACCCAGAGCGCCGGCGGATTCAAGCCGAAGAAGTCCGTTGCGCTGTCCGGCACCGCCGCCGGCAACACCGCGCTGTGCACCGTCGGCCGGTCCGGCAACGACCTGCATTACCGCGGCTACGACATTCTCGATATCGCGGAAGCCTGCGAATTCGAGGAGATCGCCTACCTGCTGATCCACGGCAAGCTGCCGACGGAAGCCGAACTGCGCGCCTACAAGACCAAGCTCAAGGCCTACCGCGGCCTGCCCGCCGCCGTGAAGGGCGCGCTGGAGGAACTGCCGGCCAACTCACACCCCATGGACGTGATGCGCACCGGCGTGTCGGTGCTGGGCTGCGTGCTGCCGGAGAAGGATGACCACAACCATGCCGATGCCCGCGACATCGCCGACCGGCTGATCGCCAGCCTCGGTTCGATGCTGCTGTACTGGTACCAGTACGCGGTCAACGGCAAGGTCATCGATGTCGAGACCGATGACGATTCCATCGGCGGCCACTTCCTGCATCTGCTGCATGGCGAGCCGCCCAGTGAGTCCTGGGTCCGTGCGATGCACACCTCGCTGGTGCTCTACGCCGAGCACGAGTTCAACGCCTCGACCTTCACCTCCCGCGTGATCGCCGGCACCGGCTCGGACTTCCACTCCTGCATCGCCGGCGGTATCGGCGCGCTGCGTGGCCCGAAGCACGGCGGCGCCAACGAGGTCGCCTTCGAGATCCAGAAGCGCTACGACAATCCGGACGAGGCCGAGGCCGACATCCGCGAACGCGTCGGCCGCAAGGAAGTCATCATCGGCTTCGGCCACCCGGTCTACACCATCTCCGATCCGCGCAACGTGGTGATCAAGAAGGTCGCCAAGGAGCTGTCGGAGGAACAGGGCTCGATGAAGATGTTCAACATCGCCGAGCGTCTGGAATCGGTGATGCTGGACGCCAAGAAGATGTTCCCGAACCTCGACTGGTTCAGCGCCGTCAGCTATCACATGATGGGCGTGCCCACGAACATGTTCACGCCGCTGTTCGTCATCGCACGCACCGCCGGCTGGAGCGCCCATGTGATCGAGCAGCGTATCGACGGCAAGATCATCCGCCCCAGCGCCAACTACACCGGGCCGGAGAATCTGGAGTTCGTGCCGATCGAAAAGCGGACCTGAGGTTCGTTTTTCGATACGTGAGGAGTCAGGGGTGAGGTGTCAGGCGCATCGCCGACACCCCCACCTTGCTCCTCACGCCTTTCCCCTTGCCCCTCACACCTGACCCCTCGCCGCCATGACCAACACCGCCCACCGCAAACCGCTTCCCGGCACCGACCTGGACTATTACGACACCCGCGAGGCCGTGGAGGCCATCCAGCCGGGTGCCTACGACACGCTGCCCTACACCTCGCGCGTGCTCGCCGAGAACCTGGTGCGACGATGCAGTCCGGCGACGCTGACGGATTCGCTCAAGCAGATCATCGAGCGCAAGCGCGAACTGGATTTTCCGTGGTTCCCGACCCGCGTCGTCTGCCACGACATCCTGGGCCAGACCGCGCTGGTGGACCTGGCCGGCCTGCGTGACGCAATCGCGGAAAAAGGCGGTGATCCGGCGCTGGTCAATCCGGTGGTTCCGACGCAACTCATCGTCGACCACTCGCTGGCCGTGGAACATGCCGGCTTCGAGAAGGACGCGTTCGAGAAGAACCGCGCCATCGAGGACCGTCGCAACGAAGACCGCTTCCACTTCATCAACTGGACGAAGAAGGCCTTCAAGAACATCGACGTCGTGCCGCCCGGCAACGGCATCATGCATCAGATCAACCTGGAGCGGATGTCGCCGGTGATCCATGCCCGTGACGGCATCGCCTTCCCGGACACGCTGGTCGGCACCGACAGCCACACGCCGCATGTGGACGCCCTGGGCGTCATCGCCATCGGTGTCGGCGGCCTGGAAGCCGAATCGGTCATGCTCGGCCGCGCCAGCTACATGCGCCTGCCCGACATCGTCGGCGTGGAACTGACCGGCAAGCCGCAGCCCGGCATCACCGGCACCGACATCGTGCTCGCGATCACCGAGTTCCTGCGCAAGGAAAAGGTGGTCGGCGCCTACCTGGAGTTCTACGGCGAAGGCGCCCGCGCGCTCACCCTGGGCGACCGCGCGACGATTTCCAACATGACGCCGGAATACGGCGCCACCGCCGCGATGTTCTACATCGACGAGCAGACCATCGACTACCTCAAGCTCACCGGCCGCACGCCGGAGCAGATCGCCCTGGTCGAGAACTACGCCAAGACCACCGGCCTGTGGGCCGATGCGCTGGAGACCGCCGAATACGAGCGCGTGCTGACCTTCGATCTGTCCAGCGTTACCCGCAACCTCGCCGGCCCGTCCAACCCGCATCGCCGGCTGGCGACTTCCGATCTGGCCGCGCGCCACATCGCCGCCCCCTGGGAGATGCCGGCCGACGGCTCCATGCCCGACGGCGCCGTGATCATTGCCGCGATCACCAGCTGCACCAATACGTCGAACCCGCGCAACGTCGTCGCCGCCGGCCTGCTGGCGAAAAAGGCCAACGCGGCCGGATTGACCCGCAAGCCCTGGGTGAAATCCTCCTTCGCGCCCGGCTCCAAGGCCGTGCAGCTCTACATGGAGGAAGCCGGCTTGCAGGACGAACTGGACCAGCTCGGCTTCGGCATCGTCGCCTTCGCCTGCACCACCTGCAACGGCATGAGCGGCGCGCTGGACCCGAAGATCCAGCAGGAAATCATCGACAAGGATCTGTACTCGGTCGCCGTGCTCTCCGGCAACCGCAACTTCGACGGCCGCATTCACCCCTACGCCAAGCAGGCCTTCCTGGCCTCGCCGCCGCTGGTCGTGGCCTACGCCATCGCCGGCACCATCCGCTTCGACATCGAAAAGGACGTGCTGGGCATCGACAAGGACGGCAACGCCGTGACGCTGAAGGACCTGTGGCCGACCGACGAGGAGATCGACGCGGTCATCGCCGAGAGCGTCAAGCCGGAGCACTTCACCCGTGTCTACGAGCCGATGTTCAACTTCAAGGTCATCAAGGACGAGAACATCAGCCCGCTTTACGACTGGCGCCCGATGAGCACCTACATCCGCCGCCCGCCTTACTGGGAAGGCGCGCTGGCCGCCGAACGCACGCTCAAGGGCATGCGTCCGCTGGCCGTCTGCGGTGACAACATCACCACCGACCACCTGTCACCGTCCAATGCCATCCTGCCGACCAGCGCGGCTGGCGAATACCTGGCGAAGATGGGCCTGCCGGAAGAGGACTTCAACTCCTACGCCACCCACCGCGGCGACCACCTGACCGCGCAGCGCGCAACCTTTGCCAACCCCAAGTTCTTCAATGAGATGGTCAAGGACGAAAACGGCGAGGTCGTTCAGGGTTCGCTGACCCGACTGGAACCGGAAGGTGAGGTCGTGCGCATGTGGGAAGGCATCGAGACCTACATGAACCGCAAGCAGCCGCTGATCATCGTCGCCGGCGCCGACTACGGTCAGGGCTCCAGCCGCGACTGGGCCGCCAAGGGCGTGCGCCTGGCCGGCGTCGAGGCCATCGTCGCCGAAGGCTTCGAGCGCATTCACCGCACCAACCTCGTCGGCATGGGCGTGCTGCCCCTGCAATTCCAGGACGGCACCACCCGCAAGACCCTGGACCTCGACGGCTCGGAAACCTACGACGTCGTCGGCGAACGCGCGCCCGGCGCCACGCTGACGCTGGTCGTCCATCGCAAGAACGGAGAGACCCTCGAAGTGCCCGTCACCTGCCGCCTGGACACCGGCGAGGAGGTGTCGATCTACGAAGCCGGTGGCGTGCTCCAGCGTTTTGCGCAAGACTTTCTGGAGTCAACCAAAGCAGCCTAGGACCGATAGATCGATGCCGCTCGGTGGTCTGATTCTCATGTCGAAGCCGCCCACCAACGTGCGCGGCAGGATGGAAGCGACGCTGGATGAACACGGCCTGACGGAACGCCTCGGCGACGCGCTGTTCCCGCCCGAGCACTGGCATCAATCGCTGTCGGGCATCCACGAGGACACGCCCGGCATGCTGGAGACGCTGATGCAGGTCGGAAATGCCATCAATGCCGAGTCGGCATTGATGCGTTTCGATCACATCGGCGACTCCGGCGGGCGGCAGTGGTCGTTCCTGCCGAGGAACGAGCCCGGTGGGTTTTCGGAACTGATTTCGGAGGTCCGGCGTTCGATGAGCCTCTGGGGACTCGACATGGCGTTCAGGAATCGTCCGCAGGTTCCGATCTCCTATCGGGCGCCCGAGGATCTGCGCCCCGTCGAGATCGACTCGATCGACTGGAAGCTCGACCGCTACACCCTGGTGCGCAGGAGGCGTCATCCCTTCGGATACGACACGCTGAAGGAATGGCGGCTGTAACAACGGTGGCCGCTTGACGGCATCCCGCAAGCGCCTGTTCGCCGTCGGCAACCAGCCACGCATGACCACGTTTCCGGCCCGGGGATCCCATCAGGCCATCACCGCCCACCCCTAGAGTCGCTGACCGACACGGGACCGCAGAAGCGTCAGCGCCTCCAGCGACGCGGGAACCCGCGTCAGGCCGCGATGACCATCCGGCGCCACCCGTTGTTCTCGGTGTCGGTGACCGTGAATTGTGCGAGCCCTGCGGCGCGTAGCGCCTGGACAACGCCATCGGCGCATCGCTGCTACTCCTGTTCGAGCGCAGTAGTAAATACGGCCTTCATTGCGTCGCCATGCCCGGGTTAGACGGTAGATTTATACCAACGAGGCGAAAAAGCCTGCCCGATGGCGTCTCCGGGCACGGTATTTGCGGCCCTCCCCCACCATAAATCTTGGCTCGCCGAAACAGACTTGATGCTAGAACCCGACCCGACGGCCCGCCGTCCTCTTCGCTGGTGCGCGCTCGCCGTGGCCACACTGATCCTGAGCGCCCACGCGGCCCAGGCTCAGGGTGACGACGATGCATGGATGGACGATTTGTTCGGCGATGCTCCGCCCAGCGAGTCGTCGAACGGGCCCGAGACCGGCGACCCCGAAACCGCGGACGACAGCGGAGCCTCCGGAGACAACGCGGCGGCCTCGCGGGACGAAGGCGGCAGCAATGCCGGCAGGCCCGCGGAGTCAGCCCCCGAGACCGTCGAGACCATCCCGGTCCAGCCGCTGGACGAGGACCAGGACGAACCGCCAGCACGCCGGACGCCGTCCCGGCAAATCGAGGAAATCGTCGTCACCGCGACCAAGCGCGAATCCTCGGTTCGCGACATCCCGGTGAGCATCGACGCCATGTCCGGCGACGACCTGACCGAAGCCGGGGCCACGGATCTCGAGCAGATTCTCTCCAAGTCACCGGGCGTCACGTTCAGCAGTTCCGGCGGGTCGGAAATCCGTCAGCAGGTCGTCATCCGCGGCATCACCGCCAGCGGCACGGTCGGCTACGGCGGCACGACCACCGGCTATCTGTTCAACGACGTGTCGCTGGTCAATCCATCGCTGGCCGGCTCGATCCCCGGCATCGATCCCTACGACCTCGCCACGGTGGAAGTGCTGAAGGGCCCGCAGGGCACGCTGTTCGGAGGCGCGGCGCTGGCCGGCGCCATCCGCTACGTGCCGAACAAGCCGGTCCACGAGGAATTCTCCGGCAACCTCTCGGCGGGCGTCGGCAACGTGTCCGACAGCGATGGCCTCTATCGCGAGTACGCCGGCTATCTCAACGGCCCGGTCGGCGATTCGGCGGCGGTGCGCATCGTCGGCACCCGTCGCTCGTATCCCGGCGCGATCGATGACCTCACCGCGGACGAAGACGACATCGACAGCGGACGCAACACCCAGGCGCGGATCATTGGCACCTGGGACGCGACCGAGCGCCTCAGCGTCGAGCTGATGGCCTACCGCTTCGAGGCGGAGGCCGATGCCAGCGGCGCCACCGACAATCCCGACCGTCGCGAAACCGATTCACGCCGCACGGAAACACCCGGCGACACCTGGGCGAACATTTACCGCGGCGAGGCGGAGTACGCCTTCGACAGTTTCTCGGTCACCGGCATCGCCAGCTTCATCGAAAAGGACAATGAGAGCATCTACGATCTGACCTCGTTCTGGGGCTTCGAGCAGGTGCCGGGCGTGACCGTCCTCCAGCTCTACGAAGGCCACACCGAACAGACCACCGGCGAGCTTCGACTGGTGTCTTCCGAGCCCAGCGATACCGGGTTCTGGCTGCTGGACGAATGGGACTACCTGATCGGCCTGTACTGGCTGGATGCCGATCAGATCTTCAACAACACCACCCTGGCCAACCTGACGGTGCTGATCGACCCGCTGACGATCCCGGTGCTGGACATCCCCTCCGACGTCTCCGCCACCGCGGGCGAGACCGCCATCTTCTTCGATGTAACCCGACCGCTGGGCACCCGTTTCGAACTCAATATCGGTGGGCGGTATTTTCGTCAGGAGAGCACCGGCTATCTGGATTCCAGCGGGGACACGAGCGGCGTTCCACTCACGGAGCAAGGCTACAACCCCAAGGCCGCCATCACCTGGCACGCCACCGACAACATCCGCGTGATCGGCAGTTACGCCAAGGGTTTCCGTTTTGGCGGATTCAACAACAATCCGCTGAATGATCCGGACATCGAGTTCACCTACTTCTCGGACGAGATCAACAACTACGAGCTGGGCTTTCGCTCCGACTGGCTTGGTGGAGCGCTGCGCTTCGACCTCACCGGCTTCCACATCGAGTGGATCGATCCGCAGGTACGCCAGTCCAGTCAGCTCACGTCCACGTCCTACATCAGCAACGCCGGCGGCGCGCGCGTCCAGGGCGTCGAATCCGCGCTGACGATGCTGCTGCCGGCCAATCTCATGGTCACGCTCAACGGCGCCTATGTGGATGCCCGCCTGACCGAGTCCTTCGAATC
The DNA here is from genome assembly GCA_937896565.1 of uncultured Salinisphaerales bacterium. Classification (GTDB taxonomy): domain Bacteria; phylum Pseudomonadota; class Gammaproteobacteria; order Nevskiales; family OUC007; genus Abyssibacter. Next base: position 10,332 of record CALBOV010000359.1, read on the forward strand.
GTCGCGCGGCACCGCGGAGGAAGGCGCACGCCTGCCGGCCACGCCGCGGGTCACCGGCTCGCTCGGCGTGATGCACCAGGCGTATTTCGGCCGCTGGATGATGAATTCCGGCGTCAACTACAGCTATCAGGGTGATTCCAACAACGAGGTCGTCAACTACGAGAAGTTGCCGGCCTACGGTCTGCTCGGCGCGTCGCTGAACCTCACCCGACCGGGCGAGATCACCCCCACCCTGCGCATCAGCGGCACCAACCTTCTCAACGAGACCGTCGCGGTCAACGCCTTTCACGGCATCAGCACCACCGGCGGGTCGATCAACTACGGATTGCTGCGACCCCGCACCGTGGTCGTTTCACTGGGCATCGAGTTTTGAACACCATGCTGAACCCGCTCCTCACGATTCCCCGCGGCCGCCAGTGTTTCGGCGTCACCTGGCTTTGTGGCGCACTACTCGCCGCGACCGTCGCCACGACCGCCATGGCGGCCGATGATGATCTGGACTTCCTGTTCTCGGAACCGGATGCCGAGACGGCCGAGGAGACACCGGCGCAGGACACTTCGGAACAATCCACATCGTCCGAACCCGAAGACACGAAGGCTGCACCCAGCGAACCCTACGAGGACACGATCCCGCTCGCCCAGCCGGAACCCGAGCCCGAACCGAGCCCGCGTCGCGGACGCGTGATCGAGGAAATCGTCGTCACCGCACAGAAGACGGAGCAGACCCTGCAGGAGGTTCCGGTAGCGGTGAGCGTGGTCGGTGGTGACCGGCTGCGCGACTCCGGCGTGTTCGACGCCAGCGGCATCGAGGACATGGTGCCGAACCTGGAAATGGACGTGGACGCGCAGTCCCCCACCATCGGCATTCGCGGCTTCAGCACCGACACCTACAATGTCGGCCTGGAACCATCGGTGGGCCTGATCGTCGATGACGTGCCGCTGGGCCGCACCGAATTCATTCCCGACGGACTTTACGACATCGACCGGGTGGAGGTGCTGCGCGGACCGCAGGGCACCCTGTTCGGCAAGAACACCATCGCCGGCGTGCTGATCTTCGGCACCGGCGAACCGGAACCGGTGCGCTCGGGATCGGTCCTGCTCACCGGCGGCGAGGACGACCAGCGCCGCGCCGAAGTGGTATTCAACCAGCCCCTCACGGACAAGCTGCTCTCCCGCGTGGCCGGCATGGCCTGGCACCAGGACGGTCAGGTCAAGAACAGCTTCCTGGATCGCTACGAGTCCTCGTTCGACCAGTACGCCGCCAGACTCAAGCTGACCTATGACGCCACGGACAATCTGCAGCTGCGTCTGGGCGGCCAGTTTGCCGACATCGACAACACCTACGCCCCGTGGCAGCCCTACGCCATGGACGAGGATGCGCTCGACTACGCCCGGACCAAGGATCCGACCACCGAGGACGATCCCTACAACAACCAGACGACCTTCAACACCCCGGGTTTCGTCAAGCACACAACCGACCTCGTTCATCTGGCTGGCGACTATCAACTGGGCAGCAATCACACCCTGACGGGGATCGTGGGTCATGCGTCCATGGAAAACCTCATCCGGATGGACTACGACGTCAGCGCCGCGGACCTCGTCAATGTCAACGTCGACTTCGGCTACGACCAGGATTCGTTCGAGCTGCGAGGCACGGGCAACTTCGACCTGTTCGGACTGGATGCCGAATACGTTGGTGGCCTGTTCTTCTTCCAGAGCACCATCGACATCGGTGTGGATGTCGCGCTCGGAACCGACATTGTCGAATTCGTGCTGACGCCCGCCGGCGCCGAGGCCCTGTTCGCCGCCGACGACGGCCTGATCAGCAATCTGTTCGAACTGATCGGGCCCATCACCGGCCCGATCGTCCCGCCGATCGATCTGGGCGACGGGATTTATCAGGCGTTCTACCAGGAGTCGCAGTCCATGGCGGCGTTCGGGCAGGTGACGCTGTCACTGACCAACCGGCTCGAATTGCTGCTGGGCCTGCGCGTCGGTCAGGAGGACAAGGATGCGCTGCTCAGCGTCACCTCTCGCGGCCTGGGGATCACCGCGGCGGTGGTCGGCGCCAACAGCCCGCCCAACACCAACTTCAGCGAACCGCTGGAGCGGCGGGAAACCGAGGTGTCTCCGAAGGTCGGGCTTCGCTTCCAGCTCACCGACGACATCTCCACCTACGTCCACTGGACCCGCGGCTACAAGAGCGGCGGGTTCAACGGCATCTCGTTCAACAGCGAGGATCTCGTCTTCGAGCCCGAGCGGGGTGACAGCTACGAGGTGGGCGCCAAGATGCGGCTGCTGGACGGCTCACTGGCGCTGAACACGACCTACTACCACACCACCGTCAGCAACATGCAGGTCGTGAATTTCAACGGCGTGAGTTTTGATGTGTACAACGCCGCCGAGTCCATCCTGAAGGGTTTTGAACTCGACGCCACCTGGCTGGCACCGTGGGACTGGCTGACGATCAACGGCGCCCTGGCACTGTCCACGGCCGAGTACGTCAGCTACCCCAGCGGGCCACCAACCGCGCCGCAGAGCGCCGAGTGCGGCGCGCTGGAAGACTGCCAGCAGGACCTGAGCGGCAGACCCCTGCCCAAGGCGCCGGACATCACCGCCTCCCTGGGTCCCGAAGTGCAGTTTCCGCTGGGTCGCAACCTGGGCATCACCGTGGGCGCGGACGTGAGCTACCGCGGCGAGCAGTACCTGACGCTGGACCTGGACCCGAATGCCTACCAGGAAGAGCAGACCCTGCTGGGGGCGCGGATCAGCGTCGGGCCCAGCAGCGAGCGCTGGGCGGTCACGCTGCGCGGCAGCAACCTGACCAACGAAAAGGCGCTCAGCTTCGTCGCCGACCACAACCTGTACGCGAACTCCTACTTCGCGACCCAGACACCGACGCGGCAGTTGAGCCTGACCTTAAGCGCAAACTGGTAGTTCAGCGCCAATGGCGGAGTGACGCATCGGGCAGGCTCAACCGCTGCCCGGTGCGCCGCGCCGGAATCGGGCAAGACCGAACGTCAATCGTGGACACCGGAAAATGCCGGACGCGATCAGTGATCTGAAACCGGTCCACTCCCTGCACGCAACCACCGGAAGGTCGGGGAAACACGCCGGTCGGGACTGCTAACATTGCGCCCCCACTGACGCATTCCGGCAGCTGTTCGATGGCCTTCGCACCCCAGATCAAGATCCCCGCCACCTACATGCGGGGCGGCACGTCCAAGGGCGTGTTCTTCAGTCTCACCGACCTGCCGGAAGCCGCGCAGGTCGCGGGCGAGGCCCGCGACAAGCTGCTGCTACGGGTGATCGGCAGCCCCGACCCCTACGGCAAGCAAACCGACGGCATGGGCGGCGCCACGTCCAGCACCAGCAAGACGGTGATCCTGTCGAAAAGCACGCAGCCGGATCACGACGTCGACTACCTGTTCGGTCAGGTGTCCATCGACAAGGCCTTCGTGGACTGGAGCGGCAACTGCGGCAACCTGACCGCGGCGGTCGGGTCCTTCGCCATCACCAACGGGCTGGTCGCCGCCGAGCGCATTCCTCAGGACGGCATCGCCACCGTGCGCATCTGGCAGAAGAACATCGGGAAGACCATCGTCGCCCGCGTGCCGATCACCGG
>CALBOV010000360.1 GCA_937896565.1 uncultured Salinisphaerales bacterium
CCCGCCGCTCCCGAACAAGACCATTCCGCGGATCCCGACCAGCCGCCCCCCGCTCAGACGCCCGACGGCCATGTGCTGTTGATCATCGAGGACGACGCGCGCTTCGCCCAGGTGCTCGCCCGCCTGGCGACGGAACGCGGCTTTTCCCCGGTCATCGCCAACGACGGCCGCAGCGGACTGGAGCAGGCACGCAAGCTCAAGCCGCATGCGATCACGCTGGACCTGCGCCTGCCGGACACCGACGGGCTGACCATCCTCGAAGTGCTGAAGCGCTCACCGGCGACCCGCCACATCCCGGTGCACGTGGTGTCCGCGTCGGACGAATCCATGGAGCCGCTGCAACATGGCGCCATCGGCTTTCTGCCCAAGCCGGCGACCAAGGCCGACCTGCTCAAGGCGCTGGCTGCGCTGGAGAACGTGCGCGAACAGGCCGCCCGCCGCGTACTGGTGGTCGAAGACAATGCGTCGAGCCAGATCGCGATTCGCGAACTGCTGAGCAGCGACGATGTGGAGATCGTACCGGCGCATTCCGGGGCCGAGGCTTTCCGGCTGATGAAGAACGAGCACTTCGACTGCGTCGTGCTGGATCTGTCACTGCCGGACACGGACGGCCTGGAGCTGATGCGGAAGCTCAAGGCGGACGAGAGCTTCCAGCACCCGCCTGTGGTCGTCTACACCGGCCGCGACCTGACCCGCGCCGAGCACAAGGAGCTGTCGCAGCTCGCACAGTCCATCGTCGTCAAGGGCGCCGAATCTCCGGACCGGCTGCTGGACGAGGTCACGCTGTTCCTGCACAGCGTCGAATCCAAGCTGCCGGAACAGCAGCAGGAAATTCTCCGCCGCACGCGCAGCCAGGACCCCTCGTTCCGCGGCAAGAAGCTGCTGATGGTCGACGACGACCTGCGCAACGTCTTCGCGCTGTCGGCGGTGCTGCGCAAGGCCGGGTTCGACATCGTCTTCGCCGACAACGGCGAGCTGGCTCTACAGCGATTGACCGAACACGACGACATCGACGCAGTGTTGATGGATGTGATGATGCCGGTGATGGACGGGCTGGAAGCGACGCAACGCATCCGTCAGATGCCGGGCTTCGAAACCATTCCCATCATCATGCTCACCGCCAAGGCCATGCAGTCGGACCGGGAGGAATGCATCGAGGCAGGCGCCTCGGACTACATGAGCAAACCCATCGATGTGGACCAGTTGCTGGCGGCGTTGAAACTCTGGCTGAGCAGGTCATGAATCCGACCAACACGACACCGGGTGATTCCTCGGATCACCCGGCCGGCGGGCCGCTGCCGGCGGTCCTCGTCGTCGATGACATCGAGGCCAACCTGGTCGCGATGAAGCGGGTGCTGAAGGACCTGGACATCTCGATTTCAACCGCGCAGTCGGGCCCCGACGCGCTCGCCCTGGTGATCCGACAGGAATTCGCCGTGGTGCTGCTGGACGTGCGCATGCCCGGCATGGACGGGTACGAAACCGCCGAGGCCATCTTTCTGGCCAACCCCGCCGCGCCGCCGCCGATCATCTTCGTCACCGCGGACGATCGCTCCGAAGAGCGCATGCTCCAGGGCTACGAGAGCGGGGCGATCGATTTTCTCTACAAGCCGATCCAGGAGCGGCTGCTGCGCTCCAAGGTGCGCATCCTGACCGACCTGCACCGCCAGCGTCAGGAGCTCAAGCTCATGACACTGGCGCTTTCCGAGGCGAACCGCCGCGCCACCTCACTGCTGGAAGCCGCGTCGGAGGGCATCGTGGGCGTGGACCCCGATGGGGTGATCACCTTCGCCAATCCGGCCGCGGGAGCCTTGCTGAAGACCCAGGCCGACCACCTCAAGGGCATGCCCATGCAGGCGTTCATCGCGGCCTCCGAACTCATCCCCGAAGGCCGGCCCTGGGTCGAGACACCGCTGGCCGAGGCGGTTGTGCTCGAAGGCTCCGCCCGCGACAGGAACACGACACTCCGCGGCGCGGACAACCGCCCGTTTCCTGTGGAGATGGGCGCGACCACGATCAGCGATGCCGGGCACGTCAGCGAGTTCGTCCTGGCGTTTCATGACATCTCGGACC
>CALBOV010000361.1 GCA_937896565.1 uncultured Salinisphaerales bacterium
ATGATGACCATCAACGCCTTCGTGATGACGCCCGCCGACGACGTCGCCAATGGCCAGCTCAACGGCTATCGTCTTGGCGACTACCCACGGCGGAAGCTGCGCGGTCAGTCGATCTACGAACCGCCCGCGGGCTTCGTCGAGGTCAACGCCACCAATCGCCAGACCCGCATCTCGCCGCATTTCACGCTCGGCGAGTTCGTCGCCAAGCAGCGTTCGGACTATCCCAAGTACGTCGCCCTGCGCGAACGGCTGCTGCTCAAGCTGGAGATGATCGTGGAACAACTGGCCGAGGCCGGCTATCAGGCCTCCGGCCTGCACATCATGAGCGGGTTCCGAACCCCTTGGTACAACGCGTCGATCGGCAACGTGCCCTATAGCCGGCATGTCTGGGGGGGCGCCGCAGACATCTTCGTCGACGAGGCGCCAAAGGACGGTGTCATGGACGACCTGAACGGGGACGGTCGCGTCGATGTCGCCGACGCACGCGTGATCTACGACCTGATCGAGCGCCTGTCCGGCGAGCGCTGGTACCAGCCATTCACCGGCGGCATGGGGTTGTACGGACCCAAACCAGGTGTACGCGGACCGTTCGTCCATGTTGACGTTCGCGGCTCCCGGGCGCGCTGGTGACATGCCAAAGGGAGTATTGATGGCGACATCGCGAAATCTGCGCCGTGCCTGTCCGGTGATGGTCATGCTGACCCTGCTCCTCGGCCTGACCGGTTGCGGGCGGGACGCCTCCGAGCTCCAGGCCTTCGAAACCGCCCTGGACTCGGCAATCGGCGCGGACGACACCGCGGCGCGGGACTACTACACATCGCGCGGCTTCAAGCCGGTCTGGATCAAGCTGGACACGTCGCTGTTCGGACAGGCCGGGGCCTCGAGCGCACTGGACACGTTGATCGAAGCGCTGGATGCCGCCGAGACGCATGGACTCAGCGGCGACAACTATGCGCGGGACGCGCTGCACGCGGCTCGCGAAGCGCCACCGGACAAGATGGACGGTGCCGCAGCCTTCGAGTGGCAGGCGATGCAGGCCTATCTGGAATACGCCCACGACTTCGCCCGGGGCCGGTATTCGCAGGCCTCCGCGGACAACGCGTGGTTCATCCCCAAGCCAGCCTTCGATCGCGAAACGCAACTCCAGCGGCTGGACAAGCTGGGCGTCGCGGATTCCCTGGAAACCCTGTTGCCACAAACGGCCGAGTACCGGCGATTGCGAGACGCCCGGGCGGACATGGTGGACATCGTCGATGCCGGAGGCTGGCCGACGGTGGACGCACAGGGGCTGATCCGCCCCGGCGGGCACCACGAAAGCATTCCGGACCTGCGCCGCCGGCTGACCATCTCCGGGGAGCTGGCCACGGCCGAACCGCAGGGCCAGGCAGTGGACGACCCGACGCTTTACGACCCGGCCACGGCCGCCGCGTTCACCGAATTCCAGCGCCGGCACGGCATCGAGGACGACGGCATCGTCGGTCAGCAAGCGCGACTGATGCTGAACTACCCGGCGAAAAAGCGTCTGGAGCAGATCGACGCCAACCTGGAACGGCTGCGCTGGCTACCGCGCGATCTCGCCAATGACCGGATCATGGTCAACATCGCCGCTTACTGGCTGGTCGCCTACCGCGACGGCGAGGACCCGCTGAACATGCCGGTCATCGTCGGCGAGGAACAGAACCAGACGCCGGCCTTCAACGACCAGTTGCAGTTCCTGGAGATCAACCCGCACTGGACGGTCCCGAATTCGATCATCGTTGGAGAGATGGCCGCGAAGGCCGCCGAAGACCCGGACTATTTCAAGGACCGGAACATGATCGTCCAGGCGGACTGGCCGCTGGACTCGGAAGTGCTGGACCCGGGAGACATCGACTGGGAGGCCTACGCGAACCCCGACGCCGACTTCCCTCACGTGGTTCGTCAGCTGCCGGGACCGGACAACGCGCTGGGACGCATCAAGTTCATGTTTCCCAACAAGTTTTCGATCTACCTGCACGACACGCCGGCCCGCCATCTGTTCGAGAAGGCGGACCGGACCTTCAGCCACGGCTGCATCCGCGTCGGTGACCCGATCGGTCTGGCCGGCTTTGTGCTGAAAAACACCGAGGGCTGGGATGCCGAGCGCGTACGAGAGACGATCGGCGATCGGGAACCCACACGCGTGGACCTCGCCACCGCCGACCAGCTACCGGTTTACATCTACTACAGCACCGCCTGGGTGGATGAGGACGGCGTGCTGTACTTTCGCCCGGACCGCTACCAGCGCGATGCCAGCCTGATGCTGACGCTGCGCCCGGCGCGCCCGCCGGTGACCGACGCGGCCCCGACGAACCAGAAGATCTGAATACGCGGCACCGGCCTGCGTGTCACGCGGCCGGTGCCGGTTGGTATTGACGTCAGGCGGCGCCCTGCGAACTGGCGTCGTTCGACGCCGCCGCGTCGCGGAACACCCAGCGGTTCAGCCGCTTGACGAAGGCTGCCGGGTCGGTGAGCTGGCTGCCTTCGGCGAGCACGGCCTGCTCGTAGAGCATCCGCGCCAGATCGTCAAAGTCCTCGTCCGCGCTCAGCCCCTTGAGGTGCTCCAGGACCGGATGCGACGGGTTCACTTCGAGGATGGGCTTGCTGCCGGGCACGCCCGCCTCGCCAGCCTGCTTGAGCAACTGCTCCAGATGCCTCGACATCGCGTGCTCGCCGACGACCAGACAGGCCGGTGACTCGGTCAGGCGCTGCGACAGCCGCACCGATTCCACATCGTCGTCCAGCGACTTGCCCAGACGCTCGATCGTGTCCTTGTAAAGCGTCTCCAGCCGCGCCTGCTCCGCTTCCTCGTTCGGGTCGGCGACCACCGACTTGAGATCGGCCTCGCCGCGCGCGACGGACACGAGCTGCTTGTCCTTGTACTCGGTCAGATGCCCGACCACCCTCTCGTCCACGCGGTCGGTCAGCAGCAGCACCTCGACGTTCTTCTTGGCGAAGCCCTCGATGTGCGGACTGGACTTGGCTGTCGCCAGCGTCTCGGCGGTCAGGTAGTAGATCTTGTCCTGGCCTTCCGGCATCCGCTCGATGTACTCGTCCAGCGTGGTCAGATCGTCGCCGTGGGTGCTGTGCCAGCGCGCCAGCCCGGCGATGCGCTCCTGCTGCGTCTGGTCCTCGACAATCCCTTCCTTGATCACCGCGCCGAAGGTCTTCCAGAACTCCAGGAAGGTCTCGGCATCGTCCTTCGCCAGCGACTCGATCAGGTCCAGCGAGCGCTTGGTGATCGCGGCGCGCAGCTTGTCGACCACGCGGCTGGACTGCAGCAACTCGCGGGAGACGTTCAGCGGCAGGTCATTGGAATCGACGATGCCGCGAACGAAGCGCAGCCAGGTCGGCAGCAGCTGCTTGGCGTCGTCCATGATGAACACGCGCTTTACGTACAGCTTGAGGCCGTGATTGGACTCGCGGTCCCAGAGGTCGAACGGCGCGCGCTTGGGCAGGTAGATCAGCGACGTGTAGTCCTGATTCCCCTCGACGCGGTTGTGGGCCCAGCGCAGCGGGTCCTCGAAATCGTGGGCGACGGTCTTGTAGAACTCGGTGTATTCCTCGTCGGAGATCTCCGACTTGGGCCGCGTCCACAGCGCCGAGGCGGTGTTGACGGTCTCCCACTCGTCCGTGGGCTTGCCCTCGTCATCGGCCTTGCGCATCAGCACCGGCAGGGCGATGTGGTCGGAATAGCGCTTGACGATGTGCCGCAACCGCATCGGCTCCAGGAATTCGTCCTGGTCCTCGCGCAGGTGCAGGACGATTTCCGTGCCGCGCGGACGGCTGTCGATCTCCGCCAGCGTGTAGCGGCCCTCACCGTCGGAGGTCCAGCGCACGGCCTCGTCGCTGCCGGCACGGCGGGTGTTCACGGTCACGCGGTCGGCGACGATGAAGGCGGAATAGAAACCGACGCCAAACTGACCGATCAGCCCGGAATCCTTCTGCTCGTCACCGGAGAGCTTCTCCAGGAAGCTGCGGGTGCCGGAACGGGCAATGGTGCCGAGGTTCTCGATGACCTCGTCGCGGCTCATGCCGATGCCGTTGTCGCGGATGGTCACGGTACGCTGCTCGCGATCGGCCTCGATCTCGATACGCAGCTCGGGATCGTCGGCCAGCAACGCGTCGTCGGTCAGCGCTTCGTAACGCAGCTTGTCCGCGGCATCCGATGCGTTGGAGACCAATTCCCGCAGGAAGATCTCCGGATTCGAATAAAGCGAATGGATCATCAGGTGAAGCAGCTGCTTCACCTCGGTCTGGAATTCGAAGGATTGTGTGTCGGTCATGCCTGCCTCCCGGAAGTCGAGACCGAAATAAGGGTGGTCCGCCGGAATTCAAGTCAGGAGCTGGAGGTCAGCGTCGCGCTGGATGCACTTTCGCCGAAACGGACTTGGATTTGTGGCGGAGGTGGACAAAAGCGTCTTCAACAGTCCTGACACCGAGACCAGCGGTACTGACGGACGCGGGGGCGCTTCGTCGGCGGCGCTTGTTCGTTTCCACGCGTGCTCGAAATCGGACGATGCATCGAGGTTTTTCGCGCTCAACATTCGCCCCGCGTGGCCGATATGCAGCCTCGACAATCATGTGCAGTGTGAGGAACCACGCCAATGAAAATCCGTACCCGTGCCGGCTTGACTACCGGATTTGCCGTCGTGGTGACACTGCTCGCCGGTGGCGCCGTGATCTGGGGCGTCCTGGATGCACAGATGGAGCGTGCCGAAATGGCCGCCTCCGAACAGGCCGAAGCGGTCCTGTCGGCAATTGAGAGCGACATCCAACGCGCAGCCTCCGAAATCAAGACCTGGTCAGCCGTCTCCGACGTCACCGGTGTCGCCGAGCGAGCGGCCACTCTGCCCAACCAGACCGTTCTGGGCCAGTGGGAATCACAGCGCTATCTGCAATCCGACTCCGCAAAATTTCTGCGCAACCTGAGCCTGCTCAGCAACCGGCGCTTCAAGGAGATCTTCTTCACCGACGCGCGGGGATTCGTCGTCGCATCGACCAACCCGACCAGCGATTTCGACCAGGGTCCAGCCGAGGATCCACCGCACGGTGAACCCTGGTGGCGTGATGCCAAGGCCAATGGCTTCAACATCGGCGAATTGGAATACGACCAGAGCTCGACGTTCTACTCCATTGATATCTCGGTGTCGCTGGCCAGTGAAAAAGCCTTTGTCGGCGTGCTCAAGGCGGTCTATGGAACCGACATGATGCTGGAGATTCTCAACAACGCCACGGCCGGCCACGGCGGACATGTCCTGCTCGTCAATGCCGATGGTGATGTCGTTCTGGCACCGTCCAAGCTGAGTGCGACGGTCGGCAATGCCGCGATGAACGCCGCTTCGCTACGTGCCTTTGATGCCGAGGGGACGTCCACGATTGAAAGCGTTCCCTGGGACGGGTTGTCGCTGGTCACCCGCGTCACGGCACCGGCGCGCACCTACGTAAACACCGCCGGCTGGTCCGCCGTGGCCGTGGTGCCGATGGAGCGAGCCCTGCTACCAGCGGCTGCACATCAACGCCTGGGCCTCATCGCGGCCGCCGCGCTGGTGGCGGTACTGCTGGCCTGGATCGCGGCCACCTGGCTGCTGGGGGGCCAGCTCGGCCATCGCCTGGAGGAGATCGCACAAGCCGCCTTGCGCGTGCGCCAAGGACGGGCGGACGTGAAGATTCCGCATCAGGATGCCGGAGGTGAACTCGGCCTGCTGGCGAAGGTTACCCAGCACATGGCTGCACGGCTGAAGCAGTACGATGCCGCATACGCGCGCCAGCGCCGTCGGTTGCAAGCCACCCGTAACGCCGCCAACGATCAGCTCGGATCACGCCGCCGGGCCTGATTCCACGCGCTTCCCGGGACCACGCACGCAACAACGCCCGGCTGGACGAACCAGTCGGGCGTTGTTGTTGACGATGTTGGGAGCGCGGACGATGGGTGCACCGCCCGCGCCGAATCAACCGCCTAGCTGCGCTTGGCCAGCTTTTCCTTGATGCGCGCGCTCTTGCCGCTGCGCTCACGCAGGAAGTACAGCTTGGCGCGGCGGACATCACCGCGACGCTTGACCTCAATGCCGGCGACCAGCGGGCTGTGGGTCTGGAACACGCGCTCCACACCTTCGCCATGGCTGATCTTGCGCACGGTGAACGCCGAGTCGAGGCCGCGGTTGCGCTTGGCGATGACCACGCCCTCGAAGGCCTGCAGACGCTCGCGATCGCCTTCCTTCACCCGGACCTGGACGACAACGGTGTCGCCCGGGCCGAACTCGGGGACATCCGACTTGAGCTGTTCCTGGTTCAATTCATCAATGATGTTGGTCATGGCCATGCTGCCTCACGTGTTGTTCCCGGACTGCTCGGCCACGAATTCGGCCAGCAAGCCCTGTTGTTCATCATCCAGTGTCAAAGCCTGAAACAGATCAGGCCGTCGTAACCACGTCTGCCCCAGGGCCTGCTTCAGGCGCCACCGCGCAATCGCGCTGTGATCGCCGCCGAGCAGGACCTCGGGCACCGCGCCCCAGGCATCCTCCGCCGGGCGCGTGTAATGCGGATGGTCCAGCAGACCATTCGCAAACGAATCCTGTGCCGCCGATGCGCCGTGGCCCAGCACCCCGGGCAACAACCGCGCAACGGCATCAATGAGCACCATCGCCGGCAACTCGCCGCCCGACAGCACCACATCGCCAATCGACACTTCCAGGTCGACCGCCTCGTCAATCACGCGCTGATCCACGCCCTCGTAACGGCCGCAGATCAGCACCAGGCCCGGTTCCCGAGCCAGTCGACGCGCCATCGCGTCGGTGAGCCGCTCACCCTGCGGGCTCAGGTACAGAACCTTGCCCGTCGGCTGCGCCGCCCGTGCCTGGTTCAGCACCGCGCGCATCGGCTCCGGTCGCAGCACCATGCCGGGACCACCACCGTAGGAACGATCATCCACCGTGCGGCGGCGGTCGGTCGCGCCATCGCGCAACTGCCGGCAGGTCAGCTCCAGTTCGCCCAGCGCAATCGCCTGGCGCACCATCCCGTGCCGACCCACGGCATCGACCAGTTCCGGAAACAGGGTGATGACGTCGATGCGCATCACACGAAATCCGGGTCCCAGTCGACCACCACGCGACGAGCCGTCAGGTCCACGTCATGGACCACGTGCTCCCGCACGAACGGAATCAACCGTTCCTCGTCACCGCGCACCACCATCACATCGTTGGCACCGGTTTCCATCATGTTGACGACCTCGCCCAGCGGGCGGCCATCCGTTGTCTCCACCGCCAGACCAACCAGGTCCGCCCAGTAGAGTTCGTCGGTTTTCGGCAGCGCCGACCGGGGAACGCAGATGCGCGCGCCGATCAGTGCCGCCGCCTGGTCGCGGTCGGTCAATGGTCGTCCATGCTCGGCGAGCTGAACCACCATCCTCTTGCCGACCCATCCGCCGTTGAGCACCTTCACTTCGCGGCGCTCATCCAGCTGCCAGCGTTTGTAGTCGAAGATGTTGTCGAGCGGATCGGTGTACGAGCGGATCGTCAGTCCGCCCCGGACGCCATGGACGCCGATGATCTCGCCCAGGACGACCCACTGCTCCGCCAAGGATCAGCTGTCCTTGGCGGCTTCCTCGGCAGGTGCTTCCGCCGGAGCAGCAGCCTCCGCGGGCGCGGCGGCTTCGACGGCCGGAGCCGCGTCGGCAGGACCGCTGCGCTTGTATTCGCGCACCAGCGAGGCGACGCGCTCGGAGACCTGTGCCCCCTTGGCCTGCCACTCGCTGATCTTGTCCAGATCCAGCAGCAGCGGGGTTTCCTTGCCGCGGGCAACCGGGTTGAAGTAACCGAGACGTTCGATGTAGCGACCATCACGGCTGTTGCGGCTGTCGGTGGCGACAACGTGGTAGAAGGGACGCTTCTTGGCGCCGCCTCGGGCAAGTCGAATCTTGACCATGGTAAATCCTGGAAAAACTACGAATCCGCGCGGCGCAGGCCGCGAAAAGGCCGCGTATTGTAGCGGGATCGGCTGGAAAGTGAAGCGTTTTTGCGATATTCGCGCGGGATCGCTCCCGGCCGCCGGGATCAACCGGGCGGAAAGCCCGGGGGCCTGCGCCCACCCATCTGGCGCATCAGCTTCTGCATGCCGCCGCCGGAGAACTTTTTCATCATCTTCTGCGTCTGCGTGAACTGCTTGAGCAGACGGTTGACGTCCTGGACCTGGGTGCCGGAACCCGCCGCGATGCGCTTCTTCCGCGAGGCCTTGATCACCGCGGGAAACCGCCGTTCCTGTGGTGTCATCGAATTGATGATGGCGATGGTCCGACCGATCTGCCTGTCGTCGATCTGCGAGGCCGCGTTCGCCGGCAGCTGCCCCATCCCGGGGAGCTTGTCGAGCAGCCCGGCCATGCCGCCCATGTCTTGCATCTGCGCCATCTGGTCGCGGAAATCCTCCAGATCGAAGCCCTTGCCCTTCTGCAGTTTCTTGGCTAGCTTCTCGGCCTTCTTGCGATCGATCTTCTGTTCGGCCTCCTCGATCAGGGACAGAACATCGCCCATGCCGAGAATGCGCGAGGCCACGCGATCGGGGTGAAACGGCTCCAGCGCTTCCAGCTTTTCGCCGACACCGAGGAACTTGATCGGTCGGCCGGTGACATGACGCACCGACAGCGCCGCACCGCCTCGCGAGTCGCCGTCGACCTTGGTCAGCACGACACCGGTCAGCGGCAGCGCATCGCCAAAGGCCTTGGCGGTGTTGGCGGCGTCCTGACCCGTCATCGCGTCCACGACGAACAGGGTCTCGGCCGGGTTCACCGCGGCGTGCAGGGCCTGGATCTCGTCCATCATCGCCTGATCGATACCCAGCCGGCCGGCGGTGTCGACGATCAGCACGTCCTTGAATTCCTTGCGCGCCCGTTCCAGCGCCCGGCGGGCGATCTCGACGGGCTTTTCGCCACCATCGCTGGGATAGAAGTCGGCGTTGACCTGACCGGCCACGGTTTCCAGCTGGCCGATGGCCGCGGGGCGGTATACGTCACAGGACGTCACCGCGACGGACTTCTTGCGTCGCTCGATCAGATGCCGGGCGAGCTTGCCGGTGGTGGTGGTCTTGCCCGAACCCTGCAGGCCGGCCATCAGGATCACCGCCGGAGGCTGCGCGCGCAGTTCCAGGTCGACGTTTTCCTCGCCGAGCACGCGAACCAGTTCGCCCTGGACGATCTTCACCAGCGCCTGGCCCGGAGTCAGGCTTTCCATGACCTCGGCACCGACCGCGCGCTCGCGGATGCCGTCGATGAAGTCCTTGACCACCGGCAGCGCCACATCGGCTTCCAGCAGGGCCATGCGCACTTCGCGCAGGGTCTGCTTGATGTTGTCTTCGGTCAGGCGGCCCTGACCACGCAGCTGGGTGATCGTGCGATTGAGCCGATCGGTCAGATTCTCAAACATGAACGCAATTCGGTTGGCGGGGGCTCCGGTCGGGAGCCGACATCAGAGCGAAATGATGTCACCCCGTTGCAGAAAACGCACGGACCAGCCCTTGAGCAGGTCGGGCAACTCGGCCTGGATCCGAGCCTCGAAACCGGGCTTGTTGTGGGTAATGAGCAGCTCGGGCCGATGCTTGAGCTTGACCAGATCGGCCGCCAGCGTCGCCGAGGTGTAATGACGGGTGATGGCGCCAATCTCCTCCTCGCTGGCCGGAA
>CALBOV010000362.1 GCA_937896565.1 uncultured Salinisphaerales bacterium
ACCTGGTGCAGGCGGCAGGCGAAGGCCTGCACGCCCGAGAGATTGGTGTCGGGCAGGAGCACCAGGAATTCCTCGCCACCGTAGCGGCAGATCAAATCGCTGTCGCGGCCCAGGTTCACCAGTCGCTTGGCAAAGGCCTGGAGCACGCGATCACCTTCGACATGGCCAAACCGGTCGTTAATCGATTTGAAGTGATCGATATCCGCGATCAGGACGCCCAGGCTCTGCTGCTTGCGGTGAGAAAAGCGCACCATCTGCTCCCCCGTCTCATCAAGCGCACGCCGATTGGTCAGTCCTGTCAGCGGATCGGTTCTTGACAGCTTCTCCAGGTGAACGGCGTGCTGCTGCTGGGCATCACGGGACGCCGCGAGCTGGTCGTAGAGCTTGTTGCTCCCGATGGTCGACATGATGCTCCAGTAAAGCGTGTGATTTGGAGCGGAGGCGACAGTGGCGACGACCGGAACACTCGATCCGTCGCTGCGCCGCATCGGCAACTGGACTTCCGTGCACATGCCGGCACGCAACAGCGTCGGCATCATGTAGCTTTCGAAGAAGATCCAGGATTCCGGGGTCAGCAGTGCCTCGATCGATTGCCCGTTAAGCTGCTGCTGCTCCCACAGCGGAACGGTCCGGAAGTAGCTGTTGAGATAGGTGATGCGGCCGTCGGGACTGCTGACAAGCGCCCCGCATGGGAACGCATCCATGTCGACGCTGGCAGACTGTGGGCTCAGCTTGTCCAACGACGTATGGATCAGGCGGGTGTATTGGCCGTCAGGAAGCCTTGAGCGAATGACAACGGCGCGATCATCACCATCGTGACGTCTCTGCTCGCGGCCTTCACCGACGGCTACTCGACCTACGCCGGCGGCAAAGCGCCCGTGGAAGTCTTCGCGCGCGCGGCGGCCAAGGAGTTCGTGCCTCGCGGCATTTCGGTCACCGCTGTCGGGGCCGGTCCGATGGACACGCAGTTCTTCTATGGCCAGGAGACCCCGGAGCGCGTGGGATTCCACAATTCGCAGGCGATGAACGGGCAGTTGACCCAGATCGAGGATATCGGTCCGATCATCACGTTCCTGGCGACGGATGGCTGGTGGATCACCGGCCAGACGATCTTTGCCAATGGTGGCTACACGACCCGATAGGCTGTCGTGCGCGGGTTGGCTGGTGGGCTTCCCGGCGGTTGGTCGACCGCAGGTGACCGGCCGATCAGTCCGACAGCTGCTCCGGCTGGCTCAGCGCACTTGCGAAATCGACGCAGAAGCGCGCGGCGTCGGCGCCGTTGATGACGCGATGGTCGTAGCTCAACGACAACGGCAGCATGTCCCGCCAAGCGAGTTCACCGTCGACACGGACGGGTTTCTCATAACTTTTGCTGACGCCCAGAATCGCAACTTCCGGAGCATTGATGATCGGCGTGAACGACGTGCCGCCGATCGAACCCAGCGAGCTGATCGAGAAGCAGCCGCCCGACATGCGATCCATGGGCAGGCCCTTGGTGCGGGCCATCTCTGACAACTCCGCCAGCTCGGTGGCGATCTCCGGGATCGATTTGCTGTCGGCGTTGTGTATGACCGGCACGAGCAGACCGGCTGGCGTGTCCACCGCGATGCCAATGTTGTAGTACTGCTTGTAGACCAGATTGTTACCGGCCGCGTCGAGCGAGGCATTGAACTTCGGCTGCGCCTTCAGGGCGACGACGGCGGCTTTCACCAGGTAGGGCAGCGGGGTGATCTTGACGCCCGAGGCCTGCGACAGTGCCCGTCTCGCCGGTGTCAGCGCCGAGATGTCCGCCTCGTCGTTGTGGGTGACATGCGGAATGCTCACCCAGTTGCGGGCCATCGCCGCGGCCACCAGCTTCTGGATTCTGGACAGCGGCTGGGCATCGACCGGCCCCCATTGGGCGAAATCGACGTGCGGCCAGGGGGGCAACTTCAGCAGGGGATGATCCGGAGTCTTGGGTGGTGTCTGGTCTGTCACGGGCGTCTGATCTCGAAGTGGTTCCCGCCGCATGGCCACCATCGTGGGCACGCGGACTGATTTAGCGCGAGTCTATGTGCTGCGCGCGCGCTCAATCTTGACTGTCTGCGCAACGTTCGTTTCGTCCGCTCGCAGCTTCCGCGGTCTTGCCTTCCCGTGGGGCTGGTGAATTCCGCGAATAGGCTTATGCTTGATCCGGTTCCGTGGATGTTCGAACGGAACGGGTTTATTGACAAATGTCATTATCCTGGCAACTTAATAGTTGCAGGTGGGTGTGCCGATCCGGCCAGACGATCGAAAAGGTCGCGGAGAAGTCGGCCCGCACCCAAACTTGGCATGGATGCTGTGTGAGGGTTCACCCGGAGTCCATTGATTCGCTGAACGTGCGGGAATGGGCAGAGAGTTTGACCATCACTGGCACTGCGAATGCCCGGTGGCCTAGGCTATTGGGAACCGACTATAAGCGGAACGGCAGGCGGCCCGGTGTTGGTCGTTTGTGTCTGAAATCCGTGTAACAACGAAGGAGACTGCAATGCGTTCGCGTCTGACGGGAGCGGAGTTGACCAGGATGGCGTCGGGGGGCGCTGGGTGATCCGCGGCATGCGTGCTATCTGGGTGGGCGGTGCCGTGCTGCTGGCCATGTGGGCCGTCGCCGAGCGTGCGAGCGCCCAGGAATCACCATCGTCGTCCGCGCAGGCGAGTGCGCCCGAATCCGCTACCGAAACCACGCAGGCCAGCGATCCCTCGCTGAACGCGGTTGTTCGCCAGATGCGCGCCGTCAGTGAGCGCGATCGCGAGCGTCTGCAGGCCCGTGAGGCCGAATTCAAGGCCAGGCTGGATGAATCGAAGGCGCGTCTGGCCTCAGCCGAGCAGAAACTCGCATCGGCGGAGGCCGAGGGCCGGCGCCTGGAAGGTGTGTTCGACTCGAACAAGGTCGAGCTCAACGACAAGGCGGAACTGCTCAAGGACAAGATTGGCGCCCTGAAGGAGCTCTTTGGCGTGTTCCAGCAGAATGCGTCGGACCTGATTGGTGCATTCAACGGTTCGCCGACCAGCCTGCAATATCCGGATCGCGACATCTGGCTGGAGGGGTTCGCCAACCGGATGAAGAACGCCTCCGAGGTCACCTCGGCCGACGATATCAAGACGCTCTGGTACGAACTCATGCGGGAGATCAGCGCCCGCGGTGAAATCGTCCGACTCGATGCGCCGGTATTCAATGCAAACGGCGATTCCACCACGCGGGACGTGGTTCGGCTGGGGGGCTTCAATCTGGTCACCGACGAGCCCGACCCGGCCTATCTGCTCTGGAAAGCCGGGCAGCAGCGCGTGGAGACCATGCCGCGTCAGCCGGCCGGACCCTATGCGGCGGAAATCGCGAACTACATGGGTGAAGGGCAGGGCCTGAGCACTCTCAGCATCGACCCCACCGGCGGCACCCTGCTGACGCTGCTGGCCGAAAAGCCGACGGTCGAGGAGCGCGTGGATCAGGGTGGTCTGGTCGGTTACATGATCATTGTTCTGGGCGCGATCGCCTTCCTGCTCGCTGCCAGCAAGCTGCTCGACATCGCCGTCATCAGCCTGCGCGTGGGCATGCAGCGCCGCCGCATGGATCAGCCCAAGGCCAACAACGCGCTCGGTCGCGTGTTGCTGGTCTACCGGGACAACCAGCATGTCGACCCGGAGACCCTGGAAATGCGACTGCACGATCGCGTGGCCAAGGAAACCGGGCGTATTCAGCGTTTCATGGTCTTCCTGGCGATCATCGCCGCGGTGGCCCCGCTGATGGGTCTGCTGGGCACCGTGGTGGGCATGATCAACACCTTCCAGGCGATCACCCTTTACGGCACGGGCGATCCGCAGACCATGGCCGGTGGCATCTCGCAGGCGCTGATCACCACCGTGCTGGGCCTCGTGGTCGCGGTGCCGGCGGTGCTGCTGCATGCGGTGGTCAATGCCCGGGCCCGTTCGCTGGTGAATCTGCTGACCCAGCAGGTCGCCATTCTCACCGGGGATCGGCTCGCGCAGCGCAATGCCGCCACAATCGGCGAGCGGCCGCGCCCGACATCGTTGCCGCCCGCTCATGCGGCTCCGGCGTGAGGAGGCTTCGATGAGCGACGCACTAAGCGACGACCCGACCACCGAAGAGGAGACCGGCATCGATCTGACGCCGATGCTCGATGTGGTCTTCATCATGCTGATCTTCTTCATCGTTACCGCCACCTTCGTCAAGGAAGCCGGAATCGATGTGGATCGGCCGCAGGCCACGACGGCCGAGCGTCAGGATCTCGCCAACATCCTGATCGCGATATCACCGGAGGATGAAATCTGGATCGACGGCAAGCGCATCGACGAGCGTGATCTCGCCACGACCGTCAAGCGCCTGCATGCCGAGAACCCGCAGGGCTCGGTCGTCATCCAGGCGGATCGCGCATCCACGCACAAGAAACTGGTCGTGGTGATGGATGCGGTGCAGCAGGCCGGCGTCGGACAGGTTGCCGTCGCCGCCGAAAACGAATCCTGAACACCGCGCCACGATCCGATGGAACCACACGCCAAACAAGAACGTCCCGACGCAGCCATTGAGGAGACCGGCATGCAACGCAGTCTGATTCGAGCCACGCTGGCCGGAGTCGTGTTCCTGGGAGGGGCCGCGGCGCCGGTTCACGCCCAGGATGTCAGGAGCCTGATCGCCGAGGGCCAGTCCTATCTGGTCGCGCAGCGTGAATCACAGGCGCGCATCAACCAGTACTCCGCGGAGACGGATGATCTGAACGCCGAATACCAGCGTCTGCTGCGCCAGATCGAAGGCCTGGAGGCGTACAACCGCCAGTTGCGGACGCAGATTGATGCGCAGGAGAGCGAGATTGCGAAGACGGACGCCTCGATCGCCAAGGCGACGGAGGTGGACCGACAGCTGTTGCCGCTGCTGATCAACATGGTCGACACGTATGAAGAGCTGGTCGCGGTGAGTCCGCCGTACCTGGCCGACGAGCGTGCCGAACGGATCGGATTTCTGCGCGAGACCGTGGACCGGGCCGATGTCGCCGCGGCGGAGAAATTCCGTCAGGTGCTCGATGCGTACATGACCGAGCTGTCCTACGGCAACACCATCGAGGCCTACACCGACACCATCGAAGCCGAAGGCGGCGAGCGGGAAGTCAACGTCCTGCGCCTGGGCCGGATCGGGTTGTTCTATCAAAGCGCCGATCGCGTGCACACCGGCCGCTGGAACCCCGAGGCCGGCCGCTGGGAGGCGCTTGGCGCCGAATACCGCAACGGCATCTACCAGGCCATTCGCATCGCCAACAAGCTGACCGCACCGAGCCTGCTCTCCGTTCCGCTGCCGCCACCACAGCCGGCGAAGACGGCGCAGTCTGACCGTGGACCGGTCGTGGCCCTGGGGGCGAGCGCACCATGAACCGACTGATCGTCCTGGTCAGTGCACTGACCCTGACCGCAGGCGCCTGGGCGCAGAGCGGTGAAGATGAGCTGCTCGAGCGCGTGCGCAGCGGCGAGGTCGGCCAGCGGGCCGACCAGACCGCCCAGCTCAACCGCTACAACAGCGCCTCCGCCGCCGAGCGCCAACGCCTGCTTGAAGAGGCCCGCGCCCGTCGCGACGCCCTGCAGCGCGAGAGCGCCGGGCTGGAAGACACCGCCCGGGATAACAAACGCAGCCTGGACGGCAAGATCACCGAACTGCGCAGCGAGCTTGGCCCCAACGCCGCCCTGTTTGGCACCTTGCAGGGCGTCTCCTCCGAACTGATCGGCCTGTTCCGCAACTCCTCGACCTCGCTGCAGTACCCCCATCGCGACATCTGGTTGGGTGACTTCATCGAGCGCATGGAGACCTCCACCGAGATCTTCACCATCGAAGAGCTGGAGCAGCTGTGGTTTCTGCTGCAACAGGAGATCACCGCCTCCGGCAAGATTGTTTCGCTGAGCACCGAAGTGCTGGGCGAGTCCGGCGCGCGTGAATCCCGGAAGATCGTCCGGCTGGGCAAATTCGGCCTGATCACCGACGACCCCGAGCCGGCGTATTTGACCTGGGATGCGACCAGCCAGCGGGCCTCGCTGCTCAAGCGCCAGCCCGAGGGCGATGCGCTGATGAAGGTCGAGGACTACCTGTCCAGCAGCAGCGGCATCGCCGCCGTGGCCATCGACCCCACCGCCGGCTCGTTGCTCAGCCGCCTGGTCGACGCCCCGGGACTGCGTGATCGCATCGCCGCCGGTGGCCTGATCGGCAACCTCATCCTGACCCTGGGCGCCGTTGGCGTGCTGATCGCCGTCTTCAAGCTGATCAGCATCATGATCGTCAGCGCCAAGGTCGCCCGCCAGCGGGCCGACATCGGCAACCCCAAGGACAACAACCCCCTGGGGCGGATGCTCAAGATCTACGAGGCCAACCGCGACCAGGACACCGAGACGCTGGAAATGCGCCTGGGCGAAGCCATTCTCGAGGAGCGGCCCAAGATCGACCGCTTCGTCGGCACCATCAAGGTCATCTCGGCGGTGGCCCCGCTGATGGGCCTGATGGGCACCGTGATCGGCATGATCGCCACCTTCCAGGCCATCACCCTGTTTGGCACCGGTGATCCCAAGACCATGGCCGGCGGCATCTCCCAGGCCCTGGTGACCACGGTGGAAGGGCTGACCGTGGCGATTCCGACCGTGCTGCTGCACGCCGTCGTCAACGCCCGGGCGATCGCCCTGATCAACACCCTCAAGCACCAGACCGCCGGGCTGATCGCCGAGCGCATGGAAGCCCGGGCCGTGCAGGACAAGGCCGCCTAAGGTGCTGTCGCTGATACCAACCCTCGACGGGAGGGCGGCATGGAAGGGCTGACGTTTTTCGTCTCCGACGTTGTCTTCCAGGTCACCAACTTCCTGATCCTGGGCGGCGACGTGCTGCTGCTGATCGCCGCGGCGATCTTCATCATGTGGGGCTGCATCGTCGAGCGGG
>CALBOV010000363.1 GCA_937896565.1 uncultured Salinisphaerales bacterium
ACTGTGGATGGCCGGGATGCAGACGTCTGCTGCTCGTCAAAACTATCTGGCCTACCAGTTCTCACAAGCTGCCAATCTTGCACGTGCACTGTCCGAGCGGATGTTTGCCAATCCGGCAGGGGTTGATGCTGGCAGCTACGCGATTGCCCAAGGGGCAACTGTTTCCGCCCCGGACGTCGACTGCTCCACAGATGCCTGCACACCGATTGAACTCGCCGCCTGGGACCTCGCCGACTGGTACACCTCACTGTCCGACGGTGCAGGCAGCACCAACGTCCCATCAACGCCGAAAGCCACCCTTCCTGACGCGTCATTTTCTGTTGTGTGCGCTGACGCGGGAGGATGCGTGGCGGGATCTCCCTATCTCATCACGATTTACTGGAATCCAAGCCGCGATCCGGATGTGACCAAGACAAGCTGCGACCCAGCCGACGATGAAGCCCTCCGGTGCTTTCGGGTACTGCACCAGCCATGACACCGATTCTCAGACAACGTGGCCTGTCGTTGGTCGAACTGATGGTGGCGCTCACGATATCGGTCATCCTGCTGGCCGGCGTGATCGAGATTTTCATCAGCGCAAAACACGGCTATCGCATTCAGGAAAGCACATCGGTGCTTCAGGAGAATGCCCGCTTCGCGATGCGCGACCTGAATCGCTACATCAACATGGCGGATTACTGGGGCGGCGTTGAGGGCGAGGACGTGCGGTTACACACCGATCTAGACGACCACTACGCAGCCCGGGGCAACTGCGATTTCACCTGGGCATTGGACCCGCACGCGGGGATCTTCGGATACGACGGCGATGCAACCGCCCCCGGTCCCACTGACTGTCTGCCTTCCAACTACGTGCCGAATTCCGATGTTCTGGTCATCCGGACCGCCGTACCTGACGACTATGCGTCAACCTCCGATCTCGAAGACGGATCGAACACCGAGTTGGACAAACACGGCGCCTTGTATGTCCGTTCGCTCGTTGGCGCCGGTGGATACATCTCCCATCGCAGCAAAATCGCTGACGCGAAAGCGCAGATCAACGGCAGCGACAACGAAGGTGTTTTCAATCATCGTTTCGAGCTCGCGGTGCTGTATCTCGCCGATTTTCACGTCGGCGGCTCGACCGAACCAACCCTATCGGTGCTCGATCTGGATACACGCAGTGGCAAGGCAACGCTTTGGCCATACCAACTCGTAGAGGGTGTTGAACAAATGCAGTTGTCCTATGGTGTGGATTCCGATGGCGACAATGCCGCAGATATCTGGAAGAACGCGACCGCGGTCACAGCGGATGAGTGGGATGATGTCATCATCGTGCGCGTTGGGCTGATGGTCCGGGGTCGAGTACTGGATGATTTCATGGACACTACGACCTATCAGATGCCCGGAGGCTTCGCGTTCAATCCGGCGTCTGACGCGGCGCGGTTCCAGCGTCGATTGATCGTGCGAGACGTGCAGATCAGGAATCGCGTGAGGGAATGATGCGAAACCAAAACAGCCAACAGGGATTCGTTCTGGTCACCGCGGCGATTTTTCTGGTGATTCTAACGCTGGTCGCCGTGACCGCGATGAGAGGCACTTCGCTCGAACTCCGAATGAGTGGCAACGAAGTCTCCAGAATGGAAGTCTTCGATGCTTCTGAGACCCCTCGGGTGTTGATATCGGAATTGCTGGATGTCCACACCTTCAACCGCGGCTGGCCAGTATCCATGGGGGGAGATGTCCCCAACAGTCTTTTTGACTACGACGTTCCTTCCGCCCTTGCTATTCGCGACAAAAACGCAGACAACCTTCCGGACGGCTTCTATCTGGGGAATGCCGAGGCCAAATATTCACCGGCCGGCCTGACGACCGACGTTGTCTATTCCGGTTCGTACTCGGTCACCGGCCAGTCGACGTTTGTTCAGAAAGCCGGCGTTGGCGTCTACAAGCTCCGGACCGCCATTGCACCTGGCGCTGGCGCTGCCATGGTCGCGGGCTACGAAGGAACAGGCAAAGGAGCAGCGGCGGCGGGCGGCAACATCTTCTATCAGGTCATGAGCCAGGGCGTCGACTCGGCTGCCGCCTGGAACGAAACCAAAGGCGCCTGGGAACAGGACGGCGAGAACTCCGATAAGACAAAGAACATCGCTGCCAAGGCTTGCACCACCTGCGACTACCGTTATGTCATCCGGAACTGAGTTGTACCGCCGAATGACCCTTGCACGAATCACCGTCGGGGTACTGATCGCTGCCGCCTTCGGATCGGCAGTTGCGCAACCGGAGCCGTTGTCGTCAACAACCATGGCTGACTACACCCGTGCGCCCTTGACCAGCGTCGAACAGGCCACTCCCCAAGTCATGCTCACGATGACGCGGGATCATCAACTCTATTACGCGGCTTACAACGACTACACCGACCTTGATGGCGACGGTGTTATCGAGACCACCTACAAGCATGACATCGACTACTACGGCTATTTCGATAGCTACAAGTGCTACGACTACGATTCCGGGGACAAACGATTCGAGCCAAAAGGCATCACGGACGACAAGTACTGTGACAACGGCATCCTGGGCGCTTGGAGCGGCAACTTCCTGAACTGGGCGACCACTTCCAGAATGGACGCCGTGCGCCGGCTTTTGTACGGCGGACTGCGCTCAACCGACACGGACTCGACCACCGTCCTCGAACGTGCGTACATCCCGATGGATGGTCATGCGTTCGTCAAGTACTACGACGGAGTGGATTTTCCGAAGCTGACACCAATGGACAGTTCCGATGTCACGCTGAATCACAGTGATCCTCGAATCAACGGGTTCACGATGTGCAGCATGACCTGGGCGCCCGACAACGAATACTCAGACACCACAACACGACCACCAATCCTGCGAATCGCCGACCGCAACTATTCGCTCTGGAACACGAGCGAACGCCATATCTGCAACTGGACGGATGATCCTGGTTCCAGCAATGGTGACAATGGCAACAACTCTTCAATCTCCGGAATCCAGGCCTATTCAGGGAGCCCTAAACGCAGCGATCGTGCGATTCAGGTTCAAGGAGGAGATGGGGACTACGTCGTGCGCGTTCAGGCCTGCGTCAGCGGCCTGATCGGCGAGGAAACGTGCAAGGAATATCCGGACGGCTCAGTCAAACCGATTGGATTGCTTCAGCGCTATGGCGACGACAACCTGATCCACTTCGGTTTGCTCACGGGCAGCTACCAGAAAAACATCTCGGGCGGCCTGGTCCGAAAGAATATTCGGTCGTTCAATGATGAGGTCGCAGTCGACGACAACGGTGCTTTCAAGTCCACCGGAGCCGGCAGTATCGTCGGAACGCTGAACGCACTGCGAATGTTCGGCTACGAATACAACAACCGGTACTACAACGATCGCGATCACTGCGGCTTTCAGCTCGCGACCATCAAGGAAGGGGACTGTGCAAGCTGGGGAAATCCGTTATCGGAGATGTACCTTGAAGTTTTGCGCTACTACGCCGGTGCAACAGCCACTCCGGCCTTCGCGGCAAACGACTCGGGCTATCTTTCGTCCCTGACATCGGAAAGCTGGGTGGACCCGCTCGACGCA
>CALBOV010000364.1 GCA_937896565.1 uncultured Salinisphaerales bacterium
ATGGGCGAGACCCCGAAGCTGATGCGCAAGATGACGCGTATCGCCTCACGCGAGCTGGACACGCAGATCGAGCGCGCGCGGAACCGCAGCGCCGACGCCGCCGTTGCCGGCTTTCTGCTCGATCTGCGCAACCGCATGGCCGACCGCGGCTTCGACGCATCGCGGCTGAGCCTGAAGATGAGCCGGCGCGATATCGGCAACCACCTGCGGCTGCGCATCGAAACCGTGAGCCGCGTGTTCAGCCGGCTGCGCGACCAGCACGTGATTGCCGTCGAAGGCCGGGACATTTCGTTTCTGGACCCGGAACGGCTGCGTACACTAGCCGCTCAAGACTGAAGCCGATCCTGCACGGAGCCCCACGCGGCTCCTCCGGGCGGCCCGCAAGGAGGCGTCCGATTGCTGGAGATTCCGTGGCAGGCCCTGGCCCTCGGTGGCACGGTACTGATCGCCGTCACCGCGGGCATCCACGCCCTGCTGCATCTCCCCGACCCGCGCGCGGCCTGGGGCTGGATCGCGGTAACGCTGCTGTTTCCCGTCGCCGGTCCCATTCTCTATCTGCTGTTCGGCATCAACCGCGTCAAGAACCGCGCGCGACAAATCGCCACGGCGCTGCCCGACGAACTGTCGTCGCATGCGCAACCGGACATCCGGGAAGACCCGGCATACCGTGAGCGGCTGGCCGATCACCTGCCGCTGATTCACACCGGCGACACCGTCACGCAAAGCCCGTTGCTGGGCGGCAATCGCATTCGCCCGCTCAGTAACGGGGAACAGGCCTTTCCGGCGATGCTGAAGGCCATCGAATCGGCGACCACGTCGATCGCGCTGGCAACCTATATCTTCGAGACCAACAGCATGGGTCGCGAACTGATCCGAGCGCTGGACACGGCGCATGAGCGAGGCGTGGACATTCGCGTGCTCGTCGACGGCATCGGAGAGCTTTACTCGTTCCCGCGCGCCGTCCGGCTGTTGCGTCGACGCGGCATCCGCTGCGCCCGCTTCCATCCGCCCAGCCTGGTCCCGCCAGCACTGCACATCAACCTGCGCAATCACCGCAAGCTGCTGCTGGTCGACGGCCGCGTCGGCTTCACCGGCGGCATGAATATCGGCAGCCGCCACATGGTGACCGAAAACCGGCGCACGGTCGCCGCCGATACGCACTTCGAACTCGCCGGTCCGGTGCTCAACCAGCTCGCATCCACGTTCGCGGCCGACTGGTACCTGGCCACCCGGGAAGTGTGGGCGGCGCCGCTGTGGGAGGACGGCGACACACCGCCCGGCGACTCGATCTGTCGGGTGATCACCGATGGCCCCAACGAAGATCTGGATCACCTGCGGCTGGTGCTGCAGGCGGCGGTCGGTTCGGCACGGGAGCGGGTGCGGATCATGACGCCCTACTTCCTGCCGCCGCCCGAGCTGGAGGCCGCGCTGCTGGGCGCGGCGCTGCGCGGAGTGCAAGTCGACATCGTGCTGCCGGACGACAACAACGTCCGCGCCGTGCACTACGCGGCCCAGCACATGCTCGGGCGGCTGCTCGATCGCGGGATCAACGTGTGGCGTCAGCCGCCACCGTTCTGCCATTCCAAGCTCTTTGTCATCGACGACCACTACGCACTGATCGGCTCGGCGAATCTCGACCCGCGCAGCCTGCGCCTGAACTTCGAACTGGGCGTGGAGGTGTACGACGCGACCTTCGCCGAACGACTGGACGGGATCATCGATGCCGCCATTGACGGCGGCAGTCGACTGACACGTGAGCACCTGGATGCGCGCGGCCCCCTGCGTCGTGTCAGGGATGCGGCGTTCTGGCTGTTCTCCCCCTACCTGTGAACGCCCCGGCCGACGCCGGGACCACCGTCAGGACTCCGCTGCTGGCTTGTGCACCCAGACCGGTACGCCGGCCAGTCGCACCACGCGTTCGGTGGTGCTGCCCAGCGCCAGATGCGCCACGCCGTGGAGGCCGCGTGTGCCGGTGACGATGACATCGTAGCCCTCGTCCTCGGCAATCTTGCAGATCGTGGACGCCGCGGGCCCGCGCAACACATGCAGGATGAATGACTGCCCGTCCAACGACTCCCTGACGAACTGCTCGACCGTCTCGTGCACGGCAACCGGCTCGGGCGGTACGTAGTCCATCGGGAAATATGGCGGCACCGACACCGGCTCCACGACGTGGACCACGCCAAGTTCGGCGTCGAACTCGGCTGCCAGGCGGGCGGCGTACTTCAGCGTCTCGCGGCTCTGCTCCGACAGGTCGACAGGCACGAGCAGCTTCTTGTACGGCGCATGGGCGGTGGTGTGGTGAACCACCAGCACGGAGACCGGCGCGTCGCGCACGACCCCTTCCGCGGTGCTGCCCAGTACGAAGCGACCAATCCCCGTCCGGCCATGCGTGCCGACGACAATCAGGTCGGCACCGATGTCCTCGGCCGTGCGCAGAATCGCGTTGCGCGCGGATACATCGCGCTCGACGCGCGGCGTGAAACTCACCGAGTACTCCTCGGATACAGCCTTTAGACGATCGCCGACCCGACCTTCGAACTGTTCCCAGTAGGTGTCCATGACCCCGGCGGCCAGATCGTCATGCAGGACCTCGGCGTACATGGCCGTCAGTTCGGCATGACACATCTGCGCGATCGCATCGGCGTGGAGCATCGCGTTCATGGAAGGCTCCGACAGATCGGTGCCGAGCAAAATCTTGCGAATCGGAAGGGTCATGAGCAAGCCTCGCGGGTGGTCGTCCATTCATCATGGAGTGACAAGAGCACCCGAATCTTGATCGATGTCAACCGGAACCCGGGTTTCAGCCGGTGACGCAGAGCGCGCCCAGCCAGTCCTGCCGCAACAGCAACACGCCCAGCAGCGCCAGGCCGGTGAGACTGGTCAGCCCGGTGACCACGGGAATCGCGCGCTGCGGAAGCC
>CALBOV010000365.1 GCA_937896565.1 uncultured Salinisphaerales bacterium
CGATGTGGTCAAGGCGGCGATTCTCGGCGCCGAGAGCTTCGGCTTCGGCACCGCGCCGATGGTGGCGCTGGGCTGCAAGTATCTGCGCATCTGCCACCTGAACAATTGCGCCACCGGCGTGGCCACGCAAAACAAGGTGCTGCGGCTGAAGCATTTCATCGGCCTGCCAGAGATGGTGGAGAACTTCTTCCGTTTCATCGCCGAGGACGTGCGTCAGCAGCTCGCGGCACTGGGCGCCCGCTCGGTCGAGGAACTGATCGGCCGGACCGACCTGCTGGACATCGACGGCGGCATCACGCCCAAGCAGAACAAGCTGGATCTGTCACCGATCCTGTCGGTGGACAAGCTCGCCGATCCGCGCACGCATATCTGCGTCGAGCCGCGCAACGCGCCCTACGACAAGGGTGAACTGGCCGAGGAGATGGTCGCGGCCGCGCTGCCAGCCATCGAATCCAAGACCGGTGGCACGTACTCGTTCAAGGTCGCGAACTACCACCGATCGATCGGCGCGCGCCTGTCCGGCGAGATCGCCAAGCGCTACGGCAACGACGGCATGGATGACACGCCGATCACCGTGCAGCTCAACGGCACCGCGGGCCAGAGCTTCGGCGTATGGAACGCCGGCGGCCTGCACCTGGACCTGGTCGGCGACGCCAATGACTATGTCGGCAAGGGCATGGCTGGCGGCCGCATCACCATCCGCCCGCCGGAGAAAAGCGCGTTCAAGACGCAGGACACGACCATCATCGGCAATACCTGCCTTTACGGCGCAACCGGCGGCCGGCTGTACGCCGCGGGCCGTGCCGGCGAGCGCTTCGCGGTCCGCAATTCGGGCGCGTTGGCGGTCGTCGAAGGCTGCGGCGACCACGGCTGCGAGTACATGACGGGCGGTGTCGTCTGCGTGCTCGGCCCCACCGGCGTGAACTTCGGCGCCGGCATGACCGGCGGCTTCGCCTACGTGCTGGACCGCGACCGTCATTTTGTCGACCGGTACAATCACGAGTTGATCGATATCCACCGTCTGGTCGCCGAGCACATGGAAGGCCACCGGCACTACGTGCGTGATCTGATCGCGGACTACGTGCGGGTCACCGGCAGCCAGTGGGGCGCGGAAATCCTCGACGACTGGCGTGACTGGGTCGGCCGGTTCTGGCTGATCAAGCCGAAGGCCATCGATATCGGCGATCTGCTGGACGCCATTCGCCAGGCGGCCTGATCGGCAGACACGCCAAATACCCGCGCAGGGAAACGCGGGTCATTCACCCTTCAAGGGCTAGTTAATGGGCAAGAACACCACGCAGTTTCTGGATGTGCCACGGCATGATCCGGCCAAGACCTCCGTCGAAGTCCGCATCAAGGACTTCCGCGAGATTTATGGCGCGTTCGACAGTGAATCCGCGGCGCAACAGGCGGGCCGCTGCCTGTCCTGCGGCAATCCCTACTGCGAGTGGAAATGCCCGGTCCACAACTACATCCCCAACTGGCTGAAGCTGGTCGAGGAAGGCAATTTGTTCGAGGCGGCCGAGCTGTCGCACAAGACCAACTCGCTGCCCGAGGTCTGTGGTCGCGTCTGCCCGCAGGACCGGCTCTGCGAAGGCGCCTGCACGCTCAACGACGGCTTCGGCGCCGTCACCATCGGCAATATCGAGAAGTACATCTCCGATGAGGCCTTCAAGCAGGGCTGGCGTCCGGACATGTCACAGGTGGTCGCCACCGGCAAGCGCGTCGCCATCGTCGGGGCCGGGCCCGCTGGCCTCGGCTGCGCCGACATTCTCGCGCGCAACGGCGTTCAGGCCGTGGTGTTCGACAAGTACCAGGAGATCGGCGGCCTGCTGACCTTCGGCATCCCGCCGTTCAAGCTGGAAAAGGAAGTCGTGCGCAACCGCCGCGACATTCTCGAGGGCATGGGCGTGGAATTCAGGCTCGGCGTTGAAATCGGCACCGATGTCCCGTTCCAGTCGCTGCTCGACGAATACGACGCGGTGTTCCTGGGCATGGGCACCTACACCTACATGAAGGGTGGTTTCCCCGGTGAGAACCTGGAGGGCGTCCACGATGCCCTGCCCTACCTGATCTCCAACATCAATCGCGAGCTGGGCCTGGAGGCCCACCCCGGCGACTTCATCGACATGGCCGGACAGAAGGTCGTCGTGCTCGGTGGCGGCGACACCGCGATGGACTGCAACCGCACCGCGGTGCGCCAGGGCGCCGACCGCGTGCTCTGCGCCTACCGCCGTGACGAGGAGAACATGCCGGGCTCACGCCGCGAAGTCGCCAACGCCAAGGAAGAAGGCGTGCAGTTCCTGTTCAACCGCCAACCCATCGAGATCGTGGGCGACGGTCATGTCGAGGGCGTCAAGGTCGTGCAGACCCAGCTTGGCGCACCGGACAACCGCGGCCGCCGACGCCCCGAGCCGGTGCCGGGCAGCGAGGAAGTGATCGAGGCCGACCGCGTGATCATCGCCTTCGGCTTCCGACCGAACCCGGCCGACTGGTTTGGCGACCACACGATCGGCATTCACGACGACGGCCGTGTGCAGGTCAACGGCAATAGCCAGGGTCACGCATTTCAGACCGGCAATCCGAAGGTGTTCGCGGGCGGCGACATGGTCCGCGGCTCCGATCTGGTCGTCACCGCGGTGTTCGAAGGTCGGCAGGCCGCCGAGGCGATCTGCGACTACCTGGAAGTCTGAGCCGGGACTCGCGCCAGCTAGCCCTTCAGCGGCTGCGCCAGAATCCACAGTCCGAAGCCGGTGAACAGCACCATCAGCGCCAGCATCGGCACCTGGTTGATCAAGGCCTTGCGCGTGTCCCGAAACTGACGCAACGCCTCGGCGTGAGCCAGATAGACGCTGACCACGTGGCCGAGCAGTATCAGCCAGACCTGACTGAACCAGATGGCCTCCATGTCCGGCAGGATCGGCACGCGGCCGGTGATGGCGGTGCCAAACAGGTTCCAGCTCCAGCCGAACGGATCGGACACCAGCGCCCGAATCTTCACGCCCTGATCCAGCAGCAGCGTGTAATAGTGGGTGACGTGATAGACGACGGCGATGGGCAACAGGCTGTAGCCGAAATCCATCGCAAGATCGCTCACCGCCTTCCTGGTGCGGCACATCCACTTGCCCAGTAGCAGGAACAACGCGAACGCGCCCAGGTACAGGAATGGCGAAATCAGCAGCCACAGCATCTCGTAGCGGATGTACCAGTCGCGCACGTCACCGTAGAGCCTCAGCGGGTGGTCGCCGAACCACTGCGTCAGCATCCCGGTGGGATCGGTCCAGAAGGCGTTGAACCAGGGTTTGGTCTCGCTGAGCCCGTCAAAGGCCGTGGACGAGAGCATGAACA
>CALBOV010000366.1 GCA_937896565.1 uncultured Salinisphaerales bacterium
CGCACCGGTGATCGAGCCGGATGGCGACACCGTGACCGCCGTCGCCGTGCAGATGCCCGGCGATCGACCGGTATCACCGGCACTGGCGCTGGGTCTGCATCTGACGCTGTCGCTGCTGGTGATCACCGCCGTCGCCTGGTGGGTCGCGCGACGGCTGACGGCACCGGTCAGAGGCATTCAGCACGCCGTGCGGCGCTTCGCCGGCGGCAAGCTGGACGCTCGCGTCGCGCCGGAGCACCGCGCCGGCTCCGATGACATCGGGGCGCTGGCGCGCGACTTCGATGCCATGGCGGACCGTATCGAGACGCTGATCCGGGACCGCGACCGCCTGCTCCACGACGTGTCCCACGAAATCCGCTCGCCACTGGCGCGCATGCGCATCGCCCTGGAGCTTGCGCGCGCCGATCAACCCGATGCACTGGATCGCTGCGACGCCGAGGTCAACCGTATCGACGAACTGGTCGAGGAGATTCTGACCTTCGCGCGCCTGGACCCGGACCAGGCCTCCGCGCATCAGCGCATCCAGATCGAGCCTGTCGATCTGGTGCGGCTCTGCGAGGACGCGACGGAACGTCACGCGATTGTTGCGGACGAAAGAGGCGTGGAGATGATGATCGACGCCCCCGAACAACTGGACGCCCAGGTGGACATCCGGCTGATCGACCGCGTGCTGGACAACCTGCTCTCCAACGCGCTGCGCTACGCCGAATCGCAGATCCGTATCCGCCTGCAATCCGTCGGCAACACGATCCGGCTGGCCGTCGAGGACGACGGGCCCGGCGTCGAACTCGATCAGCTGCCACGGTTGTTCGAACCGTTCTGGCGGGACGGCGACCAGACCACGACCGGCTACGGCCTCGGACTGGCACTGGTCGATCGCGTGGCCCGGGCGCATGGCGGTCGCTGCCAGGCCGAACCGGTGCAACCGCATGGCCTGAACGTCAGCCTCACCCTGCCGGAGCACCCCGCCTGATGCGCCCGCTGGTGCTGTTCACGGACTTCGGCTTCGAGGGTCCCTACGTCGGTCAGCTGAAACTGGCGGCGCACCGCTGGGGGCCTCGGGTGCCGGTCTTCGACCTGATGCACGACGCCCCGGCCTTCGCGCCAATCGCCGCGGGCTGGCTGCTCGCGGCACTGGTCGAGCGACTGCCGGAGGACGCCGTGGTCTGCGCGGTCATCGATCCCGGCGTGGGCACGGCGCGCCGCCCGGTGATCGTCGAGGCCGACAAGCGCCTGTTCGTCGGTCCGGACAACGGCCTGCTCAGTCGGGTGTCGGAGCAGTCCGCCAAGACCCGCTGGTGGAGCCTGGACTGGATCCCGGACGGGCTCTCCGCGAGCTTTCACGGCCGCGACCTGTTCACGCCAGCCGCGGCACGGCTGGCGCAGGGCGACTGGCCCGCGCACTCGCGGATCACGCCTCCGCACTGCGACGCCTCCGGCACGCCGGCGCAGATCATCTATGCCGACGGTTTCGGCAACGCCTGGACGGGGTTGCGCCGGCTGGAGCCCGCCGCTCAGGTCGAGGCCGGCCCGATGACCTTCCACCACGCCAGCACCTTTGGCGATCGCGAACCCGGCGAACCGCTGTGGTACATGAATTCGAACGGCTTCGTGGAGCTGGCGATCAATCAGGGATCGGCGGTCGACAAGGCCGGACTGCGGATCGGCACACCGATCACGCTGAACCTCACGCCACGCGAGAATCGGTAGATTCGCCGGACGAAGCCCGCCGCCTAGGCCGCGACGGCCACCGCATCATCCCGCGCGCCAAAGAACGCGCTCACCGCCGCGAGCTGTTCCCGAGCCGACTCCAGCCGCATCGCGGTCTTCAGAAACGCCGCCTGCTCGGGATGTCCGTCGGCATACCAGCCGATGTGCTTGCGGGCGACGCGCACGCCGCGTCGTTCGCCGTAGAGCGTGTACAGACCTTCGAGGTGTTCGATCAGCCAGGCGCCGATCTGCGCGGCGGACGGCGCCGGCAGTACCTCTCCGGTGCGCAGGAAATGGTCAATCTCGCGGAAGATCCATGGCCGGCCCTGCGCGGCGCGACCGATCAGCAAGCCGTCGGCGCCGGTGTCCCGCAGCACCTGCCGGGCCTTGTGCGGCGAGTCGACATCGCCGTTGGCGAACACCGGGATCGACACCGCCTGCTTCACCGCCCGGATGGTGTCGTATTCGGCCACGCCAGCGTATTTCTGGTCACGGGTGCGCCCGTGAATGGCAATCGCCGCGATCCCTGCCTGCTCGGCGATCCGGGCGATGCGCTCGGCATTGCGATGGTCGGCGCTCCAGCCGGTGCGGGTCTTGAGCGTGACCGGCACGTCGACCGCGTTGACAACCGTTTCGAGTATGGAGGCAACCAGCGCCTCGTCCCGCATCAGCGCCGACCCGGCGTCACGCTTGCAAACCTTCTTGGCCGGACAGCCCATGTTGATGTCGATGATGTCGGCGCCGTGGGCGACGTTGTGTCGCGCCGCGTTGGCCATCATCGCCGGATCGAACCCGGCGATCTGCACCGAGATCGGACCCGCCTCACCGGAATGGTCCATCCGGGCGCGTGATTTCGGCGTGTCCCAGAGACCGGGATCGGCGCTGAGCATTTCCGACGGCGCCAGCCCGGCACCCAGACGGCGACAGAGCTGGCGGAACGGCTTGTCAGTGACCCCCGCCATCGGCGCGAGAACCAGCGCGGGTTCGATTGTGTGTGGGCCGATCTGCATGGACGGATTTTCGCAGGCGGGGTTCGACCCGATCAATCTTTCAGCGAACGGTCGATGCTGCGGCGGTCCAGCGTGTCCTTGCGGCGATCGACCTCGATCGGCGTCGGATCGTCGTCTTCCGCATCCGCCTCGCAAACGGCCTCTTCCGGTTCGTCGCCCTTCTTCTCCTCGGGTGGGTCGAGGATGTCCTTGGCGGCCTGCGGGATGGTCCACTCGGACAGGTTGTAACCCGCCTGCTTCATCTTCTTGGCGAGGCCGGCGAGGCCGCGCGAGGTGCCGTGCGAGGTCGTGATCGAGGTACCGCGACGCACGATGGCGGTTTCCAGGCGCTCCAGGAAGGTGCTCCGGTCGCGGACGATGTTCCCGGACGAAATGCGCGAAAACGCCCAGCGCTCCGCCGAACGAAACCCGAGCGTGTCGGTCGCGACCGCGCCAAGGCCGTCAAAGATGATCAAGGTGATCTCACCGGCCTTGCGGATCTGGGCGCGCCTCAATGCGCTGTCGAGCAGACTCATGCTCATCCTGATCGAGTCCTTGTTGAAGCGATACGTCCGGAGTCATTCCAACTCCTGAAAACAGCGACGGGCAAACCCTGCGATGCGCTGCGCGATGGCCTCCG
>CALBOV010000367.1 GCA_937896565.1 uncultured Salinisphaerales bacterium
AACCCGGCACCGAAGCCATGGTCAGACTGACTTCACCGGCCGCCTGACCGGACGGCGCCATGCCCAACGAACCGGACACCGCATACTCACGCGGCCGGCCCGAGGCACAGGCGGCCTCGCGACAATCCGTGGATTGCGCAAAGCGGTAGTTCAACGCGATGGCGGAGGCCGCGGTCAGTTCGCTGTCCACCAGTTCCAGCGTGAAGCCCTGCCAGTCGACGGCACCGGTCGGGAACGCCGTGCGACCGGAGCCCCCCATCATCTGCAAGCTGCCCGACAGCCCGTTCTCCGACAGATGCAGGGTTCCACCCGCCGCGTTGCGGAAGAACGTGCGGTTCTCCGCCCGCGCCTCGGGATTGACCCGCGGATCGGCACCCGAGTACGACCGGGCACCGGGATCGATCAGACCGCTGTACTGCACGGTCAGGCCGGCCGCGCTCAGTTCCCCGCCGCTGACCAGCAAGCCGAACGGCCATTGCTCGGACACCAGCACGGTCGGCGTCGGCGAATCCGCCTGGCCCAGCAATGCCAGACCCGGTACCGCCGCGATCGACAGTCCCGGCACCTGCACGCCCAGCGCGCCCGGCAGCCGCCAGAACGATCCGCTCGCATCCACCTGCCCGGTCTGCACGACGGGCTGCGGCGGCTCACCCATGGCCTGCGACTCCAGCAGCACGCAAACCGTGCCGCTGACGGCATAGCCTTCCGGCGGCGCGGCGGGATCGATTTCGTTCAGATCTACCGAGCCGGCGAGCAAATCGGTCAGCATGGCGCCGGTCAGTTCCAGGCTGCCCTCGCCGCAGGTCCCATCCGACAGCGTCACCGTGCCCGGCAACAGCGGCAGATCGCGGTCGCCAAAGCGGATGGTGTCGGACAGACGCAGCAGGCCCGGCGCCGCGGCGGCGAATGTCTGATCGATATCGGGCGGCAAGCTCAGACGGGCTTCCAGCGTCAGGGTCCAGCCCATGTCAGCCGCCTGCTCGACCAGCCCGGCGACATCCGGCGCCGCGAGGCTGATCAGCAACTGCGGCTGGGGATCGGCGGGCTCGGCCGCGGGCAGGACCGCATTGCCCGGAAAGGCGTAAGTGCCCAGCGGCGCACGATCGGTCTCGCTGCCGTTCGCCGTCGCTACCAGCGCATAGTCGATCGCATATTCACGCAGCCGCTGCGGACAGTTCGACGTGCTCTGGCAATCGCTGCGCAGCACGGTGCCGACACGCATCGCAAGCTCCGGCGCCGCGCCGATCAGGCCCTGCAAGGCCGGCACGGGATCGAGACAGGCGTCGGGTTCCAGCTCACTGGCGGCGCCAACCGAGACGAAGCAGGCGGATTCCAGCGTGATCGATTCCGGGCTTGGTCGCCGGTAGCCGGGATATTCGTCATCGGTGATCGAAACCGTGGCTGACGCCGTATTGATCGAGGTCGACGCGTCCACGGCGGTGATCTGCGCGGTGAAGGACTCGATGCCCTCGGCCACCGCATCGATCAGCACGGGAATCCGCACCAGTTCGCGGTCCAGACCGGCGTCGATGGTCACGCGCTGCGCCTCGGCGACGAAGTCGATGTCCTCGACGGCGGTGCCGGAGACGAAGTCCAGGTCCAGTTCCACCGGCTGCGACAAATCACCGTCGCGGCGGATGATGATCGTGACGTCACCGGCGGACTCGTAGGCCGCCGTGCCCACGACATGCACGCCGGGTGTCGGGAACAGGACGAAATCGCAGGTGATCGCGCAGGTCCATTGCAGACCGTCGTCGATCGCCACCTCCGGCAACTCCAGGGCCGGGCTTTCGTCGAGCTGCTCAACCAGTTCCGCCACCTGCAGCCCGTTGAACAGCGCGAACGCCGCCACCAGGTCGTCTTCCGGCACGCCGCCCTGGATCAGCCCGTTAAGCGCCGTCCACTCGGCCGGAAGGCGACCGGGATCGCGCGGCAGATCGAGCAGCCCCGCTGAGAACACCAGCAGACGCAGATTCGGATCGTCCAGATCCGCGCCGGCGGGGATTTGCGTCATGTCCAGCTTGGCGGGATCGGTATTGCCACCGAACCCCAGCGCCAGATTCACGTCCCGCTGGCCCTGCTCGATCAATTGCGGCATCAGCAGACCCTGCTGCTTCGCCAGCGCCCCGGCGCGCTCGGCGCCGAAATGGCTGAGGATGTTGATGTTCTGCTCGGCGTTGCCGGTGGCATGACGCATCGCCAGCAGCGGGTTGTCGAGCTGGACGATCTCGCCGGACAGCTCGTCCATGAAGCTGCCGCTGGCCTCCAGCGTGACCAGGGCGCCCTGCTGCACCGGCACGCGATAGCGCCCGCCGGATTCGATTTCCGCCTGCACCGGCTCCAGCGGCGTGCCGTTGGCGGTCTGCTGCCGGGCCAGCACCTGCAAGTCGGTGAAGACACCCTTCTGCACCACGCCGCTCAGCGTCACCATCGGCGGTTCGTCCGAAACGCCCGTCAGGTCGATCGTCGTCGGCTCGCTGTCGCAGGCCGCCACGGCCATCGCCATCACCACCACGCCGAACAGGCGAACAATGCCGCTGTTGCTGCCGAATCGTCCGCCCCGCATGCAGAACTCCCTTTGCCTCATCCGTCCGGCGAACCGACAGCCCCGGGATGATCAGTTCATCGATCAGCCGGGCACGGCACGCCACTCGTCCCCTATGCGCAAAGCGGATCTGGAAACGGACATGGCGGATGAAACATTTCGGGGCGCAGACCGACGAACGGTCGGCAAGGCGAACGGGAAACGGCACCGAACCGCTGCCTCAAGACAACCTCAGGCGAGCAGCGACCGTCCTCCCGGCGTGCGGGAAAAATTCGGGGTTACGAGACTGCGAGCGCGGGCGATGCCGCGCTTACATGACCCAAGGCTGGGCCAGGGCCCTCAGGCCCAGACCGCGATCCCGGCGCTGATGCAAAGGGCGATCAACGGCAGATTCGACAACGCGAACAAGGCGAAGCGGTACTCGATCTTGTTGACCAGCGCCTGCCAGAGACTGTGAATCACGCGGATGACGACGTAGGCCCAGGCCAGGTAGAGGTTGATGCCGTCGCCGGCGCCAATCACCGCGAGCGCCAACGCAACCGCGTAGAACACGGTCGGCTGTTCCATCAGGTGGTTGTAGTTGTCGGCCTTCCACCGGACCTTGGGCGGCAGCAGCGCCATCTGCTCGCCTCTGGGCGCGTCGGGGTCCATCTTCATCCTGGACGCGACGATCGCCGGAATCCGGGTGTAGTACATCCACGCCCACATCACCATCGACCACAGTGCCAGCGCCACCACGGGCGCCACGATTGCCTGAGCAGGTTCCATCCCGGTCCGTCTCCCTGTTGTTGTCGCCTGATCATACGGCCGAATCCTCGGCATGACACCGAGAGCGGACGGTTCTGATCAGGCCGTTGCCTCGAAGGCCTCGTGGTAGGCGACCTCCCCGCTCGGGAACGACGAGCCGAACGTGATCGCCTGAAAGTACTCGGGCGGAACGCCCGGCAGCACGAGCGTGGGCACCGGCTTGAAGCCGAATCGGGCGTAATACGCCGGATCGCCCAGCAGCACGCAGCCGCCCGCACCCAGCGCTCGCAACGCATCCAGCGCGTGATTCATGAGCGCGGCGCCGATGCCCCGCCCCTGCATGGCCGGCAATACCGAGATGGGGCCCAGTCCAAACCAGCCCTCGGCGCCATCGGAGATGGTCACCGGCGACACGGCGACATGACCGACGATCGCACCACCCTGCTCGGCCACCAGCGAGACCGTGAGCTGCCCGGCATCCCGCAGGGCCCGGACGATGAACTGCTCCGTATGGTCGGCATGCGGCGCATGACGGAAAGCGGCAACCGTCACCGTATCAATGGCCGCGATGTCGCCCGGCTCCTCGGCTCGAATCCGGGGCCGCTCATTCACGCAGGCGCCTCCGACAGGCACCAGTGCCAGGGCTCGTAGATGTAGCCGTAGGGGTTGTTCCGAGGGAACGACAGCGTGAATCCGTGCGCACCGGCGTGCTCCATGAGCCAGGCGAATGCGGGCGTTGCTTCAAACTCCGGCTCCAGCGGCATGACATTGCCGGTG
>CALBOV010000368.1 GCA_937896565.1 uncultured Salinisphaerales bacterium
ACCGGGCGTTCGCCAAGCGGTCGATGGCGGTTGCGGCCAGCTTCGGGCTGGCGTCGGCGCTGTCGGTGGTGGTGCTGGGTGACGAATCCGGCTACACGGCCACCGAGCACCAGAAGATGAAGATTGCCGCGATCGAGGCGATGTGGGAGACCGAGCCGGCGCCGGCCGGGTTCGCGCTGTTCGGCTTCCCGGACGTGGATGCGCGTGAGACTCACGCCGAGGTGAAGATTCCCTGGGCGCTGGGCCTGATCGCGACCCGTTCCATCGACGAGGAGATTCCGGGCATCAACGAACTCGTCGAGCACAACCGCGAGCGCATCGTCAGCGGCGTGCAGGCGCATGGCGCGTTGCAGGAGCTGCGCGAGAATCCGGACAACACGGCCGCGCGTGAGCGCTTCGACGCCCACCGTGAGGATCTCGGCCACGGTCTGCTGCTGCTGCGCCACGTGGACGACCCGGCCGAAGCCACCGAGGCCGATATCGACGCCGCCGCGGAATCGACGATTCCCGACGTGCCGGTGCTGTTCTGGGCCTTTCGCGTGATGGTGGCGCTGGGCTTCTTCTTCATCGCCCTGTTCGCGTTCGCGTTCTATTTGTCGGCCAAGCAGCAACTGGAACGTCATCGCTGGTTCCTGACGCTGGCCTGCGTCGCGCTGCCGCTGCCGTGGATCGCGGCGGAACTGGGGTGGATCGTCGCCGAGTACGGCCGACAACCCTGGTCCATCGAGGGCGTGCTGCCGACCTTCCTCGGCGTATCGGCGACCTCGGCCACCAATGTCGTGCTGTCGCTGACCGGGTTCGTGGTGTTCTACACGGCCCTGCTGGTCGTCGACGTGTTTCTCATGCAACGGATGATCCGACGCGGTCCGGACGGGCTGGGCTACTGGCCCGCGACCGGCGCGCCGACCCAAGGAGTGCAGCATGCTTGACTATGAAATCTTGCGAGTCATCTGGTGGCTGCTGTTGGGGGCGCTGCTGATCGGCTTCGCGGTGATGGACGGCTTCGATCTGGGCGTGGCCACGCTGTTCCGCTGGCTGGGCCGCGACGATGACGAGCGCAGTGCGTTTCTGGAGACGATCGAGCCGGTCTGGGACGGCAACCAGGTGTGGTTCATCCTCGGTGGCGGTGCGGCCTTCGCGGCCTGGCCGCTGCTCTACGCCGCGTCGTTCTCTGGGTTGTACCTGGCGATGTTGCTGGTGCTGCTGTCGCTGATCCTGCGTCCGGTCGGGTTCATGTTCCGCAACAAGGTGCCGGATGCCCGCTGGCGCAGGGTCTGGGACTGGGCGCTGTTCATCGGTGGCGCCGTGCCCTCGCTGCTGTTCGGCGTGGCCTTCGGCAACCTGTTCCTGGGGCTGCCGTTTCACATCGACGGTCTGGCGCGCCCGGTTTACACCGGCAGCTTTTTCGCGCTGCTGCATCCGTTCGCGCTGCTGGTCGGCGTCGTCAGCCTGAGCATGCTGGTGCTCCAGGGCGCCACCTACGCGGCACTGAAGGTCGGCGAGCCGATGGCGGGCCGGGCACGCTCGGCTGGCTTCTGGAGCGGGCTGGTGCTGCTGGTGACGTTCTCCCTGGCCGGGCTTTGGCTCCCCGGCATCGAGGGCGCACGAATCGTCGGTGCCGCCGATGTCGCGGGTCCGTCGAATCCGCTGCGCAAGGAAGTGATCCTCGAGGGCGGCGCGTGGCTGGCGAACTTCGGCACCTATCCGTGGATGATCGCGGCGCCGGTGGTGGTGTATCTCGCCGCCATCGCCAGCATGTTGCTGCTGCGCGCCGGTCGTGCCGGCCTGGCGTTCGTCACCAGCAGTCTGGTGCAGGCCGGGGTGATCCTCACCGCGGGCTTTGGGTTGTTCCCGTTCCTGATGCCCTCATCGACCGTGCCGGGCGCCGGCCTGACGGTCTGGGATGCGTCCAGCAGCCAGGCCACGCTGTTCATCATGCTGGTCGCGACGCTGGTGTTCCTGCCCCTGGTGCTGCTCTACACCGCGTGGGTGTTCCGCGTGCTGCGGGGCACGGTCACGCTGGAGCATGTGCGCGGTCAGGCTGATCATTACTAGGAGGTTTCGACGATGTGGTATTTCGCCTGGATTCTGGGTCTGGGACTCGCCCTGACCTTCGGCGTGCTCAACGCGATGTGGTTCGAGCTGCGTGACGAAGACGCGGCGGGCACGTCCGACGGGGCGTCCGGAGGCCGCTGATGCGCTGGTTGCTGTTCTGCCTCGGCGGCTGCATCGCTGTGCCGGGATATGCCGCGAACGAGGAGCTGCGGACACTGCTGACGCAGACGCTGGAGCATCCCGGTGTCGTCGCCGCCGCGCAGCGCGAGGATGCCGCGCGGGAGGGTTTGTCCGCGGCGCGCGGCCAGTGGTTTGGTGCCGGCGGGCTGCGGGCATCGGTGTCGCGTTACGAGGATCAGCGCTTTCTCGGCGTGCTGTCGCCGGCGGCGCTGGCGAACCCGCCGTTCGCGGAGGAGATGACCGCCTACACCGCGTTTTATCGCCTGCCCATCGACCTGAACGGCGCCGTGCGTGCAGCGCGGGACGCGGCCCGCTCCGATCTGCGGCAAAGCGAACTCGCGGCCCGGCAGGCCCAGTTGCTGAAGCTGCACGACGCCGTGGCGGCCTATGTGGGCCTGTCCGCGTTGCGCGTGCAGCAACAGGCGCTGGAAACCCAGCGTCGGCGCGTGGAGCAAACCGTCAACCGGGTGCGCGAACTGGTGGAATCCGAGCAGGCATCGCGGGCTGAATTGCTGCTGGCCCAGGCCGAACTCGCGCGCTTGCAGTCCGACGAGGTGCGACTGGTCGGCGGGGTTCAGGAAGCGCTGGTCGCGCTGGAGGAGGCGACCGGGTCCAATGCCATGCCGAGTCATGAAGACATCGTCGTGCCGGACTGGCCGACCGCACCTGACGAGTTTCTGCCGGCGCAACTTGCCGATGCCTCCGCGCAGGCTTCCGCGGCGCGGGCTCGCGAAGCCAGACGACGGCTGTGGCCCCGCCTGTCCGCGCAGGCCGACTACACCCAGTTCCAGGGCAACGGGCACGACCCGGATGCCTGGAGCATCGGCGCGATGATCGAGCTGCCCATCAGCGCGTCGGTCTGGTCGGGCGCGTCGGCGGCCGAGGCCCAGGCGGCGGCGGCGCAGAACGATCAGCGCGCCGCCGAGCGGGGTGCGTGGCGACGCTGGGCGTCGCTGGCGGCGAGCTACCGCACGGCTCAGGCCGATGCGGAAGCGCTGAGCGCCGAGATCGCGGCGCGCCGGGAGGTGGTCGACGTTCAGGCCGAATTGCAGCGTGTCGGCATGAGTTCGCTGGAGGACCTGCT
>CALBOV010000369.1 GCA_937896565.1 uncultured Salinisphaerales bacterium
CCGTCACCGGCAGGTCACCAATGCGGTGCATGAGGAGGGCGGCAAGATCTGCCTGCAGCTGCTGCACGCCGGTCGCTACAGCTACCACCCGTTGTCGGTGTCCGCGTCCTCGGTCAAGGCGCCGATCAACCCGTTCCGCCCGCGCGGCCTGTCCAACTGGGGCATCTGGCGCCAGATCAAGGCTTATGCCCGCGCGGCGAAGCTGGCGAAGGAAGCCGGTTACGACGGCGTCGAGATCATGGCCAGCGAAGGCTATTTCCTGAACCAGTTCACCTGCGTTCGCACGAACAAGCGCGACGATCAGTGGGGCGGCTCGGTGGAAAACCGCTGCCGCCTGCCGGTGGAAGTGGTCAAGCATGTCCGCGAGGCGGTCGGCGAGGACTTCATCATCGTCTACCGGCTGTCGATGCTCGACCTGGTCGAAGGCGGCAACACCTGGGACGACATCGTCTACCAGGGCAAGGCGGTGGAGGCGGCCGGCGCGACCATCATCAATACCGGCATCGGTTGGCATGAGGCGCGGGTGCCGACCATCGTGACGTCAGTCCCGCGCGCGGCCTTCGCCGAGGTCACCCACCGCATGAAGGCCGAGCTGTCGATTCCGCTGGTCACGACCAACCGGATCAACGACCCCACGGTCGCCGAGGACATCATCGCCAGCGGCAAGGCCGACATGGTGTCCATGGCCCGGCCGCTGCTGGCCGACGCGGCCTTCGTCAACAAGGCGGCGGACAACCGCGCCGACGAGATCAACATCTGCATCGCTTGCAACCAGGCCTGCCTGGATCACACCTTCCAGCTCCAGCGGGCTAGCTGTCTGGTCAACCCGCGGGCCTGTTACGAAACCGAGCTGAACTTCGAGCCGACCACCGCTCCCAAGCACTTCGCCGTGGTCGGTGCCGGCCCGGCCGGGCTGGCGTTCTCGGTGGAAGCGTCCAAGCGCGGCCACAACGTCACGCTGTTCGACAAGGCCGGCGAGATCGGCGGCCAGTTCAACATGGCCAAGCGGATTCCCGGCAAGGAGGAGTTCGAGTTCTCGCTGCGCTACTTCGAGCGCCAGCTCGAACTGGCCGGCGTCACCGTCAAGCTGAACACCGAGGTCAGCGTCGAGGACCTGGTCGCCGACGAGTTCGACGAGGTGGTCCTGGCCACCGGCGTGAGCCCGCGCGTGCCGGATCTGGGCGGCATTGATCACGAAAAAGTGCTGATCTACACCGATGTGCTGCGAAACAACGCGCCCGTCGGCAAGAGCGTCGCCGTCATCGGCGCCGGCGGTATCGGCTTCGACGTCTCCGAATTCCTGGTCCAGGACACCTCACCGACACTGGACGCGGAAGCCTGGTTCGCCGAGTGGGGCGTGGATCTGACGGCCAGCAGCCCCGGCGGCCTGATTCCCAAGCATCCGGAACCGCCGGCGCGCACGGTCTACCTGCTGCAACGCAAGGACGAAAAGCTCGGCAAGCGCCTGGGCAAGACCAG
This sequence comes from uncultured Salinisphaerales bacterium, assembly GCA_937896565.1. Taxonomy (GTDB): domain Bacteria; phylum Pseudomonadota; class Gammaproteobacteria; order Nevskiales; family OUC007; genus Abyssibacter. The sequence continues at coordinate 1,480 of CALBOV010000369.1, forward strand.
CGGCTGGGTGCACCGCACCAGCCTGATGGACAAGCAGGTGCAGATGATCGGCAACGTCACCTACGATCGCGTGGACGATGCCGGCCTGCACATCTTCATCGGCGACGAACCACAGGTGCTGGAGGTCGATCACGTGGTGATCTGCGCCGGGCAGGAACCGCTGCGCGAGCTGCTGGAGGGGCTGGAAGCCTCCGGTAAGCCGGTGCATTTGATCGGTGGCGCCGATGTGGCTGCGGAACTGGATGCGAAACGGGCGATCCGGCAGGCGAGCGAGCTGGCGGCGGCGGTCTAGGCCGCCCCGGTGGGCGGCCCGGGCGGCATCATCACCGCCGGGTTGGCATCCAGCGCCAGCTGCTCACGCAGCCGATGCGCCGTAACCGACGACCACAGGAAGAAAGACACGCCAAGCAGTCCAAGCTGCGCGAGGACCAGCCCGAGGCTGACGCGCAGCGGCACCACGGTGCCGAAGGTGCCCGAGTTCAGCAGGCGACGGCCGTCCAGATAAGCGAAGAACAGCCCGCTGCAATACAGCACGAGCAGCATCACCAGCAGCAGGCAGGCCAGCGGCCCGCGACGACCACTCCAGAGCCACGCACCCAGACCGGCCTCGGCGGACACCGCGAGCAGGCCCACCGGCAACTGTGCCCAGTCCGGCATCATGCCGTAGGATGCGACCACGCCGATGAATCCGGCGAAGTTGGCCAGTTTCGTCAGGGCGGCCAGCAGCAGCAGGCTTCCGAAGAAGCGTCGGCCGATCCGGTTGAACGCAGGCTCGCGCATGCTGTTGTCTGTTCCCCTGACAAAAGGGCCGGACAAGCGCGCGGCCTCGTTTCATTATTATGTCGCCTAACTTTTAAAAGCAACGCAGGGATGCCATGTCGAAGTTCTTGATCGCCGTAGGCGTGATCATCGGCGTGTTGGGGCTGGGCACATACGCCTATATCGAGACCCATCCGCAGGAAGCGCTGGAACTCGCGCTCAAGGCGGAGCGCGATCGCGCCATGCTTCACCTGAAGACGGTGGAGGTGAATGGCGACCGCTGGCCGTACCTGGAAGGCGGCGAGGGCGACGTTGTGCTGCTGCTGCACGGCTTCGGTGGCGACAAGGACAACTGGACACGGTTCGCCGGCCATCTCACGCCGGATCATCGCGTCATCGCGCCGGACCTGCCCGGCTTCGGAGACAACGCCCGGCACGAGGATCAGTCCTACGACATCGCCACCCAGCGCGACCGCCTGGCCGCATTCGTCGAAGCCCTCGGGCTCACGCAGTTTCACCTGGCGGGCAACTCGATGGGCGGCAACCTGGCCGGCGCTTACGCACATGCCTATCCCGAACAGCTGCTGTCGCTGGGCCTGATCAACGCGGCCGGCGTCGAGTCACCGGTGCCTAGCGACCTGATGCGGGAGGTTGAATCCACCGGGCGCGTCGCCCTGATCCCTCGATCACGCGAGGACTACGACCACCTCATGGAGATGGTGTTCGTGAACCGACCCTGGGTCCCGCCGTTCGCGGTCGAGGCCCTGGCGCAACAGGCCATCGACAATGCGGACTTCCTCCAGAAGGTGTTCACCGAGTACCGGACAAACCTGTTCCGCCTGGAGCCGGTGCTGCCGGAGATCGAGACCCCGACGCTGATCATCTGGGGCGACACCGATCGCCTGATCCACGTGTCGTCCGCCCGTGTCATGGACGACCTGCTGCCGAACTCCGAACTGGAGATCATGAAGAGCACGGGTCACTGCCCGATGATCGAGGACCCGCGCGCGACGGTGGAGCTCTACGGACCGTTCATCGATCGCCACACGCCCGCGGGCATGTAACGCGACCGGCCATGCTGGACCTCACCCGGGTCAAGGCCTACCGACGGCTGGACGAAACCCTGCACACCGCCGGCCAGCCGACCCGCGAGGAGTTGCGGGCGCTCGGCACCGCCGGCATCCGTCACGTGATCAATCTGGCCATGGCGGATTCGGATGGCGCGATCGCCGACGAAGCCGCGCTGCTACGGGCGCAGGGCATCGGCTACGACCACCAGCCCATCGTGTTCACCGCGCCCACCCGCGAGCATCTGCGCCGTTTCGGCGCCGCGCTGGAACAACATGAATCCGAGCCGATTCTGGTGCATTGCGCGCTGAACATGCGGGTATCGGCGATGATCTTCATGGATCTGATCGACCGGAAGGGCATCGCTCCCGAAACCGCATTGCCCGACCTCACGGCCATCTGGACCCCGGGCGGGCCCTGGCGCGAACTGATCGACAGCGTGCTGCAAGACAACGGACACCCGCCACTGCCGGCATGACCGGATCACCCACGGTCACCGGCTTTCCACCCATCGCCGACCACCGCGCTCGCGTGCTGATTCTGGGGTCGCTGCCCAGCGTGGCCTCCGTGCAGGCGCACCAGTATTACGGCCATCCACGCAACGCGTTCTGGCCGATCATGGGCGCGCTGTTCGGCTTCGAGCCGACGCTGGACTACCCCGACCGCTGCGCGCGTCTGCGTGAAGCGGGCGTCGCGGTCTGGGATGTGGCCGCCCAGGCCGACCGCCCGGGCAGCCTGGACGCCGACATCCGCGGCGCCTCCGTGCGCCCCAACCCGCTGGATGCCCTGCTGGACGAGTGCCCGCGGATCGCCCGGGTCTTCCTCAACGGTGGCACCGCGGCCACGCTGTTCCGGCGCCATCACCCGCGCAGCACCCGCATCGCGCAGCTGCCTGCCACCCGGTTGCCGTCGACCAGCCCGGCCCACGCAAGCCTGCGTTTCGAGCAAAAACTTCAGGCCTGGACCGTGGTGAAACAGGCCGTGCAAAACAATCCCTGATTTCGCCGCGTCTAGGGAAGTACTGATTTAGTCACACCACCAAGACGGAGCCTCTCTCCTCGCGCCTTGCCTGGCCTCATTTCAGGCGGCAACTTGGCGGCATGAATCAATTAGTGCTTCCCTAGCCCTACAATCCGCGTTTTCAACATCAGGAAACCTGGCCAGCTGAGCCAGGTTCCTCGCGGAGACATCGATGACGGGACTGGTTGTTGTCGACCGGCTGGCCGATTGGCCGGAGCCGCCTGAGGGCATCGCGGTCATCACCGCGGCGGACTATCTCACCGACGACCGCCACGCCGGCGGCGGACGGCGCCGCATCTACAACCTGTGCAGCTCCTACCGGTATCAAAGCTCGGGCTACTACGTGTCGCTGCTGGCCGGGGCCCGCGGGCACCAGCCGTTGCCGGAAATCGCCACCGTGCAGGACCTCAAATCCCGCGACGGGCCGCGCATCATCCGCGCCGAAACCGACGACCTGGTGCAAACCAGCCTCGGCCGGTTGGAGTCCGACACCTACGAGTTGCATGTGTACTTTGGCCGCTGCGCCGCGCAACGCCACGCGCGCCTGGCGCGGGCCTTGTTCAATCTGTTCCCGGCGCCGCTGCTGCGTGCCCGCTTCGCCCGGCAGACCAAATGGGAAATCGTGGGCCTCTCCGCCATTGCGCTGGACGATGTGCCCACATCCCAGCGTGAGTTCCTGCACGCCTCGGCCGCCGACTACTTCGCCGGCAAGCGCCCGAGCCGCAAGCGCGTGAAGCGCGCCCGCTACGACCTGGCGATTCTTCACAATCCGGAGGAACAGGAACCGCCATCCGACGCGCGGGCGCTCAAGCAGTTTCGCAACGCTGCGGAAGACCTGGGTTTCGGCGTCGAGTTTCTGGAGCGCAGCGACTATGGCCGTCTGCTCGAATTCGATGCCCTGTTCATCCGCGAGACCACGGCGGTCAATCACCACACCTACCGGTTCGCCCGCCGGGCCGCGCAGGACGACCTGATCGTGATCGACGATCCGCAGTCCATTCTTCGCTGCACCAACAAGGTCTGGCTGGCCCAGCGGATGAAACGCGCCGGCGTGCCCACGCCCAAGACGCTGATCCTGCATCGCGGCAATCTCAAGGACGTCGCCGACGCCGTCGGTTTTCCCTGCGTGCTCAAGCAGCCGGACAGCGCGTTCTCCCGCGGAGTCGTCAAGATCAACGACGAGGCCTCGCTCAAGCAAACCGCCAAGGAGTTGCTGGAACGCTCCGACCTGCTGGTGGTGCAGTCCTTCGTGCCCACCGAGTACGACTGGCGCATCGGCATTCTCAACGGCCAGCCGCTGTACGCCTGCCGGTATTACATGGCGCCGGAGCACTGGCAGATCATCAAGCGCGACACCTCCGGCAAGCAGGAAGGCGAAGCCGACACCCTGCCCATCGATGCCGTGCCGACACGCGTGCTCGAAGTGGCGATGAAGGCGGCGAAAACCGTCGGCGACGGCCTGTACGGCGTGGACCTCAAACAGTTCGGCAACCGCGTCGCGCTGATCGAGGTGAATGACAACCCCAGCCTGGACGCCGGTGTCGAAGACCGCGTACTGGGCGCCGACCTCTACCGCATCATCATGCAGCACATGATGGATCGGCTGGACGCCCGGACGCGGAAACAGTGACCATCGCGGCACCCGTCATCCGCACCGCCCGGCCCGACGATCTGACGGCCCTGCTGGCGCTGGAGCAGGGCTTTGACGGCGACCGCATTGCCCGGCGTTCCATGCGACGCCTGCTGCAACGCCCCTCGGCCCTGATCCGCGTCATCGACTCGGACGACGACCCGACCGCGCTCGCCGCGGCCCTGATCCTGCTCACCCGCAGCAACAGCCGCATGGCACGGATCTATTCACTCATGGTGAATGCCGGCTCCCGCGGCCGGGGCCTTGGATCGCTGCTCGTGGACGATGCATCCAACCTCGCCGCGTTGGGAGGATGCACAGGCATCTGCCTGGAAGTCGCAACGACCAACACCGCCGCAATCTCGCTATACCGCAAGCATGGCTTCAGCGAACAAAAGCTCCTACCGAACTACTACGAAGACGGGAGCAACGGCATACGCCTTTGCCGTGAACTCGCCCCCTGAGCGGGACCGCTGCAGCAAGCCGCCGGATTAACCACCATAAACCCAGCGCACTGAGGCACACGAGTCGTGCCTTCCGGGAAACCGAGTGAACCGCTCCGCCTGCAAGGTGTATGTTTGCTCCGTAAGGGAGAAATAGCTTCTTCAATGGAGTGCCGCGCAGAATTGCGCCGACAGTTTTACCGCTCAGTAACTTGGCGGCGTTTGCTCCGTAGTGACACCGCCCATAAACGAGACGAGCTTGAGAAACCAGCCACTTAGGGAACCTCTATGCATAATGGATGGACTCGTAACGGCGGATTAGGCGCCCGATGGCCGCAATTGACTGGCGCAGCGGCCGCCTTTCTCCAACCGCATCACGTTAAATCAACGACTTACGTGATCTCGCAGCACGTTATACGGCCTAAAGCGGAGACATTAGGCCGCCAATGTCCACCCAATAAGCGTTATACGACATGAAGAGTTTCGTCACAACTATCATTATCGCGGCAATTTCAATGGGATGTGCAACCCATAAGATTACCCTTGATGAAAAAGCTTTGAAGCTCAAGGATGCTAAGGAAATCCAAATATCTATGGCCGGCACTCCATTTCCTCATTGCGGCGCACAGTACCTAACAGTTTTAACGATTGGATTATTTCCAAGTATCTGTGATAGAGAATATGAGGTTCGGTCAGAAAAAGCAGATACCGAAGGAGGGTTGGCAACAGTTACATATGTTCAAGGGTGGGTGTCATTAATATTGGCACCATCTTCAAATTGGTCCTTCGATGACTTTGAGCTGGAGAAGCAAATAGAGTCCAAAGTGAGGAGCATCGAGTGAGGTCGTATAACAAGTCAATCAAGCAGGGGTTGCCCTACGGGCAACCGGGACGCCCAAAGCTTCGCTTTGGCCGCCCCTTATTGAAGCGTTGGGCGTAAAAGATCATGAGCATCGCAATTCAGGACAAGATCATCGCAGGCATTGTCACAGCACATGGTGGCCTTGGTGTGCTGTGGACCTTGTATATAGGTTCGACGCTAGGCTTCCCACCGGTCTTCACTGCCAGCAATCTTGCCCTTGCGCTTGTCGGTATTTGCGCTGGCGTTGGCCTGTTCCTCGGCCGTCTGTGGGCTGTTCTTCTCGGGGCGCTATTCCTGTTGGTTCAGCTCTTTCACTTCATGAGCCCAGAGTCCAGCTTCACCTTCACACTCGGGCTTAACACGATCGTGAGCGCAGGCTGGGGAAATGTAGTCATTGGTATCAACATCTATGCCCTTGCGTTGCTCGTCTGGCTAGCCGTTCGAGCATTGAGCGCCCAACAAGGCGCTCAGGCCGGGGGTCCCGCCTCCGGCGGGCCCGCGCCTTAGCTTGAGCGTTGGGTGGCATGAAATTTCCTGATGCCACAATTCCCACGGCCCTCCTGTGCGGGGTCGGCCATGGCATCGTGTTGCCAATGGTCACACCCCCACCTTCAGAATTTGGTGTCATCGGCACTGTTGGAATCCTGATCATTACCTTTGTTCTTCCAGTGTTACTGCTTGTCATTGGTCAGCAATATCTAGTTGGTGCCCGCCGGGTCGAACGAGATTCATCAGAGCATTGGGAGCAAATCTATAAAACACTGCCGCGAGGGTTGGCCTGGCTAGTCGGAACGGGCATGTCTGGTTCGGTTTTCAATTTCGTTGTCACCTCACCATGAGGTCTGGAGCGCTGCCACCCAACAAGGCGCTGCAAGGGACGTTTTGGAGCTGCGCTCCAAAATCCCCTCCGCGGCTATGCCGCTCCGGCGCCCCTGAGCTTCAGCGTTAGCTGGCCAGTCCGTGCATATTCGAATCAGATCAATAGACGGTGCTAGTAGTCTTTGGATAAACGGCTTGACCTGGGACGGTTCGAGCGCCGCTCCTTCGCTGATTCTGGAGTCCAAGTGGGTCAGTTTCGACAGGGAGCTGCCGATCAACTCCGCAGCTGCTGATCAGTTCATTGGGCAGTTGGCCTCATTGGGGGAGGCTAAGCACGGGTCCGCCATTCTTCAGGAGGAGTATGGCGAGCAAACACTATCTCTTCATGCAGCAGATGCTGGCGCCGTGGAAGTGAGATGCACATTCATCGAGCGCTCTGATCAAGAAATTCGTGTTCAGTGCAGTTTCAGAGCAAGCTGGCGTTCACTTTATGAGCTACGCGAAGCATTCATTCAGGCGTGCTCCTGTGTATCACCCAACTGGCAATTCGAGCGTTGGATAACACGATGAGCCCGGGTGAATCAGAAGTAGCGAGGACGGGCCAGCTCTGGAAAGTCTTCCTTGCAGTTGGCTGCGCTCTTTCTGGTGGCGTTCTCTTTGCGCTTGAACTGAATCACCTTACAAACGTTGTCGGCATCGGTTTGTTGCTGTTTGGAGTGTTCTTTGGATCGCTCAGTATCCGTTGTCCCCGGTGCGGTAGGCGGTGGTTTTGGTCCGCCTTGCGTTACCATCCGAAAAGCGAGTTGCCCCATTGGGTACTCGGGGGAGAGCATTGCGTAGGTTGTTCCAATGAGGCGTAGCGAGTTACCCAACGAAGTGGTCAAGTGGACGACAAACCCGCTGCGCGTGTTTGGTTCCCTCCGTGCTGCGTACTCCGGCGCCCCCTACCTCAAGCGTTAGGTGGCAAGTTGAAATCCAATCGCCAGCGAAGGTCTGAGATTAAGTCCAAGAGGCAGGATGTCGCGCTCAAGCAGGAGGCTGACCACAGGGCGCATATGGTTCGCACCGGACGATGGCTCCCCGTGGACAGATCAAAGCTGAACATCGGTAATAGCTATGCCGTTCCACCGGACTACTATCAGGACATTGAATTCGAGTGCAGAGATTGTGGTGCTGAAGAAACTTGGACTGCTAGGCAACAAAAGTGGTGGTTCGAGGAGGCCCAGGGATATTTCTTTTCAACAGCGATACGTTGTCGAAGTTGCAGGGCTCGGGAGCGAGAAAGAAAGGCAGCGGCGAAGGAAACGCATCTTCTCGGGCTCAAGCGAAAGAACGAAAGTTCCACCTAGCCCGTGACTATGGTCGGAAGTCAATAAATTCAGGCCAAAGCAGGGTTCCAATGTTGTCCGGTTTTCATCATCACATTGGGGATGGTGATGAGCTTTCGCATGCAGGCGACCATGGCGACTTTCGGTGGTTTGCCGGCGGCCAATAGACGCTGATACTGGGTCCGGAGTTTTGGATTGCCGCTGGGTGGCGGACATGATCGCCATGAACAGCACGGTGCGGATCCGTGAGCAACCAGCTCTGATTCGGCGTTTGCCCGTGTAGCTGCCGCTGTCCTTGTTCATCGGTGCCACACCGACGAGAGCAGCGATCTCCTTATGCAGAGTCGAGTGATTACTCGCCGACGATAGTGACTGCCGTGTGGCAGGGCTACCGTAGCCGGTCACCCGAAATTGCAGGCGATACCATGTGCGCATACTATGGGCGCATAAATTTTCGTGGGCGAGAGCAATGCACAGCGAAACCACAGCCGAGGAAAAGTCCCCGGTAAATCTGCGGATTCGGACCACCCTGAAAAATAAGGCAAAGAGCCTTGGAGTGAACTTGTCCCAGACTTTGGAGCGGTCGCTCGAAGATGAAATCAGCCGTCGCGAACAACTCGAGTGGCTGGAGGCAAATCGTCAAGCCATCGAGGCTTACAACCGGCGCATCAACGAACGCGGGCCAGCATTGGCCGCATACCGCAGCTTCTGAGGTCCGCATGCCGCAGTTCGACTACTACGCCAACCCCAACCCTCGGTCGCGTGAGTGGGCGCCGTACATCGTCGATCTTCAGCATGAAATGCTGAGTGCGCTCAGCACTCGCATTATGGCGCCCCTGGTCATTGCCCAACCATCAGAGGAGCCAACGATGCAGCGCCTGAACCCAGTCGTATTGATCGAGGGTCAACAGTATTTCCTGTCAACAACAGAGTTGGCATCGGTTCCTTGCAAAGAGCTGGCTGCGTCCCGCGGGACTCTATCTGAACATCGTGGCGAGCTGCTTGCTGCGGTGGATCTTCTGTTTACTGCTGTGTAGGTGTTCTTGCCCTGGTGAAGTTGTCGCCCAACAAGTGACGATGGTCAGAAAGATAGTTCCTGCGGTTCAGTGAACACCCGACCAACCAGCTACCGGAGAACCGATGTCAGCCGCCCGATCTGTCAGTGAACTCGTTGCGGAACTTGAGTCGGGGCGTTCGGCCAAGTACGTCTATTTCTGGGGCCATCGGCAACGGTCACCGGAGCGCCGCGACCCCTCGTGTCTGAGCCAGTGGTTCCCCGCACCATTCACGGTGGAGGGTGTGGATTACGCAAGCGCCGAGCATTTCATGATGGCGGAGAAGGCGCGGCTGTTTGGGGATGACGCCAGTCGGCAGAAGGCGATCCAAGCGGCTTCGCCGGGCGCTGCCAAGGCGGCCGGTCGTGAGGTCGTTGGTTTTGACAGCAATCGATGGGATGCGGCGAAGTTTGCGGCGGTGGTGCAGGCGAATCTCGGCAAGTTCGGGGCTCATGCCGACTTGCGTGCGTATTTGCTGAGTACCGGCGAGCGGGTCCTGGTCGAGGCGAGCCCGATTGATCCGATCTGGGGCATCGGGATGGATCTCAACGAGGCGATGGTCACGCACCCCAACCAATGGCGCGGCGAGAATCTGCTGGGATTCGCGCTGATGGAGGTGCGTGATCGTTTGCAGGATGCGGGGGCCGGCCCAACCGGCACGGGTTAGGACCTTTTCACATCTACGAGGACCATCGCATGAAGAACTTTCCCGAGCACTACAAGGAATTGAACACCTGGATGGAAAAGCTGGGCATGGCCATTCCCGAGGTCATGCAGGGCTTCGGAACGTTGCACCAGGCCAGCCTGAAAACCGGCGCGCTGGATTCGAAGGTGAAGGAGCTGATCGCGCTGGCCATCGCCATCACGGTGCGATGCGACGGCTGCATTTCGTTCCACGTGCATGACGCCATGCAGGCAGGCGCCAGCAAGGAGGAGGTGGCCGAAACGGTGGCCGTCGCCATTCTGATGGGAGGCGGGCCCTCGGTGGTTTACGGCATCGAGGCGATGCAGGCGCTGAGCCAGTACCAGGAACAGGGCCTGTAGGCAGGGAGCCTCCACCGCGCGGCCTTTCGACTTCGCGCTGTGAGGCTTCGAGGTGAGGCGCCGGAAGTCGTGAGTCCAACAGCCCGTCAACTGCAGGTGCTCATCGGCGCGGCCGCGATCCTCGCGCCCGGCATCCACACGCTGACCGATGTGGCCGAGTGGGTCACGAAGGGTTTCTCCGTGCCTCAACTCTGGGCGAACTATTTGGCCTTCGTCATCATGCCGTTTCTGTTCGTGGGGCTGTTCGCGGTGCAGCGCGAGACGATCGGCATTCTCGGGCTCGTCGGCGCGTTGCTGTACGGGGCGGCGTTTATCTACTTCGCCCACACCACGCTGTACGCACTCGTGGAGCAAGTTCCGGACTACGAGTCGCTGTGGTCGCGGTTGGGCAGCGTCTACACCGCCCACGGCATCCTGATGATTCTGGGCGGGTTGTTGTTTGGCGCCGCAACCTTCCGCGCGGGCCGCTTTCCGCGATGGACGGCCATCGTCTTTCTGTGCGGAATCGCGATCAACCTGGCACTGGGCATCATCGCGACGCCGGAGATCTTCCAGGTGTTCGGCAGCGCCCTTCGCAACGCGGGACTGATCGGGATGGGCGTCGTGCTGCTGATGCGGCCTACGCCACATCCCGCGTGACCAGGCGAAAACCGTTTGCCGGATGCATCAGTCGCACGCTGGTCACGGCCTGCCCCTGCCACCAGGTGCGGCGTTCGATGACGAACAACGCGTCGCCGATGTCGAGGCTGAGCCTGGAGGCGTTCCGTGAGGTGGCGTTCGCGGCCGTCAGCACGTGCTCGGCATCGCTCAGCGGTTTCACGTCCAGCAGCCACTCGCCGGGCGGCAGTTCGGCGAACGAAACCTCCCGCGCTTCGGGGACAGCCGTCAGATTGATCCAGCGCTCCTCCAATTGGTATGGCCGGTCATCCGCCCAGTGCCGGCAAAGCACTTCCATGACCTCCGCTTCACGATTCAAACCCAACTGATCGGCGACACGGACCGGCGGCGTGCGTAAACGCTGGCGCAGGCATTCGTAGCGATAGGTCTTGCCGTCCGTTTCCACCTGCTGCCGCGCCTGGCGGATGGTGAGCCGCGTGTGGCGCCCACGACCCGCGACAACTTCGGTCCCGCGACGGCGCCAACGCTTCACGATGCCGTCCTCGGCCAGCTCCCGCAGCGCGCGGTTGACGGTAACGCGCGCACAGCCGTACTCGTCCGCCAGCTGGACTTCGCCCGGCATGGTGCTGCCCGCCGGCCACTCTCCGGCCCGCAGCCGGGTCAGCAGCGCCGCCTTGACCTCCCGGTAGCCGGTCGCCATCAGCCGGTCAGCTCCGCCAGCGTGCGGCGATAGGCGGCCTCGACGGCCTCCCGTTCAACATGGCGGCCATCCCGCACCCGGTGGTGGCCGGCCGACCACACATCGCGAACCACCCGTCCCGGCGCGGAGAAGATCCAGGCATCCAGCCAACCGTCGCCAGTGACGCCAGCCAGGTCCAGGCGCGTCCGGTCCAGCGTCAGCAAATCGGCCCAGTTACCCGGGGCGATTTCGCCGCTGGCGCGGCCCAGGGCCGCGGCGCCACCCGCGCAGGCGGCATCGAACAACACCCGGCCGTTGGAATAATCGTCATCCGCGATGACGGCCCGGCTTCGGCGTTGCAATCGCTGCCCGTACTCCAGCGTTCGCAGTTCCTCGGCCAGATCGATGCGCACGTTGGAATCGGTGCCGATGCCGAAGCGGCCTCCGGCATCGCGGAAATCCACGGCGCGGAAGATGCCATCACCCAGGTTGGCTTCCGTGACCGGTGCCAGACCCACCGTGGCGCCGCTGGCCGCGAGCGATGCGACCTCCGCATCGTCCAGATGCGTGGCATGCAAGAGGCACCAGCGATCATCAACCGGGACGTGTTCCAGCAGCCATTGCACCGGGCGCAACCCCGTCGCGGCGAGCACCTCGTCCACCTCGCCGGTTTGCTCGGCGATGTGGATGTGGATCGGGCCGCCCTGAACCAGCTCGATCGCCAGCTTCAAGCCACCCGAATCGACGGCACGCAGGCTGTGCGGCGCCACGCCGAGGCGGGCATCCGGCCGGGTGCGCGCCAGCACATCGCGGGCGGCGCTCATCAAGGTGGCGAAGCGATCCGCATCACAGGCGAACCGCTGCTGGCCACCGGCCGGCGGACGACCATCCAGGCCTCCGCGCTGGTACAGCACCGGCAGGTGCGTCAACCCGATCCCGGCGGTCTCGGTCGCGGCGACAATCCGTGACGTGGTCTCCGCGATGTTCGCGTAGGCCGCACCGCCGACCGCGTGATGCAGGTAGTGAAACTCCGCCACCGCAGCGTAGCCGGCCTCCAGCATCTCGACATACGCCAGTGCCGCGACGGCCAGCAGGTGGTCCGGTGTCATCCGGTCGACGAAGCGATACATCTGCTCGCGCCAGGTCCAGAAGCTGTCGTTGGCCCCGCTTCGGCGTTCGGTGCGCCCGGCCATGGCGCGTTGAAAAGCGTGGCTGTGCAGATTGCCCGGCGCCGGCAGCAGCACGCGATCGCTCAGCCGCTGGTCACCGGCCTGTGGCAGCGCATCCGTGTGCACCGACGCGATGCGACCGGCGGCATCGATCGACACCCGCACGTCGCGTTGCCATTGCCCGGCGACCAGGGCGCAGTCTGCATGCAAGGTGGTGGTCATCGATCGGATGTGACGCGCTCGGCCGCTCAATATGTATGTACATAATCTAATCCCGCGCGGCATACTATGTCGAGATGAAGCAGCGACTCCTCAGCCATGCACGCGTGCTGATGCCGGACGGCAGCGTCCTGGCGGACGCCACCGTGGCCGTCGATCACGACCGCATCGCCTGGGTCGGCACCGAACCACCGGCGGAGATGGCGGACTGGCCCGCCGACGATCTCGGCGGTGATCTGCTCACCCCGGCACTGCTCGATTGCCACACGCATCTGGTGCATGGCGGCCACCGCGCCCGCGAGTTCGAGCTGCGGCTGAATGGCGCCAGCTACGAGGACATCGCCCGCGCCGGCGGCGGGATTCTCGGCACGGTTGCCGCGACCCGCGCCGCCTCGGAAGACGCACTGGTCGAGACCGCGTTGCCGCGCCTGGATGCCCTGCTGGCGGAAGGCGTTGGCGTCGTGGAGATCAAGTCCGGTTACGGCCTGGATCGCGACACCGAACTGAAGATGCTGCGCGCCGCGACACGGCTGGCAACGCTGCGGCCCGTGCGCATCGTGCGCAGCTTTCTGGGTGCGCACGCAATCCCGCCGGAGTACAGCGGCCGCGCCGATGCCTATCTGGACGAAGTCTGCCTGCCCACCTTGGAGGCCGCGCATGCCGAAGGGCTGGTCGACATGGTCGATGGCTTCTGTGAGGGCATCGCGTTTTCGCCGGAGCAGATCGGCCGCGTGTTCGACCAGGCCGAAGCGCTGGGCCTGCCGATCAAGCTGCATGCCGAACAGTTGTCCGATCTGGGCGGCGCGGTGATGGCCGCCGGGCGCGGGGCACGCTCGGTGGAGCATCTGGAATGCCTGAACCCCACCGATGCCGAAGCGCTGGCTGCGGCGGGCACGGTGGCCGTGCTGTTGCCGGGCGCGTTCTACGCCCTGCGCGAGACCCGTCGTCCGCCCATCGACGCGCTGCGCGCCGCCGGCGTGCCCATGGCCGTGTCCACCGACTGCAATCCCGGCTCGTCGCCGCTGACCTCGCTGCTGCTGGCGATGAACATGGCCTGCACGCTGTTCCGCCTGACCCCGGCGGAGGCGCTGGCCGGGGTGACGAAACATGCAGCGAAAGCGCTGGGGCTGGACGCGGAGTACGGCGTCATCGAGCCCGGCCGCCGCGTCGATCTGGTTCGCTGGGCGGTGCAAGACCCCGCCGAGCTGAGCTATCGGATCGGCTTCAACCCCTTGCGTGAACGCATCCGCGGAGCCGCCGCATGACCGTGAATCTCGTCCCGGGCGCCGTCAGCCTGAGCCAGCTTGTCCGCGTCGCCGAAGCGGGAACCGCGGTCACGCTGGACCCGTCGGCCCGTGAACGCGTCGAGGCCAGCGCCGCCCGCGTGCAGCAGGTCGCCGCCGGTCAGGACGCCGTCTATGGCATCAACACCGGCTTCGGCAAGCTCGCCAGCGTGCGCATCGGCGCAGCGGACACCGCCACCCTGCAACGCAATCTGATCCTCTCGCACTGCGCCGGCGTCGGCGAGCCATTGGCCGAACCCGTCGTCCGGCTGATCGCCGCACTCAAGCTGGCGTCGCTGGGGCGGGGTGCCTCCGGCGTGCGCTGGACGGTCATCGAACAATTGCAGGCCCTGCTGCGCGAAGGCGTCACCCCCGTGGTGCCGGCGCAAGGCTCCGTGGGTGCCTCGGGCGATCTCGCACCGCTGGCGCATCTGACGGCCGTGATGCTCGGGGAGGGCGAGGCGTTCTACCAGGGCCAACGAATGCCCGGCGGGGCGGCGCTGGCGGCGGCCGGACTGCAACCGATCACGCTGGGGCCGAAGGAAGGCCTGGCAATGATCAACGGCACACAGGTCTCCACCGCGCTGGCCATCACCGGCCTGCAACGGGCCTGGAATCTGGCGCTTACGGCGCTGATCACCGGAGCGCTATCCACCGATGCGGCCATGGGGTCTTCCGCGCCTTTTCGCCACGAGATTCACGAACTTCGCGGACATTTGGGGCAGATCGACGCCGCCGATACGCTGCGCCTGCTGATGGACGGCTCCGGCATTCGCGACAGCCACATGGCCAATGACGAGCGCGTGCAGGACCCGTACTGCCTGCGCTGCCAGCCGCAGGTGATGGGCGCCGTCATCGACCTGCTGCGGCAAACCGCGCGCACACTGACCATCGAGGCCAACGCGGCCACCGACAACCCGCTGGTGCTGGACGATGGCTCGGTGGTCTCCGGCGGCAACTTCCACGCCGAACCCGTCGCATTCGCCGCCGACCAGATCGCCCTGGCGCTGGCCGAGACCGGCTCCATCGCCCAGCGCCGCATTTCGCTGCTGGTCGATCCCGCGCTCAGCTTCGGCCTGCCGGCGTTTCTGACGCCAAAGCCGGGGCTGAACTCCGGGCTGATGATTGCCGAGGTGACCTCGGCGGCGTTGATGTCCGAGAACAAGCAGCTCGCGACCCCGGCGTCGGTCGATTCAACGCCGACGTCGGCGAACCAGGAAGACCACGTATCCATGGCCTGCCACGGCGCCCGGCGCCTGCTGCGCATGGCCGACAACCTGGCCGGCATTCTCGGCGTGGAAGCACTCTGCGCCGCGCAAGGCGTGGAGCTGCGAGCACCGTTGATCACCAGCCCGACGCTGCAGCAGGTCATCGCCCGCATCCGCGGCGAAGTGCCCGCGCTGGCGGAGGATCGCTATCTGTCGCCCGATCTGGAACGGGCCGCGGCGCTGGTCAGCTCCGGTGCGCTGGTCGAGGCGGCCGGCGTGCCCCAGCCCTGGCTGGTGTCATGACCCCGGTTGTGGTCGACGAGGGCAGCAGCCCCGTAATCCTCGCCGCGCCACATGCCGGCGTGGACATGCCGGATTCGATCAGGGCGCGGCTGAATGCCACCGGGCGCGCGCTTGCCGACACCGACTGGCACGTCGATCGGCTTTATCGCGGACTGCTGCCGACGGCGACCACGGTGACCGCCACGTTTCACCGCTACGTGATCGACGCCAACCGCGACCCCGGCGGCCAAAGCCTTTACCCCGGGCAGAACACCACCGGACTGGTGCCGCGCATCGACTTCGACAACGCACCGATCTGGAGAGCCGGCCAGGCGCCCGATGAGGACGAGATCGCCGAACGGCTGGCACGGTTTCACCAGCCCTACCACGCCGCACTCGCCGCGCAGATCGA
>CALBOV010000370.1 GCA_937896565.1 uncultured Salinisphaerales bacterium
CGTCGCCGCGCCAGGCCGCATTGGGAGCCATGCCGATCTCGCTGTGGCGGCGGGCATTGTGTGTTCCGACCAGAAAGTGCCCGACAGCTTGATCTAGGCCGTGTTGACGAAGTGGATTCCCAAATCGGCTGAGGCGTGATTCAGAGTCCCTCCTTGGAAGGGAGGGGATCGTGGCTCGCAATCTGATGAGCGATGAGGAATGGGCGTTCTTCGCGCCGTTCGTGATCGAGAGCGGCCCCAAGAGAGGCCGCCCACCGAAGGACCACCGTCTGGTGCTGGACGGGGTGTTCTGGATCGCGCGGACCGGCTCGCCCTGGCGAGACCTGCCGGAGACCTTTGGCCCGTGGGCGTCAGTCTACCGTCAGTTCCGACGATGGACGCTCGCAGGCATCTGGGACCTGATCCTGGAAGCCCTGAATGAGGCTGAGGGATCGCTCCACAGCGTCCAGATGATCGACAGCACGGTCGCCCGCGCCCACCACTGCGCCGCGGGCGAAAGGGGGGGATTCAGGATCAGGGTCTTGGGCGCTCAAGAGGTGGCTTCTCGACCAAGATCCATCTCAAGACGAACGGCGCGGGGCTGCCCATCGCCGTCGAGATCACCGGCGGCGAGGTTTCCGATTATCGCGGCTACGGTCCGTTGATGGAGGCCGACGGACCGCTCGCCCGGGTGCTGCTCGCCGACCGCGGCTACGACTCCGACGCGATCCGCCAGGACATGCAGGACCGGGGCGGCGTCGCAGTCATCCCCGCCCGCAGGAACCGCAAGGTGCGTGAGAGCGTCGACACCCACATCTACGCCCTGCGCAACCGCATCGAGCGATGCTTCAACCGCCTGAAGAACGCCAGACGCGTCGCCACCCGCTACGACAAGACCGCCGCCAGCTTTCTGGGCTTCGTCCAGATCACCTCGATCCGCATGTGGTTCAGGGACTTCGTCAACACAGCCTAGCTCTGAAAGCGACAGCGCAGGCGGGCGTCTTGTTTTACCCTCGGCAAGATAGCCCGGAAGTTCCGGCAGGAGTTCGGTGTTCACCGTGCCGAATATCCGTTCGATCTTGCCCCGCCCCTGCGGGCGCGCCACGGCCGAGAATACCAGCTCGATCCGTAGCTCTGCCGCGACCTGCTCCAGGTGCTGGCTGGTGAAGTCTGATCCGTGGTCAGTATAGAGCGTCTCGGGGATACCGCAGACCGGCCAGTCCGGGTCCGTCTTTCGCCAAATTGCCTGACGCAAAGCCAGAGCGGTTTGCAAAGCAGAGGGTGCGCCCAGGAACACGCAATAGCCTGCGACCGCGCGGGAATAATCATCCTGCACGATGGTCAGCCAGGGACGGGCGGGCTTGCTGTTTGCGTCGAGGATAAGGAGATCGAGCTGGGTGTGATCCGTCTGCCAGACCGCATTGGGGCGCTCAGCGCGGTGCCGGTGGATCAGCTCGTAGCGGTCACGATAGGCGGTTGGACCCTCATGGACGAGGCACAGCATGGCTGGATCAAGCGCTCCCATCACCCTGCGCACTGTCGCGTGTGATGGGGCAGGATGGCCCTCTGCCTTTGCCGCCTCCGCGATGCGCCGATGGATCAAAGCCGCCGACAGGCGCGGCTTCTGCAAGGCAAGGGCCTCGATCTGTTGCGCCAGATCGGCATGGAGTTTCCGGCGTCCTGCATCGGAGCGCTGACGCCGTACCAATCCTGAAAGCCCGGCCTCATGATATCGCGCCGCCCACCGGCGCAGTGTTCGGATCGGATGGCCCGATGTGTCCGCCACTCCTGTCAGCGGGACGCCGGTCTCAATGTGCGGCTGCAGGACCCGGAACCGCTCCATTGCTGCGGCCCGATCCTCGTCTGAAAACGCAGCCAGGCTGTCCGTAAGAGGATCGATCAGCGGACGGTTTGTCGGCGCATTAGCAGGATCAGGTTTCTTTGACGTCATGATGTACCATAAGAATGGTACGCATTGATTTGCAATAGAGGTAGCTCTTACGTACAATCAAGATATGACATCGACCCAAATCGGCTATGCACGCTGCTCCACCGACAAACAGGACCTGACCGCACAGCGGGACGCCCTGATCGACCTCGGTGTTGCCCCGGATCGCATCTACACTGACCACGGCCTGACAGGCCGCACGCGCGCCCGACCGGGCCTCGATCAGGCCCTGGCCGCAGTCCGAAAAGGCGACACTCTGGTCGTGACCAA
The DNA here is from genome assembly GCA_937896565.1 of uncultured Salinisphaerales bacterium. Taxonomy (GTDB): domain Bacteria; phylum Pseudomonadota; class Gammaproteobacteria; order Nevskiales; family OUC007; genus Abyssibacter. The sequence goes on from CALBOV010000370.1 coordinate 2,198, forward strand.
GCTGGATAGGCTGGCGCGGTCTGCTCCCGATGCCCGCACCATTGCAGACGGCTTGGCCGAACGCGGCATCCGCCTCGCCCTGGGCGCTTCGGTCTATGATCCAACCGATCCCATGGGCAAGATGTTCTTCAACATCCTCGCCACCTTCGCCGAGTTCGAGTCCGACCTCATAAGGATGCGCACCCGCGAAGGCATGAAAATCGCCCGCGCCAAGGGCAAGCTGCGCGGCAAGAAACCAAAGCTCTCCGAAAAACAGCACCGCGAGCTGCGCCGCATGTACGACACCGGCGACTACTCCGTCAGCGATCTCGCAGATGTATTTGCCGTCTCGCGGCCTACGATCTACCGCACCCTCCAACGCACCGAGAGTGCCAATTAGCGTGCAAATATCAGTGCCATTTATCGTGAAGAGTCACAGGATGCTCGACCAGCTCCGTGATGGCGATGTGGTGATTGTTTGGAAGCTCGACCGTCTGTCGCGGTCGCTCAAAGACCTTCTGTCCATCATGGAGAAGATCGACGCGGCGGGTGCCGGCTTTCGGTCCCTGACTGAATCCATCGACACGACGACGCCGGCAGGGCGCATGATGATGCAAATGGTCGGCGTCTTCGCCGAGTTTGAGCGCGAGATGATCCGGGAGCGCACGCGGGCTGGACTGGAACGCGCCCGTAAGAAAGGACGCCACCCAGGACGCAAGCCAAAGCTGTCGGACGATCAGCGCCGGGAAATCCGCGACCTGGTGCGATCCGGCAAGCGCACCGAGGCAGAGGCCGCGCGCCTGTTCAATGTCCATCGCTCTACGATCAGCCGTGTCATGCGGGAGGCGTCACCCGATGCAGCAGCTTGAGATGTTTCCCGAGGACATCCGCATCGAGCGCGTGGACCACGATGCCAATATGTATCGCTTCTACCGGCTACGCTTGATGCCTGACCTGTTTGGCGGCGTGTCTCTCTTGCGCGAGTGGGGCCGCATCGGCACCCAGGGGCGGCACCGGGTCGACTGTTTCGAGGATGCAGGCCGTGCCGCCGACGCGATGGTGGCGCTCTATCGGGCGAAGCAGAAGCGGGGTTATCAGCTCGCAGGGTGATGGCCAGCCCCCTACCCTATCAGCGGTGATTTTTCGCATGGAATGGAGTGCGCCCCTCGGAGTGGGCAGGTCGGCCGGGTCTGAATTGACCGGGGGCGGGCTTTCCGATGAGGAAGGTCCATGCCAAGACGCCATCGCAGCCACAGCACCGAATTCAAGCGCCAAGTCGTCGCCGAGTATCATGCCGGCGAGACCCTGCACGCCCTGTCGCGCCGCCACGATCTCTCGCGGAACCTGGTCCGCGTCTGGGTCGAGAAGGCGGAGACGGGCGCCTTCGACGACGAGGAGGTGGCCGCCGAGCTGCTCTCCGGCTACGAGGCGCGGATCGCCGCGCTGGAACGCCTGGTCGGTCGTCAGGCGCTGGAGATCGACTTTCTAAAGGGGGCCGTGCGCTCCAGAACGTCGCCGAGAAGCGCGCATACATCCGTGACCAGCGGCCCCGCGGCCTCTCCGTCCGGCGGGGATGCGAACTGATGGGCATCTCGAGGTCGAGCTTCTACGCCGCGCCCGCGGAAAAGCTGCGCGACGAGGCGATCGTCGCCGAGATCCGCGCCATCACGGACGAGTTCGAGCGCTACGGCTACCGACGCGTCGGCGCCGAGCTCCGTCACCGGGGCCACGTCGTCAACGCAAAGAAGGTCCGTCGCTTGATGAAGGCGCACGATCTGAACCCGCGGCCCCGGAGGCGCTTCGTCCGGACCACCGACAGCGATCACAACGGCCCGATCTTCCCGCTCGTCGCGCGCGATTTCGAGGTTCACGGCCCCGACCAGCTCTGGGTCGCGGATCTGACCTACATCACGGTGGCCGCCGGCTTCGCCTACGTGGCGCTGATCCTCGACGCCTGGTCGAGGCGGGTCGTGGGTTATGCCATCGGCCGCAGCATCGACGCGCGCCTGGCCGTCGAGGCGCTGCGCCGGGCGATCACGGCCCGCCGGCCGCTCCCCGGCTGCGTGTTCCATTCGGATCGCGGCTCGCAATACGCCGCTGGGGCGCATCGCGACCTTCTCGCCGAGCACGGCTTCGTCGGCTCCATGAGCCGGCGCGGAAACCCTTACGACAACCCGCAGGCCGAGAGTTTCATGAAGACTCTGAAGGTGGAGGACGCCTATCTGATGGAATACGAGACCTTCGAGGACGTCGCCGCCGGCGTGCCGAGGTTCATCGAAGCCTACAACCGGCGGCGCCTCCACTCAGCCTTGGGGTATCTCAGCCCCGTCGAATTCGAGGAACGCAACGCCCGCGCCTCTGTCAAAACCGCCGCCTGAGCCGGTCCGCCCGAAGGGGCGCACTCCAGAAAGGGGTCATTGGCGCATTGGGCTTGACCGGCGGCTTTGTCACCGCGTTGTGTAAGCTCAGCCAGGGTGCAGCGAGTGGCCGGTCTTGCCCATTGCGACGTGAGCCAACGCC
>CALBOV010000371.1 GCA_937896565.1 uncultured Salinisphaerales bacterium
CCCTCCGAATCACAGGCACGGCAGACCGCCGATCAATCCGCCGACAGCACGGACGAACAGGACGGCATGGCCACCGCCGGCGAAGCCGATCCTTCGGCGCAGGACCCGGCGCAGCAGGCCGCCGTCCAGCAATGGCTGCGGCGCGTGCCCGACGATCCCGGCGGGCTGCTGCGCAACAAATTCCTGCTGGAACAGCAGCGCCGGCAGGCCAAGCGACAAGGTGACAGCGATGGTTAGATACGCAGTGTTGCTGCTGCATCTGATGGTGTGGAGTCTCGCATTCGCCGGCCAGGCTCAGGCGACGACCACGGCCACGGTGGATCGCAACCCGGTCATGGCTGGCGAAACCTTCAACCTGACCGTGCGTTCCACCGATGCTGATGCCAAGCAGCCCGACCTGTCGGCCCTGGAGTCGCAGTTTCGCGTGCTGAACACGGTCAGCGGCTCCGAATACCGGCTGGTCAACGGGCGCGCGTCGCAGACCCGCCACTGGACCACCACGCTGGTCGCCACCCGCCCCGGTGACTACAGGATTCCGCCCATCTCGGTCGGTCCCGACACGACCGACCCGATCGAACTCCAGGTCGTCCCCGCGGGCAACGGCAATGGGCCCCGCGACGCCTTCGTCGAATTCGAAGCCGACCAGACCGACCCGTACATGCGCGAGCAGGTGCTGCTGACGGTTCGCCTTTACGTCAGCGGCGATCTGGTCTCGGGCCAGCTCGGGGAACCCGCCGCAGACCATGCGGTGATCGAACAAATCGGCGAACAGTCCGAATCGCGGGCGATCCGCGACGGTGAGCGCTATCACTTGTTCGAGCGCCGCTACGTGCTGTTCCCGGAACAGCCCGGCCCGCTGACGATCCAGCCACCCCGCTTCACCGGTGAGTTGTCCACGGGGCGGCAGCGCTCATCGATGTTCAACCTCGGCCAGTTCGCCGGCCAGACCCGACAGATCTACGCCGAGGCCGAGCCGATCCCGCTGTCGGTGAAGGCGCCGCCAGCCGGCTGGACCGGCCCGTGGATTCCCGCCTCGGATGTCGAACTGATCCAGACCCTCGTGCCCGATACCGGCCCGTTCGTGGCGGGCGAGCCGTTCAGCCGCGTGACCGAACTGCTGATCGACGGCCAGCTGCACACCCAGATCGACCCGCTGCGCCCGCTCCAGCCCGACGGCGTCCAATCCTATGGTGATCCACCGGATGCGACCACCGAAGAGTCCACGTTCGGCGTCCAGGCACGCATCGCCCAGCAGTGGGCGCTGATCGCCAACCGGTCCGGCGAACTGGAGATTCCCGAGCTCCGCCTGCGCTGGTGGGACACCGACGACGACACGCCCCGGGAAACCGTGATTCCGGCCCGCAGGATTCAGGTCGAGGCCGGCGCCGCCGGACAGGTGACGCCACCACCAGCGATGGAAGCACCGCAGCCGGCACCGGCCACTCCGGGCGACATCGCCCCGCCACCCGCTGACACATCGAGCTGGCCGTGGCTCAGCTACCTGCTCGCGATCGGCTGGGCCGCCACGATCCTGGCCTGGCTTTGGACGGCGCGGCGCAGGCGTTCACCATCCCCGGACCGCCCAACGCCGGACCGGGCATCGCGTCGGGACCTGTTGCACGCCCTGGATGCGAACGACCCGGCGACGGCAAGGCAGGCAATCCTGAGCTGGGGACGGCAACGGCATGCGCCTCACCCGGTCGTCTCGCTGAGCGAACTCGCCCGTCGCGAAGGCGACCCGGAATTCGCCGAACAACTGCATGCGCTGGACGCCGCGCTGTTCGGCGAAGCGCGAGAAGCGTGGAGTGCGGAGGCGCTGAAAGCCTGCATTCGCCGACTGCCCGAACAGGCGGAGGCGGCATCAAGGCCCGATCCGCTGCCGCCGCTCTACCCGCTGCGACCCGGTCACGAACCGCTTTGAGCGGCTCGGTCCGGCGCCGGCTCTTCATGTCACACGCATCGCCAAAAAGTGTGGCACTCTTAAGGAGTTGGGATACCTGTCACTATTGATCGACACGTACGACTTGCTGGATTCGGCGCAAAAAAAACCCCCGCGCCTCTCGGCAACAGGGGTAACAAGCTCGTCTGCTGGGCTTCGCCCGTCAGACGGACTCCATGGATGCTGGGTCCGACAAGTCAGCGTTTCGGACTGAAGGTTAGATGCCTGACCGATCGAAATAGTTGCACGTTCCCTGATAAACGGATTCCGCTGGTAAAAGCGGACATCAGAAAACCCCGGAGACGGTACGCCTCCGGGGTTTTGTTTTTTGTGACGGGTATCCCGGCGGCCGAAGTTCGGCTTGCGACCCGGTCAGTTTCGCCCTCGACGCTGTGAACGCCCTCACGGTCCTTGAACCGGATACCCGCGTTGTCCGGATGTGGCCGACACAGGAAGGCGCCGATCAAAGACCATTCGCAGCCGGCGTCACCGTTGTGCCAGACCGCATCCGGTTGTCGTCAGCTTGATCCGGCCGGTACGGCGATGGGACACTCCCCGCCCCGAAATCCGGGCCAGGCCGCCCTGGCGCGTCGCGAATCATGCGACCGCAGCCGGCGCCGGCCACCCGGACCGGACACTGAAACCACCGCGCGCCGGGGCAAGCACCCGGGCGCCGGGACACGATTTATCCATAAGGACCTAGGACTGATGAGCAACTACACGCAGATTGGTGGCTTGCAGGTCAATGCCGACCTCAAATCCCTGATTGACGAGAAGATCTGCCCCGGGACCGGCGTCGAGCCGGCCGCGTTCTGGAGCGGCCTGGAATCCATCGTCAAGACCTTCGCGCCGCGCAACCGCGAGTTGCTGGCAAAGCGTGAAGAGTTGCAGGCAAAGATCAACGACTGGCATCTGGCCCGCAAGGGCCAGCCGCATGACGCCGAGGCTTATCGCGCCTTTCTCGAGGAGATCGGCTATCTCGTGCCTGAGGGGCCGGCCTTCGAGATCGAGACGCAGAACACCGACCCGGAGTTTGCCTCGGTGC
>CALBOV010000372.1 GCA_937896565.1 uncultured Salinisphaerales bacterium
GTAGCGGGGGCAGGATTCGAACCTGCGACCTTCGGGTTATGAGCCCGACGAGCTGCCTGGCTGCTCCACCCCGCACCAGAGCCAACGAAGTATAGGGGACACCCGATCGGCATGCAATGGCCTTTCGATTATTTATTTAAAATCATTGAGTTACACCACCGCAACTCGAGGTCGACGCGCAAGTCGCCCACGATCCACGCTCGCTCAAGGCGCCTGACAAGTGTCAATTTCAGGCCCTTGTGTCCATATTGTGACCAAATCGTGACCACGGAGAAATTTCTGGATCACATTTTGGCCTCGAGTTGACCGTCGGTCTCACGTCAGAGATTTGCTCAAAACGAAAGCCTAATTTGCAGCACAAGATGGCAAATGCTCCCGGACGGGGCTTCGACCTGCCAGCACATTTCGGCGAGATTTGCTCGATGAATTACCTGCGAGAACTTGAAGAAGCCCGGCGGCACCCGCCGCTGGTGTTTCTTCGATCAAGGTAATTCAACTATGGAAAAGACGTATCTCACCACCGACGAGTTGTCGGCGCGCATCAAGTACGACGTTCGCACGATTCGTGAACGCCTGAAGGATTCGGTCCTGCTAGAGGGGCGGCACTACTTCCGCCCCTTTGGTGGGCGCAAGATCCTGTACATCTGGGAAGCCATCGAGCGGGACATGTGCTCCCACGCAACAGACGAGCTGTGCATCCCGATGACCAACGGGGGCGTCTGCCATGGCTAGTATCAACGTTCGCGGAGACTACCTGTTCTTCGACTTCCGCTATCGGGGGCAGCGCTGCAGAGAGCAGACCAAACTTAAGGACACGCCGCAGAACCGCAAGACGATGCAGCGCGTCCTCGCCAAGATCGAGGCAGAAATCACGCTCGGCACGTTCAACTACGCGACGTACTTCCCCGGAAGCACCAACGCGAAGAAGTTCGTGGACAGTGCCCCCTCTACGGCTCCGGTTCGGCCTGGGCATTCGACCCCTCGTTTCGCCGGGTTTGCCAATACCTGGTACGACGAAAATGAGGTCGGCTGGCGCTCTTCGCATGCGGCAACCGTTCGTTCAACCCTCGACCGTCACCTGATCCCCTGCTTTGGGGATCAGGATATCGCCCAGATCGCCAAGGCGGACGTGCTTGCGTTTCGCTCCCGTCTCGCAAAGATCAAGGGCCGCAACGGCAACGATGCGCTCTCGCCCAAGACCATCAACCGGATCATACAGATCCTGGGACAGATCCTGGAGGAAGCGGCCGATCGCTTCGACATCGGCAATCCGGTCAGCAAGGTCAAGCGCCTCAAGCAGCAGCGGGCCGACATTTACCCGTTCACGCTTCAGGAAGTCACGGCATTGATCGATCGGATTCGCTCTGATTACAAGAACTACCTGACCACTCGTTTCTTCACCGGCATGCGGACGGGTGAAATCCACGGCTTGAAGTGGAAGTACGTCGATTTTGAGCGCCGCCAGATTCTCGTCCGGGAGACCATCGTCCGCGGCGCGGTCGATTACACCAAGACGGACTACTCGCAGCGTGAGATCGACATGAGCGGTCCGGTCCTGCAGGCGCTGCTACGCCAACGCGACGCCACATTTGGCCATAGCGAGTTCGTATTCTGCACCCGCAGCGGTTTGCCGATTGATGTCGACAACTTCACCAACCGCATTTGGTATCCCCTGCTGCGCAACCTGCTCCTGGAAAAGCGTCGTCCGTACCAGACCCGTCATACCGCAGCCACGCTATGGCTGGCAGCGGGAGAGAACCCGGAGTGGATCGCCCGGCAAATGGGGCACATGGATACCACCATGCTGTTTCGTGTCTATTCGCGATATGTGCCGAACCTAACGCGTCGTGACGGTTCGGCCTTTGAATCGCTCGTGCGCGGCGCACTGCCCGAGGAGGTGTCCCGTGACGAGTGAAGCTCAAGGGAGGGTCGTCGCCTTGACGGCCTCAGTCCGCAGGCAACGGGCTCTTAAACGCAAGGCCCAGGCACTTGCGATCATTGCCAAGGTTCCGCCGGGAAAGGCACTGGTGCCTTTTCTGACCAATGAGCCAGCTCATGACAACGTGGACGCCATCGTCCTATGGCTGGATTCCGTGCCTGGTGCCCTGCATCTGTCTCTTTCGCTGTTGCGGGACGCCCTAACCCGTCGCTTGTCCGACGAGATGGAGTTGCAGCCATGCTGAGCGTCGCCGAGCTTGCCCATATCCCAGGGCTGGTCGCCGAAGGCCAGTACAAAGTGACAAACACGGCCATTTGTGCTGGCTCAGCCGGGCCGTACATGCAGGTGACCCTGGCTGACTACTCTGGCACCTTTCAAGCCAATGCTCGTCTGCAGAAGAACCCGTGGCTCACAGACCTGCGGACCGGTACGCTGATATGGGCAAAGACCCGTCCTCGTCAGTTCAACGACCAGACAGTCGCCACGCTGGAACGATTTCAGAGTCTGTCCAGGGAAGACGTAATCAATCCGGCTGCCCTCATCCCGCACTCAGACGTCCCGCCTGTAGCCCATCAAGCGCTTGCCCAACTGGTGAAGTACTTGGGGCAGTTGAGCCGACCGGAGAGTCACGCGTTCATGAGAACGCTACTGCTGGATCCGAAGGTGAACCGCCCCGGGTTTCTCGGAGGCTCCAAAGCTTGAGAGGATGGAGCGATGGGAAGACAGCAAGTGCGGTACTCGCCGGAGGTACGGGAACGGGGTGTTCGGCTGGTGCTGGAGCACCAGCACGAGCACGGGTCTCAATGGGCTGCGATTCAGTCGATCGCGCCGAAATTGGGTTGCACGCCTGAGACGCTGCGCAAGTGGGTGCGGCGGGCTGAGCGGGATCAGGGCCGGAGGCCCGGTCCAACCAGCGACCATCAGCAACGCATGAAGGAGTTGGAGCGGGAGAACCGTGAGCTTCGGCGGGCAAATGAGATCTTGCGCAAGGCCTCGGCATATTTCGCCCAGGCGGAGCTCGACCGCCGACCGAAGTGATGGTCCGATTCATCGACGATCATTGTCACGAGTACGGCGTCGAGCCGATCTGCCGAGTGCTGCCGATCGCGCCGTCCACGTATCACCTGCACAAGACGCGAGAAGCCGATCCTGCGCTGCTACCGGCTCGAGCGCTCCGCGATTCCGAGCTGAGCGTCGAGATCCGCCGGGTCTGGGAGGAGAACTTCCGGGTCTACGGGGTCCGCAAGGTCTGGCGCCAGTTGCAGCGTGAGGGCATCACGGCAGCCCGCTGCACAGTCGAGCGCCTGATGAAGCAGATGGGTATCCAGGGCGTGGTCCGCGGCAAGAAGGCGTTCACCACGGTCGTGGACGACGAGCTCGAGCGGGCCCGGGACAAGGTCCGGCGGGACTTCACCGCCACCCGGCCGAACCAGCTTTGGGTCTCGGACCTGACCTACGTCGCCACCTGGGTGGGGTTCGCCTACGTGGCCTTCGTGATCGACGTCTACGCCCGGATGATCGTGGGCTGGCGGGTGTCCCGCTCCCTGCGCAGCGACCTGGCGCTGGACGCGCTGGAGCAGGCTCTGCATGCCCGTGGGCTGGACCAGAAGGGGCAACTGATCCACCACAGCGACCGCGGGGTCCAGTACCTGTCGCTGAAGTACACCGACCGACTCAAGGAAGCGGGCATCGAGCCGTCGGTCGGCAGCGTGGGCGACTCCTACGACAATGCGCTGGCCGAGACCATCAACGGCTTGTACAAGGCCGAGCTCATCTGGCGACGAGGCCCGTGGCGCAGCATCGATGCCGTCGAAATCGGCACGCTGGAATGGGTCGACTGGTTCAACAACCGCCGCATCATGGAATCGATCGGCAATGTCCCGCCGATCGAGCGCGAAGCGGCTTACTATTCACAGATTGAGGGTCAGGCGATGGCCGCCTGACTCAAACCTATGAGCCTCCGGGATTCCCGGGGCGGTTCA
>CALBOV010000373.1 GCA_937896565.1 uncultured Salinisphaerales bacterium
AGACACCAGGGCACCGGCCGCGCCCAGCGACGCCGCCTTACGCAGAAAGGCATGACCGTCGAAACGCTCTCCCTTGAGCGCGACATACAAGTCCTGCGGCCGCAGATTCCGGGTGTCCTGCGTCACGCCGTTGAACCGCACGGAGGGCCCATGCAGCGTGCCGCCGACGGCGCCCGCGACCCAGTCAAGCGTGTCCACGTGCAGCCTCCAGGCCGGAGTCGCCATGCAGGATCTGCGACACCATGCCGCGATCGGAGAACGGTCGGCGCTCGGTGCCGATGATCTGTTCGGTCTCGTGTCCCTTGCCGGCGATCAGGACGATATCTCCGGCCCGCGCCTCGTCGATCGCGGAGCGGATCGCCCGCTCGCGATCGTGTTCGACACGCACATGCCGGCGCTCGCCCATACCCTCGAGAATCGACTGGACGATGTCGAACGGCGACTCGCTGCGCGGGTTGTCGTCGGTCACGACCACGGCGTCGGCCAGCCGGGCCGCCGCGCTACCCATCAGCGCCCGCTTGCCGGTGTCGCGATCACCGCCGCAGCCGAACACGCAGATCAGCCTGCCGTCGCAATGCGGCCGCAGCGAATCCAGCGCATGCGCCAATGCCTGCGGCGTGTGCGCGTAGTCAACAACGGCCAGCGGCCGGTTCGGCGCGGTGAAGCCCTCCATCCGGCCCGGCACGGTGCCAAGCTTGGGCAGCACGCCGACGATGTCATCCAGCGATACGCCGCGATGCTCCAGCACCGCCGCGACGGCGAGCAGGTTGTAGATGTTGAAGCGGCCCAGCAGCCCGCTTTCAACCTCGCGCGAACCCGCCGGAGTCTGCAGGCGAAACCGCAGCCCCCGCGTAGTCAGGCGCACGTCACGGGCCAGCGCGAATGGCCCGCTTCTGGGCGACTCGCCCTCGATACCGTAGACACAGACCGGCAGTTTCGACCGCAGGTCCTCGGCCCAGCTTGCGCCAAGGTCGTCATCGCGATTCAGCACGCCGAGTTGCAGGCTGGGCACGTCGAACAACAGCCGCTTCGCGGCCGCATAGCGCTGCAGGTCACCGTGGTAATCCAGGTGATCGCGACCGACATTGGTCAGGATGCCGACGTCGAACTCCACGCCGGCCACGCGACCCTGATCCAGCGCGTGCGACGAGGTTTCCATGACCATTGCGCGCGACCGGTCATCGACCAGCCGTCGCATCCAGCGCTGGATGCGCACCGCATCCGGCGTCGTGTGGCTGGCCAGCTCCAGCGCATCGACCGGGCCGTAACCCAGCGTGCCCAGATAGCCCGCGGCATCACCCAGGCGGGTCAGCGCATGGGCCAGCAAATAGGCCGTGGAGGTCTTGCCGTCGGTACCGGTGATGCCGACGCAGAACAGCTCCCGCGACGGATGATCGTAATAGCGCGCGGCGATTTCGCCGGCGTGACGCCGAAGCTGCTCGACAGGCCAGACCGGCACGCCGATGTCGGGCGCTTCCACTCCCGGCTCGGGCTCCCACAACACGGCCGCCGCCCCGTGCTTTAGGGCATCGTCCAGGTAGCTCAGCCCGTGTGATTCGAATCCGCTGCAGGCCAGGAACAGGCTACCGTCGCGCACGCGCCGGGAATCGGTCTCCACGCCCCGGACCGACACCGACAAATCCGCGGCCGGCGGCACGAAGCCCTCCAGGATGGAGGCCAGGGACCTCGGCGGCTGTGTGAGCGGGACGATCATGTGCGCGAGGGCTGGTCGGTGGAGGCGGTCAGCGCCTCGGAAGCGGGCGGCTGAAAATCAGCCGGAGGAATGCGCAGCAGACGCGCCGCGCTCTTCATCACGCTGGCGAACACCGGCGCGGCGACCACACCGCCGTAGTAGCCGCCATGCTGCGGCTCATCGATGACCACCAGCCCCACGACCTGCGGGTTGTCAGCGGGCAGCATCCCGGCGAACAACGCCATGTGCGTGTTCTCGTCATAGCCGTCCGCCTTGACCTTGCGCACGGTGCCGGTCTTGCCGGCGACGCGGTAACCGGGCACCGCCGCCCGGTTGGCCGTGCCATCGGGTGCCACCACGCCTTCCAGCCAGTGCCGGACCCGCTGCGCGTTCTCAACGGAGACGACCTGCCGCAGCGGCGGCGGCACCTCGTCCAGCCTGGTGAGCGACAGCGGTCGCAACCGTCCGTCATCAGCCAGGCTGGCGTAGGCACGCCCCAGTTGCAGCGCGGTCACGGCCAGGCCGTAACCGTAGGAAGCGGTCGCGGTCTCGATTTCACCCCATTCGGTGAAATGACGCATGACCCCACTGGCCTCGCCCGGGAAACCGGTGCCGACGGTTTCCGCCAGGCCGAAATCGTTGTAGCCCGACCACACGCCCTCGGCGCCGACATCCAGCCCGATCTTCGCGGCGCCGACCTGGCTGGACTTGCGCAGAATGCCGGCCAGATCCAGCTCGCCATAGCCGCGAAAATCGCGGACCTGGAGGCGACCGACCTTGTAGTAGCCCAGTCCGGTGTCGATCTGGGTACGCCAGTCGACGACGCCGGCATCCATCGCATGGGCGATCAGCAGCGGCTTGACCGTGGACCCCGGCTCGAAGGTGTCGGTGATGACGCGGTTGCGCGCGCCGGCCGTGCCGATCTCCTCACGCCGGTTCGGATTGAAACCGGGCTGGCTCGCCATCGCCAGCACCTCGCCGCTGCGGGGGTCGAGCAGCAGCACCAGACCGCCGCGCGCACCGCTGCGCTCCACCGCGTCCTTGAGCTCGCGATAGGCGACGTATTGCAGGCGCAGATCGATGGACAGATAGAGATCCTCGCCCGGGTCCGGCGGGGTGAACTCGGCCAGATCCTCGACCACGCGACCGGTGCGGTCGCGAATCACGCGACGGCTGCCGGGCGTGCCCTGCAGCCACTCGTCGTAGGCGAGTTCCATCCCTTCCTGACCGCGGTTGTCGATATTGGTCACGCCGACGAGCTGCGAGGCAATCTCGCCGGCCGGATAGAAGCGCCGGTATTCGCGTTGCAGGAACACGCCATCGGCGTCGATCGCCTGCACCCTGCGTGCATCCGCCGGCGCCATGTGCCGCCGGAGGTAGACGAAGCGCCGCGATTCGCGCGCCTGCAGGAAGTCCCGCAGCTCGGCGGGCGTCTGATCCAGCAACCTGGCCACCAGAGGCAGCGCCCGGGTGTCGGCGAGCAAATCCTCCGGCACCGCCCACACCGACTCCACCGGCGCCGACAGCGCCAGCGGCTCGCCGCGCCGATCACGAATCGCAGCCCGACCGGCCGGCACTTCGACCGTGCGCTCGAACCGCTTGGCGCCCTCCGCCTCAAGAAACTCGCGGTCGCGAACCTGCAACTCGAAGGCGCGACCCACCAGTGCCACGACGCCAAAGGCCAGACCCAGCAGAATGGCGCGGGCACGCCAGGGCGAAACCGGCTGCGGCTCGGCGGCTTCCAGTCGATGATTGCCGCGCGCGCGACTCATGGCGTGACCTCCACGGCAACGAAATCAGTGGGTTCCTGCATATCCAGGCGCTCGCGCGCCACACTCTCGACGCGACCGTGCGCAGCCAGTGCAGCCTCTTCGAGTTGCAGCTGCGCCCACTCGGTCTTGAGACGATCGCGTTCCCAGCTCAGCTCCTGCTGAGCGTCCAGCAAGGCGCGACTACGGTGTTTGCTCACCGCAACGGCGATGGCTGTGGTCGCAATCAGCGTCGCGATCACAGCAGTACCCCAGCCCCGGCGCATGGCTCACCTCCGCCGGCGGCGTTCGGCCGCTCGCAAGGTGGCGCTGCGAGCACGCGGGTTCTCGGCAATCTCATCCGGACCGGGTCGCCGCTTGCGGATGACCAGATCCAGCGAGGGTTCAGGACGCGGCGCCGCCGGAACCGGCGGCAGCGGCGGCTCGGCGTACTGCCGCATGAAGCGCTTGACGATCCGGTCTTCCAGCGAGTGGAAGGTGATCACCACCAACCGCCCGCCGTCGGCAAGCACGTCCATGCTCTGCTCCAGCGCCGACTCCAGCGCCTCGAGCTCGCGATTCACGTGCATGCGAATCGCCTGAAAGCTGCGCGTGGCGGGGTGCGACGCACCCGGCTTGCGCCGGACGATGCCCTCGATCAGCGCGGCCAGATCGGCCGTCGTCCGCAGCGGGCGTTCGTCCCTCTGCTGCAGGATGGCGGCTGCGATACGCCGCGACTGGCGCTCGTCGCCGTAGCGCCAGAGCACGTCGGCGATCTCCCGCGCGTCGGCGCGGGCCAGCCACTGCGCGGCCGTCTCGCCAGTCGTGAAATCCATGCGCATGTCCAGCGGACCGGGGCGCATGAAGCTGAATCCGCGCTCGGCGTCGTCCAGCTGCGGCGAGGACACACCGAGGTCGAGCAGGATGCCGTCAACCTGGCCGCTCAAGCCGGCTTCACTCGCCCAGGCGCCCAGGGTCTCGAAACCCCCATGCACCAGACGCAGCCGCGGATCGCCCTTGAACCGGACCCAGCCGGCCTGGCAGGCGGTCGGGTCCTTGTCGAAGGCGATGACCTGGCCACTCGGGCCCAGACGCTCCAGCAGCCCAGCCGTATGCCCGCCCCGACCGAAGGTGCCATCGATGTAGCAGCCGTCCTCGCGCACGCCCATTGCGTCGAGCGCCGCATCGTAGAGCACGGAAATGTGCCGGTTGGATGGCATCAGCGGAGAGACGGAACGTTGCAGAACAGCCGCCATGTCACAGACTCACCTCGGCCAGCGCGGCGTCGAGGTCCTCCGCGGAAACCTGTTCGGGCGACATCGCATCGCGATAAAGCGGCTCGGACCAGATCTCGAGCTTGTTGATCTGCCCCACGATGGCGATGCGCTGCTCCAGCTGGGCGGCCTCGCGCAATTCCGGCGGCACCAGCATGCGGCCCTGCTTGTCCAGCTCGATGTCCTTGGCGTGACCGACGATGCGGCGACGCAGGAATTCAAAGGGCTTGGTCGAGGGCAACGCCTTGAGCTGCGCCTGCACGGAATCCCATTCGGGCAGCGGGTAGAGGACCAGCAACCGATCTTCCGGCTTGGCCGGAAGCGTGATCTTCAGGCGGGCACCGCACAGTTCGGACAGGGGCTGGCGATAGCGAGCCGGCAAGGCCACGCGCCCCTTTGCGTCCATTGTCAGCAGGTCTGTCCCGCTGAAACTGATCATTGCGATGTCCTCGTCCCGGTGACCGGGAGGAATTGTTAACCCACAATTCCCCACTTCGAACCATTTGCGGGACTATAGGAGCCACCACAGGGCGAGTCAAGGTGAAATCACAGTGAAAATGCTGTGGGAAACCACAGCTAAAACAGGGATTTAGAGCACAGCGTTGGCACGGCGCATGGCTCAACACATGAACCGTAAAACAACGACTTAACGGAGTATCCTAAAGTGGATACGCACCGAGATCCACGCGAGAAATCCCGCGCGGGTGGTGAAAGGTGGGGAATCTTTCCGACAAGCGGTGCGCGGTGGAGGGGTGAGTCACACCGGGCCGTTGAGAAAACGGAGTCGGCCGATAAGCCGGGTTCTGTCGAGAGCAATCATTCATCTGGGATCCGCGTCGCCACGGACCTCAAGCAGCCTACCCGGGAACAGCGCGGGCCACGCCTGTGGTTCCCCTATTTGGCCTTGCTCCGGGTGGGGTTTACCGTGCCGCTTCCGTTGCCGGTCGCGCGGTGCGCTCTTACCGCACCGTTTCACCCTTGCCTGTGCGCCACCGAAGTGGGCCATCGGCGGTCTGTTCTCTGTTGCACTGGCCGTCGGCTCACGCCGCCCAGGCGTTACCTGGCACCCTGCCCTGTGGAGCCCGGACTTTCCTCCACACGCAAGCGTGCAGCGATTGCCTGGCCGACTCCGGCGCGCATGGTATCGCAAACGCCGCAGCGGCAATCGTGAAACCTGTCAGTCCGCCGCGTCCCGCTTCAGCTCCAGCGCCCGCTGATACAGCGCGTTGCGCGGCTGACCGGAAATCTCAGCCGCCAGACCCGCCGCCTGCTTGGTGGGCAGACGGTCCAGCAGCAAGCCCAGCAGACGGTCGACATCGATGACCGACTCCGCATCCGCCTCCGGACAACCGCCAACAACCAGGACCATCTCGCCGCGCACGGCATCCGGATGCACGGAGGGCCACGCCACCAGGT
The DNA here is from genome assembly GCA_937896565.1 of uncultured Salinisphaerales bacterium. Classification (GTDB taxonomy): domain Bacteria; phylum Pseudomonadota; class Gammaproteobacteria; order Nevskiales; family OUC007; genus Abyssibacter. The sequence goes on from CALBOV010000373.1 coordinate 6,132, forward strand.
CGCCCAGCGTGTCGCCGACGAATTCCTCGAAGCGCTTGGTCAACTCCCGCGCCAACCACGCCGGTCGGCTATCGCCGAACTGCTCGGCCATCGCTTCCACGCAGTCCGCAATTCGATGCGGCGCCTCGAAAAACACCATGGTCCGCCGCTCGTTGCGCAGCGACTCCAGCGCCTGGCGCCGCGGACCGGGCTTGGCAGGGAGGAAGCCCTCGAACACGAAACGATCAGTGGGCAGCCCGGTAGCGCAGAGCGCGGCAAGAACGGCGCTCGGACCCGGGATCGGCACCACCGGACACCCGCGTCCCCGCACCGCGCGCACCAGCCGGAAACCGGGATCGCTGACCAGCGGCGTTCCTGCATCGGAGATGAGCGCGACCGCCTCGCCCTCCGCAATCCGGTTGGCGATGGCCTCCGCCTGCTCCCGCTCGTTGTGGTCGTGAAGCGCGCGCATGGGCACCCTGACGCCGATATGCGCCAGCAGCCGCTGACTGGTGCGGGTGTCTTCCGCACAGATCAGATCGACCCCGGCCAGCACCGCGGACGCGCGGGGTGACAGGTCGCCGAGGTGACCGATGGGCGTGGCCACGACATAAAGGCGACCGGGTTCGACGGCGAAATCCTCGGGCACTGGGTACACTTCGCGGATGAATCTGCGCGCACCTTACCCGATTTGCCTGGCGGGCCTGGCCGCCCTGTGTCTCGCCGCCTGCTCGACCACCCCGGTCCCGGCGCCATCGCCCACCGTCAACGCGCCGGCAGTCGAACTCGGCCCCGCCGAGCGGGCAGCCCGGCTGATGCAGCAGGCGGCCGGGGCCGGCGTGTCGCAAGGCAGCCAGCTGCGACTGCAGGCTGCCGAGCTGTACGTCCAGGCACAGGACACCGGTTCCGCCGTTCGCGCGCTGACCGGGGTGGACACGAGCGCCCTACCCGCCGAACAGCGCGTCCTTCCGGACATCCTGCGTGCGGAAATCGCCTTGCAGCAGGGCCATCCACTGCCGGCGCTCAATGTGCTGCCGCCACCCTCACCCACCTACCGTCCGCAGTACAACGACCGCATCCAGTCGGCATATGCGGAAGGCCTGTTCCAGATCGGGGACCTTCCCTACGCCGTCGAGGCGCTGGTCCAGCGCGAGGCCTACCTGACGAACCCGGAGGACGTCACGGCGAATCGTGAACAGCTTTGGGATCGCCTGATGCAGGCACCGCTGGCGCCAGCCATGTTCGAGCGCGCCCAAGCCCTGGACCCCACGACGCAGGGCTGGCTGGAGCTGGCGCGGCTCGCGCGATCGGTGTGGAGCGACCCGGCGGCACGCCAGAACGCCGCCGCGCAGTGGCGTGAGCAGCATTTCGGACATCCCGCCGCGGATCGCTACCTTGGCGAGGCGATGGGCCGCGCGGCGGAGACCGCCACACCGCCGGCGCGCATCGCGCTGCTGCTGCCACAGACGGGCCCTTACGCCGCTCCCGGGCAAGCGGTGCGCGACGGCTTCATGGCGGCATGGATGCTGGGCGGTGGCTTTGGCGAGGTCCATGTATTCGACACGGGCTCGGGCGATGTCTTCGCGACCCTGCAGGCGGCGCTGGCGCTGTCCCCCGACATCATCGTCGGCCCGCTGCGCAAGGACGCCGTGGACACGGTGACGAATGCCGTCACCGGTGGTGTCCCGGTGCTGGCGCTGAACCAGGCCACCGACACCGGTCGGGCCATCGGTCGCAAGTACCAGTTCGCGCTCAGCCCCGAGGAAGAGGCCCGGCAGATCGCGGACAAGGCCTTCGACCTCGGCCTCAAGCGCGTCATCGCCCTGGTGCCGGAATCCGACTGGGGCGCACGATCCATGCTCGCGATGGCCGAACGGCTGCAGGCGCGGGGCGGCAGGGTGCTGGCATCACGAACCTATGACCCCAACGCCCGCGACTTCTCCGGTCCGATTCGCGACGTCCTCCAGCTCGACGCAAGTCGCGACCGCCACCGCGAGGTGGCCCGGGCACTCGGCTTCCGGCCCGAATTTCAGCCACGACGCCGCAACGATGTCGACTTCGTGTTTCTCGCCGCGCCGGCGCAAACGGCCCGGGCGATCAAGCCGCAGCTGCGCTTTCACTTCGCCAGCGACCTGCCGGTCATCGCGACCTCACAGGTTTTCGACGGACAGCCGGACGCGCAGCGCGATGCTGATCTGGAAGGCATCCTCTACCCGGAGATCCCGTGGATTCTGGACGACAGTGGAGCGATTGCGGATGTGCGCAAGCAGGTCGAGACACTGTGGCCCAGCGTGCACGCGAGATTTCCCCGCCTCTACGCGTTCGGGTTCGACGCCTACCGACTGCTGCCGGCTCTCTCCAATGACGGACTCGCCTCGGGACCGCTGATCGATTCGGCAACAGGGCAACTCTACGTTCGTCCGGACGGCACGGTGGGCCATCGGCTCCAATGGGCTCAGTTCGAGCGCGGCGTGCCCGTACCGCTGCCGCCCGAAGCCGACACGCCTTGATCGGACGACTGCGCCGCGGCGCGGCGGCCGAAACCCGGGCGGAGCGCTGGCTGGCGGGCCAGGGCCTGCGCCGCCACGATCGGAACGTGCGGTGCCGACTCGGCGAAATCGATCTGATCATGCGCGATGGTGATACGTTCGTGATGATCGAGGTTCGACAGCGCTCCAGCGCGTCGTTCGGCGACGCCGCCGCGACGGTGACACGGCACAAGCAGCGGCGGCTGATCGCCGCCACACGCTGGTGGCTCAGCCACAACCCCGAGCACGCCGCCGCCCCGATCCGGTTCGACGTGGTCGCGATCGACGGCGGACCCGCCGAAGAGCGCATTCAGTGGATCAAGGCCGCATTCGACGCCGAGTGACGCGGAAACACGGCCTCAAGGGGATATCGACCGACAGCACAGCCACGCGGGCCAGAACGCACTCACCAATCTGGCAATCCCGGGCGGGCCCGGGACCCGATTCGGACTACTTGACGACCTTCAGGTGGCCACGCCGCGTGCCCTTGCCACCGGCATCATCATCGGGCTCGGGCGTGTCGGGCGGAGTCGGCGGTTCCCCGTCGGGCGGTGGATCGCCATCGTCCAGCCCCTGGAGCATCATGCCCTCGCCATTCTCACGGGCGTAGATCGCAAGCACGGACTGCACCGGCACCCAGACGGACATGGCCCGCCCGCTGAATCGAGCCTCGAACGAGATGCCCTCGTTCTCCAGACTCAGCGCTCGGACCGCCGATGGGCTGATGTTGAGGACGATCTTGCCGTCCTGCGCATAGCCGGGCGGCACCTGTACGCCCTCGACGGCGATGTCGACCAGCAGATGCGGCGAAAAGTCGTTGTCCACGAGCCAGTCATACATGGCCCGGATCAGATAGGGACGCCGCGAGGTGGTCACAACAAAGAGGGGGAACCGGCTCTCACGAGCTAATCCTGAAACCCTTCCTCAATCTCGGTGAGGCTCGCCTTGAATGCCGGTCGCGCGAACAGACGCTGGGCATACTCGTTCAGGTTCTCGGCGGAGGCCGGCATCTTCACGCCCAGCGTGTTCAGACGCCACAGCACGGGTGCCATCGCGCAATCCACCAGGCTCAGGTCGGCGCCCAGGAAATACTTGCGCCGCCCCATGCTCGTCGCCAGCCCGGTGAGGCCGGAGAGCAGCGTCTTGCGTGCCGCACGCACCTTGGCCGCCGATCCGTTCTCGATGATGTCCGCCATCTTGTAGAACTCGCCGCGGATTTCCTCGATGGCCTGCCTCGCCGCAGCACGCTCGGCGGGATCAATGGGCATCAGCGGCGGGTGCGGGAAGCGTTCGTCGATGTACTCGACGATCGTGCGCACATCGGTCAGCACCAGTTGCCGATCGATGAGGACCGGCAACTCGCTCGCGGTATCGACCTTGAGATGCACCAGATCCTCGTTGTCGTCACCCGGCCTCAGATACTCGATGTTGACGTTGGCGAGATTTTTCTCGCGCACAACCAGCCGCACCAGATGGGACAGCAGTCCGGATGGCCGGGAAAAGATCGTGAGGTAGGCTCGACGACTGGCGAGCACGGCGCTTTCACTCATGGGAGAGCCTCAGTGGACATCCTTCCAGTACTCGCGCTTGAGCAGCCACGAGAGGATGAACAGCACGATCAGGTAACCGATGACCTTGAAGCCCAGTGCGTGACGATCCCGCTTGCCGGGCTCGGCCGCATAGGCCAGGAAGTTGGTCAGATCGCCCACGGCCGCACGGAATTCCGCCTCGTCCAGCTCACCCGGCTCGATCTCGACAAAGGCCGGCTCGTGACTGCCGCCATGCCCCCCATCCGACTCACCGTCGTGGTGGTCCATGGCCTTCCAGCCTTCCAGCGTCGCAAGCACGTTCGGCATCGACGCACCCGGCAGCACCAGGTTGTTGACGCCCATCGGCCGCGACTCGTCCACGTAGAACGTCAGCAGGTAGCTGTAGATCCAGCTGGGCCCACGCGACCGGGCCGTCAGGCTCAGATCGGGTGGCGCCTGCCCGAACCATGTCGAGGCCGGTTCGCTGGGCATGGCCGTATTGATGTGCTCGCCGGGCTTGGCACCGGTGAAGATCAGGTTCTCGGTCAGCAGATCCTCGGGGATCTCCAGATCCTCGGCCATGCGGTTGTAGCGCAGGTACTCCAGGCCATGACAGCCCGAGCAGTAGTTCATGAACAACTTGGCGCCGCGCTGCAGCGATGCCTCGTTACCGAGTTCCGGCGAGTAGTGGTATGGCAGTGCGCCGCCTCCAGCGGCGAACAGCGGCGCCGACGCGAGCAAGGCGCCGACGGTGACGATGCGTAGGATCATTGGCTTCATGTCAGTGCGCATCCGTGACGCGATCCGGGACAGGCTTGGTGGAGTCCAGCTTGGAGATCAGCGGCAAACCGAGGAAGAAGGCGAAGTAGATCACCGTGCCCGCGCGGGCCAGGTTGGTCTTCACCGTCGTCGGCGCCTCGGTGCCCAGCCAGAACATCATCATCGTCGCCAGCGTGAAGATCGCCAGCGAGATCTTGAACAGCGGCCCCTTGTAGCGAATCGACTTCACCGGACTGCGGTCCAGCCAGGGCAGGAAGAACAGGATCAACACGGCCGCGGCCATGACGATCACGCCCCCCAGCTTCGACGGCACCGCACGCAACATTGCGTAGAAGTGCGCGAAGTACCACACCGGCGCGATGTGATCCGGCGTCACGGCGGGGTTGGCTTCCACGAAGTTCGGCGCTTCGATGAAGTAGCCTCCACCCTCGGGCATAAAGAACAGCACCACCGAGAACAGGATCAGGAAGAACACCACACCCATGACGTCCTTGACCGTGTAATACGGGTGGAAAGGAATACCGTCCTTGGGAATGCCGTTCTCGTCCTTGACCTTCTTGATCTCGACGCCATCGGGGTTGTTCGAACCGACTTCGTGCAGCGCCATCAGATGCGCGATGACCAGGCCGACCAGCACGAAGGGCAATGCGACCACGTGCAGCGAGAACAGGCGGTTGAGCGTGGCATCCGACGGGACGTAGTCACCCTGAATCCAGACCACCAGGTCCGGACCGATGACCGGGATCGCCCCGAACAGCGAGATGATCACCTGCGCGCCCCAGTAGGACATCTGACCCCAGGGCAGCACGTAGCCCATGAAGGCCTCGGCCATCAGACACACATAGATCAGGCAGCCGAAGATCCAGATCAGCTCACGCGGCTTGCGGTGCGAGCCGTAGATCAGACCACGGAACATGTGCAGGTACACGACGACGAAGAACGCCGATGCGCCGGTCGAGTGCATGTAGCGAATGATGTCGCCCCAGGGCACGTCGCGCATGATGTACTCGACGCTGCCGAACGCGAGCGCGGCGTCGGGCTTGTAGTGCATCGCCAAGAAAATGCCGGTCAGCAGCTGGTTGACCAGCACCAGCATCGCCAGCGAGCCGAAGAAGTACCAGAAATTGAAGTTCTTCGGCGCGTAGTACTCGGCGACGTGATCCTTCCACAGCTTGGTCAGCGGGAAGCGGTCGTCGATCCAGCCGAGAAAGCCGGTCGTCTTGTGGGGGTTGGCCTGGATGCCCATGTTACGCGGCCTCCGTGTCTTCGCCGATGATGATCACCGCATCCGATTCGTAGCGATGCGGCGGCACTTCCATGTTCAGCGGTGCGGGCACGCCCTTGTAGACGCGGCCGGCCAGATCGAACTTGGAACCGTGACAGGGGCAGAAGAACCCGCCCATCCACTCACCGGGAACATCGGCCGCATCCGCATCGGGACGGTACAGCGGGGAACAGCCCAGATGCGTGCAACGCCCGATCATGACCAGCAGTTCCGGCTTGATCGATCGCGTCTCGGCGTCCACGTATTCCGGCTGCTGCGGCTGCTCGGACTGCGGGTCACGAAGCTCACCGGTCAGCTTGGGCAGCGTGCCGAGCATGCGCTCGTTCCGCTTGACCACCCAGACCGGGCTTCCGCGCCACGTGTACGTGATGCGAGCGCCTTCTTCGATCTTGCTGACGTCGGCCTTGACCGGCGCACCCAGTGCCTTGGCACGGGCGCTCGGCTTGAAGCTCGCGAGGAAGGGAACGGCGGCCGCCGCGGCTCCTGCGCCGCCGACCACCGAGGTTGCAAGCGTGAGGAACCGACGCTTCCCCGCGTCCACGCCCTCGTCTTTCACCTGGCTCATGCTGCCCCTAATTGATTGACAACTTGAATAGACAAAGCTGAATTGACCACGCAATTGGCGCCTGGCGGCGTGGCCCAGCACACCGGAAGACGGCGTGTGCACACGGGAGGTGCCGGTTGCTCAGGCAGTGCGCGAGTATAGCACAGCGACCACACACTCAGTCCGACCACCGGCCGCTTGAATACCTACCAGCGGTGTCACGCATTGCCCCCTCGCGCACGAGCCGAATCGGCGTGCGCGGTCAGCCCCTCGACATCGGCGAAATGCCCCGCCAACGGCGCCAGCCGGGTCGCCGCCGCCGGGCTGGCCTGGATCAGGCTGGTCCGCTTCTGGAAATCGTGCACACCCAGCGGCGACGAGAACCGCGCGCCGCGCCCGGTCGGCAGCACATGATTCGGCCCGGCGCAGTAGTCGCCAAAGGCCTCGGGCGTGTGCCGCCCCATGAAGATGGCGCCCGCGTGGCGGATGCCGGGCAGCAGGACGTCGGGATCGGCTACCGACAGCTCCAGATGCTCCGGCGCCAGGCGGTTCGCGACCTCGGCCGCCTGCTCCAGCGACTCGACATGGATTAGCGCGCCGCGCGCCGCCAGCGACTGGCGGATGATGCGCTCGCGCGACTGTTCGCTCGCCATCACATCCGCCCGCTCGCGAACCCGCCGCAGGTAGTCGGCGTCCGGGCAAACCAGCATCGCCTGCGCGTCCTCGTCATGCTCGGCCTGGGAAAACAGATCAAGCACCGTCCAGTCGACATCCGTCTGCCCGTCGCAGATCACGAGAATCTCCGAAGGCCCCGCCAGCTTGTCGATGCCCACTGTGCCGAACACATGGCGCTTGGCCGCGGTCACGTAGGCGTTGCCCGGCCCGACGATCTTGTCCACGGCGGGCACGGTGTCCGTGCCGTAGGCCATGGCCGCGACCGCCTGCGCCCCGCCGATGCAGAACGCGTGGTCGACGCCGACCAGATGCGCGGCCGCGAGCACCCACGGGTTGATCTGGCCGTCCGGCGTCGGCGCGACCATGACCAGTTCGCCCACGCCAGCCACGCGAGCCGGGACGGCATTCATCAGCAGCGACGACGGATAACTGGCCTTGCCGCCAGGGACGTAAAGCCCGGCGCGGTCCAGTGGCGTGACCTGCTCGCCCAGTTCGCAGCCGATGTCGTCGGTGATCCGCCAGCTGGTCGCAACCTGCTGTTCGGCGAAGCGCACCAGCCGCTCGTGGGTCCGCACCAGCGTGTCGCGGGCCTCGGCGCTCAGCGCCTCGAAGGCCTCGCGCATCGCCTCCGGCGTCAGCCGCAATGCGCCCAGGTCGGTGAGATCGTCACGCCGGTCGAAACGACGTGTGTACTCCAGCACCGCCGCGTCGCCGCGTTCGCGCACATCCCGGCAGATCGCCTCCGCGGTCTCGCGAACCTCGGGGCGCTCGGCGGCGTCGCTGGTGGCCAGCGCGTCGACCCGTTCCCAGAAGTCGGCATCCGAAGCCGCGATGGTCTGAATCTCAAGCATCGGCCGTCACCTTGGCCAACTGGTCGATCAGCCGCTGCACCTCGCCATGCTTCATCTTCATCGCGGTCTTGTTGACGATCAGCCGCGAGCTGATGTCCGCGACCGGTTCCAGCGGCTCCAGACCGTTGGCGCGCAGCGTGTTGCCGGTGTCGACCAGATCGACGATGGCGTCGGGGAGACCCACCAGCGGCGCCAGTTCCATCGAACCGTACAGCTTGATCAGCTCCACCTGCCGACCCTGCGCCGCGAAGAAGCGCCGGGTGGTCTCGACATACTTCGTCGCCACCCGCAGGCGCCGCTGCCCCACGTCCAGACAACCCGGCCGCCCGGCGACCATCAGCTTGCATCGCGCGATGTTCAGGTCCAGCGGTTCGTAGACCGCGTCGCCACCGTGCTCCATCAGCACATCCTTGCCGGCGACGCCGATATCCGCGGCGCCATGCTCGACGAAGGTCGGCACGTCCGAGGCACGGATGACGATCAGCTTGGCGTCACCGCGGCGGGTCTCGAAGATCAGCTTGCGACTGGTATGCGGGTCCTCGATCGGCTCGATACCCACCGTCGCCAGCAGCGGCAGTGTGTCCTTGAGAATGCGTCCCTTGGAGAGAGCGATCGAAAGCATGGGTCAGACCCGTCAGCAGCAAATCAGGAAATACGCCGGATGATCGCACCGAGCTGGGAGAGTTTCTCCTCGATGCATTCGTAACCGCGGTCGATGTGATAGATGCGATCGACCACGGTTTCGCCTTCCGCGGCCAGCGCGGCGATGACCAGACTGGCGGAGGCGCGCAGGTCGGTGGCCATCACCGGCGCGGCGCGCAGGCGATCGCGACCACGGACGATGGCCGTGTGCCCCTCCAGCTTGATGTCGGCACCCATGCGCTGAAGCTCCAGCGCATGCATGAAGCGGTTCTCGAAAATCGTCTCGGTGATCGTGCCGACTCCGTCGGCCACGGCATTCAACGCCGTGAACTGCGCCTGCATGTCGGTCGGAAACGCCGGGTGCGGTGCGGTGTGAATATTCACGGCGCGCGGGCGACGGCCCTGCATGTCCAGCGTAATGCTGGTGTCCGTGGTGTCGATCACCGCGCCGGCGGCTTCCAGCTTGAGCAGCACCGCATCCAGCAGCGTCGGATCGGTATCGCGCACGTGGACCCGGCCGCGCGAGATCGCGCCGGCGACCAGGAAGGTGCCCGTCTCGATGCGATCGGGCAGCACGCGATGCTCCGCCCCATGCAGCGATTCGGCGCCGCGAATGCGGATGGTGCTGGTACCCGCTCCCTCGATCTGCGCACCCATCGCCTGGAGGCAACGGGCCAGGTCGACGACCTCCGGCTCGCGGGCTGCGTTCTCCAGCAGCGTTTCCCCTTCAGCCAGGCAGGCCGCCATCATGAGGTTCTCGGTGCCAGTCACCGTCACCGTCTCCATGACAATGCGGGCGCCCTTGAGGCGACCGGCGCGGGCATCGATGAATCCGGCGTCGACATCGATATCCGCACCCATCGCCTGCAAGCCGGCAATGTGCAGATCCACCGGCCGCGAACCGATGGCGCAACCGCCCGGCAGCGCGACACGCGCGGCGCCATGGCGCGCCAGCAGCGGCCCCAGCACCAGAATCGACGCCCGCATGGTCTTCACCAGCTCATAGGGCGCCTCGTGCGAATCCAGCGTCTGCGCGTGGACGCGCACGCCGTACTGGTCGGTGATGGTGACGTCCGCGCCGAGGCGGGCCAGCAACCGGTTGGTCGTGGTCACGTCCTCCAGATGCGGGACGTTGTGCACCATCAGCGGCTCGTCGGTGAGCAGCGCGGCGCAGAGAATCGGCAACGTGGCGTTCTTGGCGCCCGACGCGCGGACCTCGCCGTCCAGCGGGCCATTGCCGGTGATCGCTAATTTGTCCATGTGGCGACCGCGCTCAGTTCGGCGCGCGCGTGCGCAGTTGCAGGGCGTGAATCTCCGTGCCCATGCGATCGCCCAGCGTGGCATAGACCATGCGGTGGCAGGCCACGACGGACTGCCCGGCGAAGGACGGAGAGATCACCGTCGCCTGAAAATGCTGACCGTCGTCGCCGATCACCTCGACCTGCGCGTCCGGCAGTCCGGCCTCGATCAGGGTCTTGATTGTCAGTGCATCCATGAAATCACCGATCGCCTAGCTGCGAATCTTGTAGCCGGTGCGCAGCATTTGCAGTGCCACGCCCGACAGCAGTACGAAAAACAGGATCACCACGCCGACGGAGTGGCTGATGGGAGCGTCCGCGACACCGAAGAACCCGTAGCGGAACCCGTCGATCATGTAGAAGAACGGGTTGAAGCGGGACGCATGCTCCCAGAACTCCGGCAGCGAATGAATCGAGTAGAACACGCCGGAGAGAAAGGAGAAGGGCATGATGAAGAAGTTCTGGAAGGCCGCCAGATGGTCGAACTTCTGCGCCAGAATGCCCGCGATCAGCCCGAGCACGGCCAGGCAGGCCGCCGACAGGATCAGCATGGCAATCGCGGCGAGCGGCGCCTGCAACGGCAGCGGGATGAACAGCCAGCCCACCGCGTAAAGCGCCGCGGCCACGCAGGTCGCCCGAACGATCGCCGCGGCGACGAAGGCGACGAAGATCTCCGCCGCCGACAACGGCGCGAACAGCAGGAACACCAGGTTGCCCATGATCTTCGACTGCGTCAGCGACGACGAGGTGTTGGCGAAGGCGTTCTGGATGATGCTCATCATCACCAGACCGGGAATCAGGAACGCGGTGTAACCCACACCCGGATACACGTTGACCCGGTCCTCCAGCACGTGCTGGAACACCAGCAGATACAGCACGGCCGTGATCACCGGCGCCAGCACAGTCTGGCCGATGACGCTCAGGAAGCGGCGGACTTCCTTCTGGAACAGCGTCCAGGTACCGCGCGGATTGAAGCGTCTGGCCAGCGCGGCCTGATCGACCGGGCTATTCATCGGAATCTCCCGTCAGCTCGACGAAAATGTCCTCGAGACTGGGCTCGCGGGTGTGGACATCGGTGACACGGAACCCGGCGTCACGCAAACCGTCCAGCACATCGGCCACCGAATCCTGCCCCCGGGTCAGCCGCAGCTCCAGCTCGTCGTTGTCACGCGCGCAGACCAGCCGCTCGATCGCCGGCGGAACCGTGCCCGGGCCATCGATGGACAGTCGCAGGAAGCGGAACGGATGGCGCGCCAGGAAATCGCCGGTCTTCTCCAGCGCCTTCAGCTCACCGTGGTCCATGATGGCGATGCGCTCGCAGAGCGCCTCCGCCTCTTCAAGATAGTGAGTGGTCAACACGATGGTGTGACCGGCGGCGTGCAGCTCCCGGGTGAATTCCCACAGCGTCCGGCGCAGCTCCACGTCCACACCGGCCGTGGGCTCGTCGAGAATCACCACCGGCGGACGATGCACCAGTGCCTGCGCGATCAACACGCGCCGCTTCATGCCGCCGGACAGCTGGCGGATGCTGGCCTCGCACTTGTCGGTCAGGTCCAGGCGTTCCAGCAATTCCTCGATCCAGGGCCAGGCCTCGCGACCGCAGCCGAAGTAACCCGCCTGAATGCGCAGAATGTCCCGCACGGAAAAGAACGGGTCGTAGACGATTTCCTGGGGCACCACACCCAGCGATTGACGAGCCGGGCGAAACGCACCGACCACGTCATGCCCCATCACAGACACATGCCCCCCGCTGGCACGCACCAGTCCCGCCGTGATGTTGATCAGGGTCGATTTGCCGGCGCCGTTGGGGCCCAGCAGGCCGAAGTACTCGCCCTGCTCGATCCCGAAGCTCACGCCCTTGAGCGCGTGCAAGGCGCCGTAGCGTTTTTCCACGCCCTCGACACGAATCGCTTGGGTCATTCCGCTGGGTTACCGTGGGAAAAGGCCGCGCATTATACGGACCGGCCGTTCCCTGTCTTGTGACGCACGGACATTGAAGAATCATGTCGACGCGCATCGTCTGGCTCCGGCGCGACCTTCGCCTTTCGGACAACCCGGCACTGACCCACGCCGCCGCCCGCTGCGAGCGGCTGCTGATCCTCTATATCCATGCCCCGGACGAAGAGGCGCCCTGGGCTCCGGGCGGCGCCAGCCGCTGGTGGCTGCATCATTCGCTGGAACGTCTGTCCGACGCCCTGCGCGACGCCGGCTCCGAGCTGGTCATACGCCGCGGCCCCAGCCTGGAGGTCCTGCGAGAGTGCATCGACGCGACGGGAGCGGACGCCGTTTGCTGGAACCGGCTCTACGACCCGGCGACCCGGGAGCGCGACGGCCGGATCAAGCAGGCGCTGCGCGACGATGGCGTGGAGACGCGCAGCTTCAACGCGGCCCTGCTCGCCGAACCCTGGACCGTGGAAACGGGCAGCGGCGGCCCGTACCGCGTGTTCACACCGTTCTGGAAAGCCATCCGCGAAGACATCGGCGCGCTATCGCCCGCCCCCGTCCCGACGCTGCCACCGCCGCCGGACATTCCCAGCGAACCATTGGCCAGCCTGGAGCTGCTGCCAACGCTGAACTGGGCGGACGACTTCTCCCGACACTGGACACCAGGCGCCGACGGCGCGCGCCAGCGGCTGGACGGATTCCTCACCGACTCGCTGGAGCACTACGCCGACGGCCGCGACATCCCCTCGCAGGACCTGACATCCGGCCTGTCACCCCACCTGCATTTCGGCGAGATCGGGCCACGCGAGGTGCTCGCGGCCACCCGGGCGACGAGCAGCGACGACGGCCGCACGCGCAGCGCGAAGAACGCGGACAAGTTCCTGTCCGAAGTGGCCTGGCGGGAGTTCGCGCATCACCTGCTGTTCCATTTTCCGCACACCACCGAAGCGGTCATGAACCCCCGCTTTCGCCAATTCTCCTGGGACGGAAACGCGCAGGATCTGGACGCCTGGCAACGTGGCCGCACCGGCATCCCCATCGTCGACGCGGGGATGCGCCAGCTCTGGCGAACCGGGTGGATGCACAATCGCGTCCGGATGATCGTCGGCAGCCTGCTGACCAAGAACCTGCGCCACCACTGGCTGGAAGGCGCCCGCTGGTTCTGGGACACGCTGGTCGATGCCGATCTGGCGAACAATACGCTGGGCTGGCAGTGGATCGCCGGCTGCGGTGCCGACGCCGCGCCCTATTTCCGCATTTTCAATCCGGTGTCGCAGGGCGAGAAATTCGACGCCGACGGTGACTACGTCCGGCGCTTCGTGCCCGAACTCGCCCGGCTGCCGAACCGGTATGTTCACGCACCGTGGTCGGCACCGGCCGACGTGCTCCGGGCCGCGGCGCTGCGACTGGGGCACGACTACCCGTTGCCCATCGTCGACCTCAAGGCCAGTCGCCAGGCCGCACTGGCCGCCTACGACGCGGTCAAGGGCTGATCGCCAATTCCGTTCACGCACGCGCGAACACCCAGGTTCGCTATCATTCGCGGCCCATCTGCCCGCCCAGGCCTCCGTTTGGACCCCACACTGCTGCTCAGCGTCGGCGCCATCGCCATTGGCTTCGTGCTTCTGATCTGGGGCGCGGACCGCTTCATCGCCGGCGCCGCCGCCCTGGCGCAGGATCTGGGCGTGCCCAAGTTGCTGGTCGGACTGACCGTGGTCGGACTGGGCACGTCGGCGCCGGAAATGTTCGTGGCCGCGGTCGCCTCGTTGCAGGGCAAGACCGGCCTGGCGATCGGCAATGCCATCGGATCGAACATCACCAACATCGCGCTGATTCTCGGAGTGACGACACTGGTCATGCCGCTGGTCATCCAGAGTTCGGTACTCAAGCGCGAGTTGCCCGTGGTGTCGGTGGTCTGCGTGGCCGCGGTTCTGCTGATGGCGGATGGCCACCTCGGCCGATTCGACGGCACCGTGCTGGTCGTGGGCCTGGTCGCGGTGCTGATCTGGATGGCGCGCATGGCCAAGGCGGGAGTGCCGGCGAGCGGTGGCGACGAACTCGCGCTGGATGTTCCGGAAAAGGCACCGATGGGGCGCGCGCTGTTCTGGACCCTCGTCGGACTGGTGCTGCTGCCGCTGTCCTCGCAGCTGCTGGTCTGGGGCGCGGTCAATCTGGCCAACGCGTTCGGTATCAGCGAACTGGTCATCGGATTGACGATCGTCGCGCTGGGCACGAGTCTCCCCGAATTGGCGGCGTCGGTGGCGGGCGCGCTCAAGGGCGAACCGGAGATCGCGCTGGGCAACGTCCTCGGCTCCAACATCTTCAACCTGCTCGTGGTGCTGGCGATGCCCGCGCTGCTGCACCCCGGCGCCGTCGAGCCCGCCGTGCTCACCCGCGACGGACCGGTCATGCTGGCGTTGACCGGCCTGCTGTATCTGATGTGTATCGGCTGGCGCGGACGGGGACAGATCACACGCATCGAGGGCGGCATGCTGCTCGCGGCCTTCGCGGGCTACGAGGCGCTGCTGCTCATCGCGGGGTAGGACCATGACCACATTGCATCCGG
>CALBOV010000374.1 GCA_937896565.1 uncultured Salinisphaerales bacterium
ACGGGCCGTCCTGGCCCGACTGCAACGGCTTCGGCATCCCTGCCTCGCTCGGCGCTGCGCGCCGACTGATTCACCGCCCGCTGCGATGCTCGGCCACGTCCAACGGAGTTCAATCCGAGGCTGGAACGGAACCTGGTTTTTTGTGCCTTTTGCTCAGCCGAGACGCGCAGACAACGGTGGAGCCAGCGGGCCGGCTGTTTGAGCACGCCTAGCGTGCGAGTTTCGGCCCGCCCGCCGTTGGCGAGCATCGCAGGGCAGTCGTCACGCCGCCAGGCGGGTCGACCTGAGCAGCGGCATCCGTCTTTTGGTGACTTTTGGACGCCCAAAAGTCACTCGGCCGAATGGGCGAAACCGTTGAGCTGATGGTTCTGCTGCGTCGTCCTCAGACAGCGTCGCACCGTGCTATCACCCCCTGCGCTCAGTCGCTCAGCGACCTCACGCACCCCTGCCACACAACATTCATGAAAATTTTCTTCCCCCGCCTCTTGAAACCCACGCCCCCAACCCCAGTTTTGGCAGCCACCAGGGGCGAGTGCTAATCGCAGGTCGCCCATGTCCCGGCCGGGCCAGGGGAATGGCCCATCGAATCGACACTAGTTATCGACATATTTGGAGGCAGTCAGCCATGAATATCCGTCCCTTGCAGGATCGCGTGGTGATCAAGCGCCTTGAAGAGGAGCGTACGTCACCGGGCGGCATCGTGATCCCCGACTCGGCGACCGAAAAGCCGATCAAGGGTGAAGTCATTGCTGTGGGCAATGGCAAGAAGCTGGATTCCGGCACCGTCCAGGCGCTGGACGTCAAGGTCGGCGACAAGGTCCTGTTCGGCAAGTACTCGGGCACCGAGGTCAAGCTGGACGGCGACGAAGTCGTTGTCATGCGTGAAGACGACATCATGGCCGTGCTCGAGGGCTGAGCCCCGCACGCCTGATCCGATCTTCCAAGAATTCTTTCGTCAGAACCCCATTAGTTAAGGAGCTATCCAATGGCTGCCAAGGAAATTCACTACAGTGACGACGCGCGTCAGCAGCTGCTGAAGGGCGTCAACGCACTGGCCAATGCCGTGAAAGTGACGCTGGGTCCCAAGGGCCGCAACGTCGTGCTGGAAAAGAGCTTCGGCTCGCCGACCGTGACCAAGGACGGCGTGTCCGTGGCCAAGGAAATCGAACTGGAAGACAAGTTCCAGAACATGGGTGCGCAGATGGTCAAGGAAGTCGCTTCCAAGACCTCCGACGTCGCCGGTGACGGCACCACGACCGCGACCGTGCTCGCCCAGGCGATCCTGCGCGAAGGCATCAAGGCCGTGTCCGCTGGTCTGAACCCGATGGACCTCAAGCGCGGCATCGACAAGGCCGTGGAAGCCGCCGTCGAAGAGCTGAAGGGCCTGTCCAAGCCCTGTGACGACAACAAGGCGATTGCCCAGGTCGGCACGATTTCCGCCAACTCCGACGAGGCGATCGGCCAGATCATCGCCGAAGCGATGGAGAAGGTTGGCAAGGAAGGTGTCATCACCGTTGAGGAAGGCTCCGGCCTGGCCAACGAGCTGGATGTCGTCGAAGGCATGCAGTTCGATCGCGGCTACCTGTCGCCGTACTTCGTCAACAACCAGCAGTCCATGACGGCTGAACTGGACAATCCGTTCATCCTGCTGCACGACAAGAAGGTCTCGAACATCCGTGACCTGCTGCCCGTGCTGGAAGGTGTGGCCAAGTCCTCGCGTCCGCTGCTGATCATTTCTGAAGATGTCGAAGGCGAAGCACTGGCGACGCTGGTGGTGAACACCATCCGTGGCATCGTCAAGGTCGCGGCCGTCAAGGCTCCGGGCTTCGGCGACCGCCGCAAGGCCATGCTGGAAGACATCGCCATCCTGACCGGTGGCACCGTGATCTCCGAAGAAACCGGCATGAGCCTGGAAAAGGTCACGCTGGAAGACTTGGGCGAAGCCAAGAAGGTCCAGGTTTCCAAGGAAAACACCACGATCATTGATGGCGCCGGCCAGACCGACAACATCAAGAGCCGCATCGAAACCATCCGCAAGCAGATCGAAGACGCGACCAGCGACTACGATCGTGAAAAGCTGCAGGAACGCGTTGCCAAGCTCGCTGGCGGTGTTGCCGTCATCAAGGTCGGTGCCGCCACCGAAACCGAGATGAAGGAGAAGAAGGCTCGCGTCGAGGACGCACTTCATGCAACCCGCGCCGCTGTTGAAGAAGGCGTGGTTCCGGGTGGTGGTGTCGCGCTGGTGCGTGCCATCGCCGCGATCGAGAAGGTCAGCGGCGTGAACGCCGATCAGGATGCGGGCATTCGCATCCTCAAGCGCGCCGTTGAAGAGCCGCTGCGCCAGATCGTTGCCAACGCCGGCGGCGAAGCCAGCGTGATCCTGAACGCGGTCAAGGCCGAGTCCGGCAACTACGGCTACAACGCCGCGACCGGCGAGTTCGGTGACATGATCGCCATGGGCATCCTGGACCCGACCAAGGTGACGCGCAGCGCGCTGCAGCACGCCGCCTCGGTCTCCGGTCTGATGCTGACCACAGAAGCCATGATCGCTGAGCTTCCGAAGGAAGAGCCCGCGATGCCGGCAGGCGGTGACATGGGCGGCATGGGCGGCATGATGTAAAGCCGGCCGACCCGTTCGGTTGTAAAGGGAAGCCCCGCTCCGGCGGGGCTTCTTCGTTTTCGGCGGGCGCCAGGTGGCCGGGCGGGGCCGTTGAGACGGAATTCTCAGCCGATGGGCTGACAAGACTTGAAGCGGACGGCGTATCGACCGAAAGTGTCGGGCTGGGAGTGGAGATCGGTTTGCAATGAAAGTCCGTAGTGTCCAAGTACTGGGTATGGTCGCCCTGTGGAGCCTGTCATCCGTCGGCTGGTCCGTGGACGAGCCATCGGATCTGCCGGAGCAGGCCGATGCCACCGAGCAGGAATCGGCCGCCAGCGTGCCGGCGGAGGACCCGTTATTCGCGCCGCCTTCGCTGACATCCGTCGAATCCTCGCGACCATCGGCGCTGGAGCGCCCGCTGGATGCCGCCGGCGACGCACCCGTCGAGAGTGCGGCTGAGGGCGACGCGGCTGAAGGCGACGCGCCTGAAACCACCGCGCAGGCCGATGTTGTTGACCCTCCGGCTGAGCCCGAGGCGGTTGCCGTTGACGATGAGGTCAAGGCATTCGAGGAGCGGCTGGCACTGGGCTACGCCGACGCGCAGCATGTGATGGGGCGTCGTTTCGAGCAGGGTGACGGCGTGCCGGCCGACCTGGGACAGGCGCACGACTACTATTTCAAGGCCGCTTCGCAGGGCTACGCCCAGGCGCAAAGCGATCTGGGTCGCTTCTATGCCCAGGGCATTGGCATTCGCCAGGACATCAGTCTCGCCTTCGACTGGTTTCTGCAGGCAGCCGAGCAGGGGCTGGCGGAAGCCCAGTTCAACACCGCGCTGATCCTGCAGCGTGGATTGCTGGGCGAGGCCAAGCCGGAGGTTGCCGCGGACTGGTACTGGAAGGCGGCCAGCCAGGGGCATGACGGCGCCATCGTCAATCTCAGCAATATGTACCTGAACGGCGAGGGCATCGAGCAGAATGTCGACTACGCCTATGAACTGCTGCGTGACGCGGCCGAACAGGGCAACGCCGCCGGCCAGCTGAATCTGGCGCGGTTGTTGATCCACAACGGCTATCAGGCACCCCGTGAGCACGATGTCGACGCGCTGCTGTCCGCGGCGCTGGACCGTTATCCCTCCGAAGCCGGTTTGCTGCTGGGCATTGCCCGCCAGTCCGGTGTCGGTGTGCCGAAGAATCTCGCGGGTGCCGCGGATGCCTATCGCGTCGCGGCCGAGGCTGGCGATGTCGAGGCGGCCTACGAGCTCGGCGAGATGCTGTTGCGCGGGGAAGGCGTGGAACAGGACATCGCCGCATCCGTTCCCATGTTCGAACAGGCGGCCGAGGGCGGCATCTCGGAGGCGAATTTCCGGCTGGGCTACCTCTACGCCAGCGGACGTGGCGTGGAGTCTGATGTCGATGCCGCCAGGCTTGCGTACACGGCCGCCGCCGAGGCCGGTCTGGTTCCGGCCCAGTACAACCTCGGCCTGATGCTGACCAGGTTCCAGGACCCCGCGGCGCAGGCCGAGAGCATCCGGTGGTTCAAGGCGGCGGCCAGCGCCGAGCACACCAATGCCATGTACCAGCTCGGTCGTGCCTACCAGACCGGCTTGGGCATCGAAATGGACGGTGGGCAGGCGGCCTACTGGTATGACCTGGCGGCCGAGGACGGCCATGTCAGCGCGGCGTACAACCTCGCCCTGCTGATGCTGGCCGGCGATGTTCCCGACGCGGGCCCCCGCCAGGCGATCGCGCTGCTGAAGTCCGCGGTTGACGAGAATCATGCGGCGGCCACCCTGGTGCTGGCCGGCCTTTACGCCGACGGGGAGGGCGTGGAGCAGGACCTCGGGCAGGCCCGGGGCCTTTATCGCGGCCTGGCGGAGCAGGGGAACGCGGACGCCCAGTTCCACCTCGCCCAGCTCTACGACGAACCGGACGACGGTCTGAGCGATCCACCAAGGGCGCGCAAGCTTTACCGTGCATCGGCGGACCAGAATTTCCTGCCCGCGCAGGTTTATCTGGCGCTGCT
Source organism: uncultured Salinisphaerales bacterium (assembly GCA_937896565.1). Classification (GTDB taxonomy): domain Bacteria; phylum Pseudomonadota; class Gammaproteobacteria; order Nevskiales; family OUC007; genus Abyssibacter. The sequence continues at coordinate 4,622 of CALBOV010000374.1, forward strand.
GCTCGAGGAAGGGCGTGAAGGCGTGGAAAAGGACGAGCCGAAGGCCATGGCGTGGCTGGAGCGGGCGGCCAATCAGGACTATCCGGCTGCCCAGTACCACCTGGGCCGCTTCTATGAACAAGGCGTCGGAGGTCCGGAGAACCTGGATCTGGCCGGCGCCTGGTACCTGCGCGCCGCCGGCGGTGGCGATCGCCAGGCCGCGGAGGCGGTCGACCGTCTCGCACTGGCGGACGCCGACTGATCGGCATACGCCTCCTGCCAGCGGCGACTCGATGCCGCCAAGCCTGCTGCGCGTGATGCACTAGAATGCCTCGCCCATCGGGCAGACAGGCAGCGCGCAATGAGCGGGGCTGAGCATTTCAACGGACCATTCCTGACGCGAGAGCGGGCCGCATGGCCGGATCTGGGCGAGTGGTCGGCGAAGCCGATTACGCCGGGCGTCGTCACCGCCTGCCTCGACGCCCTGCGCGCGCAACACGAGCCCGCGGCCGCGTTGCGTTGCTGTCGTCGCAAGCTGCTCGCCGCGATCGCCGAGCGCAATCTGGATGGTCGCGATGACGGGTGGGCAACCCTGGTGGCGCTGTCCGATGTGGCGGACGGGTTGCTGGTCGCCGCGCTGGATCTGGCCCACGCGGATGTGGAGGCGCGGCACGGCCGTCTGCTCGCACCCGACGGCTCACCAGGCCGCCTCGCCATCCTCGCCATGGGCAAGCTCGGTGGTCGCGAGCTGAACTTCTCCTCCGACGTGGATCTGGTCTTCGTCCATGGGCCGGCCCAATCACAAAGTGATGGCCATCGCGCACTGGATGCGCCGACCTGGTTCGCGCGCGTGGCCCAGCGCCTGATCTCGCTGCTGGCGGATGTCACGCCGGAAGGCATCGTCTATCGCGTCGACACGCGCCTGCGTCCGTTCGGCCGGTCGGGGCCGATCACGGTGTCCGCGTCTGCGCTTGAGCACTACTACGAGGTTCACGGTCGCGCCTGGGAACGCTATGCGCTGATGAAGGCTCGCTGGATCGGGGACGTTCCGGACTGGGCAAAGGCCTTGTCGACCCGGTTGCAGCCGTTCATTTATCGACGCTATCTGGATTTCGGCGCCTTTGCGTCGCTGCGCCAGATCAAGGCGGACATTGCCGCGGATGTCGCCCGGACGACGGGCGATCTCGACATCAAGCGGGGCGTGGGTGGAATCCGCGAGGCCGAGTTCGTGATCCAGGCCTTGCAACTCGTGCATGGCGGGTCGGAGCCATCGCTGCGCTGCCAGTCCTGGCGCCAGGCGCGGACGGCCGCCGAGGCGCTCGGCTATCTGGATACGCAGAGCGGCGACGACCTGGAAGCCGCCTATCTGTTTCTGCGCCAGCTGGAAAACCGGTTGCAGATGTGGAGCGATGCGCAGTGGCATCAGGTGCCCGATGCAGCCGATGTGCGAACGGCGCTGGCGCGCAGTTTCGGACACGACGACTGGTCCCAGGTGGAACGGGCGCTGGCGACACATCGCGATCGCGTCCACGCTGGGTTCGTGGATATCGTCGGAGAGGCCGGCGACGATGAGCCGGCCACGCCAGCGCCGTCCTGGCGTCAGGCGGATTCGCCAGCGGGTCTGGAGCAGTTGACCGGCGCCGGGTTGTCCGACTGCGAGGGTATTGCAGGGCGCGTCAGGGCGTTGCAGGACAATGCAATGTACAGCGATGCGGCCGACGCGCGTTTGCACCGCATCTGGCCGGTCTGCCTGGATGCGTTGAAATCCATGGACGAGCCGGACGAGGTCGCCGCGCGGTTGCTGTCCATCCTGGACGCGCTGATCGGCAGGACCAATTATCTGGCGCTGCTGGATGAGCGGCCGATCGCGCTACAGCATCTGATCCGGCTCGCCGCCGCCAGCCCGTGGGTGGTTCGGCAGCTGGTTGCCATGCCCGGGCTGCTGGA
>CALBOV010000375.1 GCA_937896565.1 uncultured Salinisphaerales bacterium
CCATGAAGGTGCCGCAGATGCCGAGAATGTGTACGTGCGCCACCGCGAAACCTCAGGCCAGAGGGATCAGGACGATCCAGATCAGCATCCCCTGCAGGATCGCGAGACCAACGCCGGCGAGCATGTGCACGTCCAGCGCGTTCTTGAGGATGTGCCCGGTGACGATCACGCTCCAGAGCCCCAGCGCCAGCCAGGCGGCCACCGCCGACGACGGCGCCTCGATGGTCGACGCGGCATCCGGATTCTCGGCGAGTTGCTGAAACACCGGCGCGAGCGTGCGCAGCGGAAACAGGGCGAGCACGCCGAGCACCGCCTGGGTGGAGAACAGCGCCGTCAGCGTCTGCACCGCCCGGGGCGTGCGCTCGCGAATCTGCAACATGCCGATCACGAAGCCCACCGACACCAGGGTGGCGACCAGGGTCTGCGGAACCGCGGCCAGCGTCGATGTACCGATACCCAACGAGAGAATGTTGGCGGCGATACTGGCGGCGATGCTGCCACCGAGCAGAGACGTGGAGTACGGCAGATCCTGCGGACCGCAGCGCAACAGCAGCAATCGGCCCAGCATTGAAAGAAATTGAGACATCGTGCGAGGTGAGCACCCCTGCGGGCGAGAACCTATAGTCTATCCGCTCACCGCTCACACGGCACTTGCATGGACTTCCAGCAGATCACCGACGCGGCCGCCCTGGCCGCCTATACCGACAGCGTGCGCGAGGCCACCTCGCTTTGCGTGGACACGGAGTTCATGCGCGAACGGACCTACTGGCCGCAGCTGGCGCTGGTGCAAGTCTGCGCGGACGGAAAATGCGCGGTGATCGACCCACTGGCCTTCGACGCCACCGAGGGCTTGCGCGCGCTGCTGGGCCGCCCCGATCAGATCAAGGTGTTCCATGCCGCCGGGCAGGACATGGAGGTGCTGCATCACGAGCTGGGCATGGCGCCCGCGCCGATTTTCGATACCCAGCTGGCGGCCAGCCTGCTCGGTTACGGCGATCAGATCGGCTACGGCTCCCTGGTCGAGAAAACCCTGGGCAAGGTGCTGCCGAAGGCGTTCTCCCGGATGAACTGGCTGGACCGGCCGATCGATCCCGATGCCATGGAATACGCCGCCGCCGACGTGGTCTGGCTGGAAGGCGCCTACGCGCGGCTTTGCGACGAACTGGAAAAACTCGGCCGGACGGGCTGGCTGGACGAGGAGTTCACCGCGATGGCCCGGCCCGATCACTGGGTGGTGGAACCCGACAACGCCTGGCGCAAGCTCAAGGGTATCCGCAAGCTGCGGCCCAATCAGCGTCAGGTCGCGGCGCGCGTCGCGAGCTGGCGGGAAACCACCGCGCTGGCGCGCAATCTGCCGCGACGCTGGGTGCTCAAGGACGACGTGATTCTCGATCTGGCGCGGCGCAAGCCGAAACAGCGCGGCGAGCTGCAACGCATCCGCGGGCTGGAGGACAAGGCCATCGCCCGCGACGGTGATGCGATGCTCGCGGCCATGGCCACCGACCGGCACTGGCCGGAACTGGAGACCCAGGACGAACGGCCACTGCCGCCCGAAGCCGAACCGGTGGTCGATGCGCTGATGGCCCTGTTGCGGCAGCAGGCGCTGGCGCACCGGATGACCGCCAGCGCCATCGCCGGCCGCGGCGATCTGACCCGTCTTGCCGCCGGCGAGCGCGAACTCGACCTGCTGCGGGGCTGGCGGGCCCGGGTCGCGGGACAAACCCTCGTCGCGTTCCTGGAGGGCGCGCAGACGCTGCGGGTCAAGCCGGGACAACCGCCGATCTTGCAGCTCGCGGACGCCGACTGACGCTCACAAAAAAGCCCGCGACTCGCGGGCTTTCTGCGTACCGGATGGCCCGCCGATCAGACGCCGACGGCCTGTTCGATCCGTCCGAAAATCTCGTCGATCTCACCGACACCGGTCACCGTCGACAGCTTGCCCTGCGCGGCGTAGTAGTTCACCACCGGCTTGGTCTGGCTTTCGAAGACTTCCAGGCGATGCCGGATCGTGTCTTCGGTGTCGTCGGCCCGCTTGCGTTCCAGCAGACGGGTCATGATTTCTTCGTTGTCCACCACCAGGTGCACCGCCTTTTCCAGCGGGCGTCCCAGCTTGGTCAGCATTTCGTCCAGCGCGGCCGCCTGCGTGTGGCTGCGCGGAAAACCGTCGAGAATGAATCCACCGTCGGCGCCCGGCGCTTCCAGCCGCTCGCGAATCATGCCGACGACGATCTCGTCAGCCACCAGTTCCCCGGCTTCCATGGCCGCCTTGGCCTTCAACCCCAGTTCCGTGCCTTCCGCAACGGCGGCCCGAAGCAGATCTCCCGTCGAAATCTGAGGCGCACCGTGCTTTTCCTGCAACTTCGCGGCCTGCGTGCCCTTTCCGGAACCGGGCGCGCCCAGCAATACGATTCGCATGTACTTAGTCCGAATGTCGAATGAGAGGCTTGGGCGCGATTCTGCTGCCGCGCACCAACCAGCCGCGCGGTGGCGGCGAACGGCAACGGTACTCTGAGCGTTCGAGAGGCGTCAATCGACAACTGCCCGCTCGCGGGCCAGCGGCGAGCACGGATTCGTCCGCCAGGTTCGGGAATCTCCTGCCCCGACAAGGGCTTGAGTGAGCAGGCCTTCGCCGCGGGCCTCGCCGTAGGTACGACCAAAGTCTGGAATTTCCTACAACCGGGGACGCCACCCGCCGTCCGGCCCGACGCGAATTCGACCATCGCACAGTCGAATCTCTGCGCGCGATTCGATTATCCTCTTGCGCCACCCACTTCCCAGGAAGCGCCCATGTCCGGGGTGAAAAACGCCCTTTACGCGCAGTCCGGTGGCGTCACCTCCGTGATCAACGCGGCGGCGGCCGGCGTCATCGAGACCGCACGCCGGCACCCGGACAGCATCGGCACCGTCTACGCGGCGAACAACGGCATCATCGGTGCGCTGACCGAGGATCTGATCGAC
>CALBOV010000376.1 GCA_937896565.1 uncultured Salinisphaerales bacterium
CCACCGGCCTCAGTCCGATCCCGTCATGGGAGGCAAGAAAGTTGAAGTAGGTCGTGCCATCCCGCGCCGGGGGCATGCTCATCATCCATGCGCGCAGATAGCGGCTGTTACCGGTGCAAAGCGCGTGCAGCAGCAGCGGCGGCAGGGAAAAGTTGTAGATCAGGTGCGCTTCGTTGGCATTGCCGAAATAGGCGAGGTTCTCGAAGATCGGAACGTTGGTCTCGGTGATGATCCACGCGTCCGGCTCGGCGTGTTCCACCAGGGTGCGCAGCAGTCGCACGACCTCGTGCGCACCCGGCAGATTCAGGCAGCTGGTGCCGCGCTCCTTCCAGACATAACCCACGGCATCCAGGCGAAACGCCTTGACGCCGCGATTCAGGTAGAGCCGGAACAGGCGGATCACCTCCAGCATTAGTTCGGGATTGGCGAAATTCAGGTCGATCTGGTCATGACCGAAGGTGCACCAGACATGTCGCAGCCCCTGCCGGGTGTCCACCGGCAGGAGCAGGGACGAGGTGCGCGGCCGCGCCACGGCGCTGAGATCCTCGCCGGGATCCGCCTCGACGAAGTAGCCGACACCCGGCGCCACGCCTTGCTGGTAGTTCTTGAACCACTGGTGCGATGCGGAGCAGTGATTGATCACGCAATCGCCCATGACACGAAAATCCTGGCTGATCTGGCGGATGTCGTCCCAGTCGCCCAGATCCGGATGAACGACGCCGTAGTCGGAAACCGCGAAACCGTCATCGGACGTCCAGGGATAGAACGGCAGGATGTGCACGGCCGACACCGTGCCGCTCAGGCGGTCGCGCATGAACCCGGCCAGACTGTCCAGCGGATGCGCCTCGGGTTCGGTGATCGTGTCACCGTAGGTGATCACCACCGAATCGGCCTCGCTCCAAAGGTTGCGCCGGGCCTCCGGTGTCGGTGTTTCCGGATCCAGGCGCATGGCGGCCATGCAGGCCTCGACCAGCGAACCGGTATCCGCGTCCGGATAGAGCAGGCGGATGTGATCGTGCAACCGATCACGCAACCGCCAGGGGGTCGGTTCAGCCATAGTCGACATGATCCGCCTCGATGGCGTCGGAGAGCTCGTCCAGCACGTCGGGCAGCGCCGATCGCACGCGGCTCCAGCTCGGAATGAACGGGGTTTCCATCGGATTCTTCAGAAAGATCTCCCCGGCCTTGACGATATTCTGCGCAAACAGCTCCACTGCCTGTTCCTCCCGGTGGTTGTCGAAACTCAAACCGTTCACGCGGGCGTCGGCTGCGTACATGCTGACAAAATCCAGCGCCACCCGGTAATAGGTCGCCTTGATCGAGCGAAAGCTTTCCGTGGTGAAGACCACACCGTTGGTCGCGAGCTTGCGGTAGATCGCCTTGATGATGTCGATGGACATCTTCGCCAGGCCACCGCTGTCATCATGTGCCGACAGCGCCTTGTGCTTGTGATCGTACTGATCGGCGATGTCGATCTGACACAGGCGGTTGGTCGAGTAGTTGCGGAACATCTCCGACAGCACGCCGATCTCCAGCCCCCAGTCCGTGGGGATGCGCAGGTCGGACAGCACGCCGGTGCGCAGCGAGAACTCACCGGCCAGCGCGTAGCGAAAGCTGTCCAGGTATTCCAGATAATCCAGCGGCCCGAAAATCTTGCGCAGCGTGCGGATCAGTGGCGTCAGCAGCAGGCGGCAGACTCGACCGTTGATTCGCTGCTGGCCGATGCGCGCGTAGTAGCCCTTGCAGAACTCGTAGCTGAAGTTGTTGTTCGCAACCGGGTAGAGCAGCCGCGCGAGCATCGTGCGGTCGTAATCGAGGATGTCGCAGTCGTGCAACGCCACGGCACCGGTGTAGGTTTCGCCGTGGGTCAGGATGTACCCCAGCGAATACCACACGTTGCAGCCCTTTCCGCGTGTCTCCGGCGCGAGCATTTCCGCCCGCAGACGGGCGTCCAGGGCCTGCAGACGCGGGCCGTCGTTCCAGATGACGCGGGTGTTCTGAGGCAGTTGCGCGAAGAACTTGCGGGCGGCCCGATAGCCGGCCTCGTCGGCCCCGTCCAGGCCGACAACAATCTGGCTCAGATACGGCGCCTTGGCGATCTCGGCCACGATGGTCTGCAGCGCGGGGCGTGACAGCTCGTCGACCAGGCAGGGCAGCACCAGCGACAGCGGCCGGGTCTGCGCGAACTCCAGCAACTCGCTTTCCACCTCTTCAATGGGGCGGTGACGCAATTGGTGCAGCGTCGTGATGACACCGTTCTGAAAAAAATCACTCATAGTGGTCAGGCGATTCCGCGCGCGGACTCGCGATCGTCTCCAATGCAGGCATTCAGTGCGGCGTTCACGCCTTCGGTCCAGCCGCTCGGGGCGAGCGCTCGTGTATGCAGGGTCAGGCGGCGGGCCTGAGTGGGCGGAGCCGAACCGCGCGGCGAACGCACCCAGACGCCGACATCCGCGGCGGCGATCAGGGCCTCGTCGTTGCCCGCGTCGCCCAGCGCAATCATCGGGCAACGCGTCAGGCCGACAGCGTCCAGCAACGCCCGTGCGGCCTTGCCCTTGTCGGTACGCCCAAGCACGTGAACAAAGCGACCACCGCGCAGGCATTGCAGGCCGGCTGCCAGCACCGCGGCTTCGAAGGCCTCCAGCTGCTCGGCCGTGTCTTCCCAGTGCAGTGGCTCGGAATAGTCGCGCGCCGCGGCCTGGGCGGCATCGGCCAGCGACAGGCCGGTGAGTTCGGCAATGCGTTCGTGGCTCATTTCGCTAAACGCGGTGAAGCGGGCGCCGGTCTCGGCGCGTAGGCGCCCCAGCACGTCACCGATCTGCTCACGCCGGATGCCGAAACAAAGTGCGCTGGTATGGGGCAGGGAGGCCGCCCACGGCGAATGTCCGGGCAGGATGGCGGCGCTTCCGTTCTCGACGATGCAGGCCCAGTCGAGTTGCAGCCGGCGCATCAGCGCCCCGGTCTCGGCGGCGGTCTTGCTGGTCGTCGGGATTACCGGCACACCCAGTGCGGCGCAGCGCTCAAGACCCGGCAAGGCACCATCGACACTGTAATCGTGATGTCCGAGCAGGGTGCCATCGAGATCCGTGAAGACCACGGCCGGCGGCACCGGCGTCACGAACGCACGTCCACCTGCTCGAACACGTGATCGCGCGAAATCGTGATCAGCGCATCGCAGCGATCGGGCAGGGTCGCCAGCGCCCGGCGAGTCAACCGCTCATAGTGGCTGATGAAGCGATGCAACGCCTCCGGCGTCATCGGCTGGGCGCCTTCCACCTGGCGCGCGTTCTCGGCCTCCTGCTGCCCGCGCCAGACCGCCACCTGCTCGAAATCCGGGACCTGGAGAAACACCAGCCGGTCCATGCGGGCAAACAGCTCGGCGTAGGAGCCGCGGAGTTCACGTTCGATGTAAGCGCGCCAGAGTCCCTCGGCATCCTCCTCGGCTTCCAGCGCATTGATCGGCGCACCGTCCTCATCCGGTTCCACCGGCCCGACGCCCAGGCACCAGCCCTCGAACAGCACGATGTCCACCGGACCACGGACCCGGTGCCACTCGGACAGCGGTGCACGATCGTCGATGGCCTTCACGAAACGGGGCACGGCGACCTCGGTATCCGAATCGGCCGCCAGCAAGGTGCGCATGATCGCCAGGCCCATCATCGGGTCGTGGGTTCCCGGCACGCCCCGCGTGATGAACAGCGGGTGCACCCGCTTGCTCAGGCCTACACGCGCGGAATGGGTCAGGTAGAGATCGTCCAGGCTCAGCGTGCAGCCGCGCAAGCCGAAACGGGAAGCCAGTGCATCAAGAAGGTGCGCCGCCAGCGTGGACTTGCCCGTTCCTTGTGCGCCGCTGAGGCCGATCACGGTCGCGCCCTGACGATGCCACTGCGCAATCGCGGCGCAAACCGAGTCCACGGCCGCGTCGTAGGCCGGTGTCACAAACACCTGATCGCGTTGAGCCGAGCTGTGCTTCACGGCGTTTCCTTTGCAAGCGGCGAGCCAATACAGTGCGTGTCCGAGACACCCGCAACCAGGCAGTCGCGATGTCAAACAGACTCTACAAGTATCCCCGCTTGTTCAAAACCTTTTTGAACATCTATCCGCCGTACTGGGGGACCGGGATTCGCGTGACGTCGCTGGCACCGGATTTTTCGTCCATGGAGGTACGGATGGACTTGCGCTGGTACAACCGCAACGCGTTTGGCACGCACTTCGGCGGCAGTCTCTATTCCATGTGCGATCCGCACCTGGTCCTGCTGCTTGTCGCACGCCTAGGCCCCGGTCACGAGGTCTGGGACAAGGGCGCCACGATCGACTTTCTGCGACCGGGTCGCGGTCCCGTCCATGCGCGCTTCGAGTGGAGCGATCAAGAGATCGACGAGATCCGCGACGCGTTGGACGCGGGCGCCCGCTCGGTATCACCCGAACGGACGGTCCGCGTCCTCGACGGCGATGGACGCCGCATCGCCCGCATACACAAGACCTTGTATGTGCGCCGGCAGCTCAAGGCCTCGTCGTCGCCCGACAGCTAGGGAAACACTGATTTAGTCGCGGTTCGGACATGAGGCTGTCCGAATGTCCGCACTTTCGGACTGTCGACTGCGCGAAGCG
>CALBOV010000377.1 GCA_937896565.1 uncultured Salinisphaerales bacterium
GAATAACCAAGCGGCACTCACTCCGCCTGGGCTTGCGGGAAAACCGGCTCCGTCTTGGTGGCGGGAATAAATCAGTGCTTCCCTTGATTCCCGGGGCAATTCCTGCCCTGATGGCCGCTGGTTTCCTCGCCTGCCCGACTCGTGAACCAACCCGCCGTGCTGTTCGTCTGTCTGGGAAACATCTGTCGGTCGCCGCTGGCCGAGGCGGCATTTCGTGCCGAGATCGGTCGCGCCGGAATCGATGCGATCGTGGACTCCGCGGGCACCGGTCACTGGCATGTCGGCGCGCCTCCGGATCGCCGAGCCCAGGCCGTGGCGGCGCGGCACGGGATCGACATCACCGGCTACAGGGCGCGTCAGGTCGAGGAGGCGGACTTTCACCGCTTCACTCATGTTGTCGCGCTGGACGAAGCGAACCTTCGTGATCTCCGCGAGATCCGGCCCGGCGATGCCCCTGCCCGGCTGAGCCTGCTGCTGGATCATGTGCCGGGGCGCATGGGCGACGCCGTCGCCGATCCCTACTACGGTGACGCCAGCGGTTTCGACACGACATGGCGGGATGTCAGCGACGGTGCCCGAGGGTTGCTGGAGAGTCTGATGCGTTCCGGTCGGTGACGTCACTGGTCGACCGGGTCGCCGCGCTGCTGGGTGTCGGCGTACGCTCGGCCATGCCACTGACCGGCGGCGACCTTTCGGCCGTGGTTCGCGTGCTGCTCGCGGATGGCTCCACCGTGGTGGCAAAAGGGCGCGACCGTGCCGAGGACGAAGCGGACATGCTCCGGGCGATTGCCGCCGCTAGCGTGCCGGCACCGACGGTGCTTGCCGCGGCGCCGGGTTGTCTGGTCATGGAGCGTTTGCCGGCGGACGGACGTTTGTCCGACGCCTGGTCCGATCTCGGCGCTGTGACCCGACGCCTGCACGCGGTCACCGGAGCACGCTACGGCTGGCCGGTCGATTTCGCCTTTGGTCCGGTTCCGATCATCAATACCTGGAGCGAGGACTGGCCGGCATTCTGGGCCGAGCAGCGGCTGCTGGTGTTCGAATCCAGTCTGCCGGTCGATCTGGCGCGACGCGTCGCACGGATCGCGCGGGATCTGCCGAACCGGCTACCGCGGCGCCCGGCACCCAGCCTGTTGCACGGCGACTTGTGGACCGGCAACGTGCTGGTTCATGGCCGCCGGGTCAGCGGGCTGATCGATCCGGCCTGTTACTACGGCGACGCTGCGGTGGATCTGGCGATGCTGCGGTTGTTCGGCCAGCCTTCCGCGGCATTTCTCGATACTCATGGGAATTTTGATCCAGGTTCCGATGGGCGGTTGCCGATTTACCAGCTTTGGCCCGCGCTGGTGCATTTCCGATTGTTTGGAAGGGGTTATCGGCCTTTACTGGAGCAGACTCTGGACGCTTCTGGTGGCTAGCCCGGGATTTGATGCTTTCAAATCGGTCAGAATTTTTTGAATCTGTCGAAACCGTTAACTTATGTTCTAGTCAGCCCTGACATGGTCGTCCACATTGCAGGGACGCCAACCCTCGGAGGCATGATGCTCGATGTCAATGTCCTGATGCGTGCGTTGCAGGACTCGGCTGACAGCGTCGTGATCACCGAAATCGGTGAGACCGGCGATCGCCCGATCGTCTTCGTCAACCCCGCATTCGAAGTCATGACCGGATACAGCGCGGCCGAATCGATCGGCCGTGATTGTCGGTTTCTCAATGAAGGCCTGGAAGGTCAGGTCGAACTCGACCGGCTCAGGGATGCCCTTACCGATGGCGCGCATTGCCGCGTGACGGTGGAGAATCTCCGCAAGAACGGCACCCGTTTCTGGAACGAATTGAGCATCTCGCCGGTTCGAAGCACGAACGGCCAACTCACGCATTTTCTGGGAATCCAGAATGACGTCACCGAGCAGGTGCTCGCGCAGCGTGAACTGGAACGCCGCATTCACGTGGGCGACTCCCAGCGCAGCGAGCTGCGATCCAAGCTTTACACCGATACGTTGACCGAACTGGCCAACCGCCGTGCGTTCAACGAGGCGCTGACTGAACTCTGGGGATCGGAGGATCCGGCCGATCGGCCCTTCGCGCTGCTGCGTGTCGATGTGGATTTCTTCGAGGCATACAACGATGCCTACGGTGAGACCGATGGCGACCGCTGTCTTCAGGATGTGGCGCGAGCAATCGACAACGCCGTCTCCGACGAGCGCGCGACGATCGCGAGATACGTCAACGACGAATTTGCCGTGTTGATGCCGGGCTGCGGCCCCGAGCGAATCGTGGCGGTGGGCGAACGCATCCGAGCGGCGGTGGAACTGCTGAACATTCCGCGTCAGGATGTGCCGAGCCGGCGGGTGACGGTCAGTATCGGGGGGACGGTCGTTGAAGCGTGCTCCATGCCCGCGCTCACGATCGAGCAGGTACAGAGGTACGTTGATGCATCGCTATTCGTGGCCCGCGGGGGGCGGGATATCTTCCTGGGGACGGGCAATTCCGTCGACGTCAGACCGGTCGCTACCCAGGCGTCGCAGCCTCGGCCCGAGGTGGTGGCCGCGACCGCTCCCCCGGACGTCATCCGGAACTAGCCCGGGGTTTTTGCGGTCCGTTCTAGGGCACGGCGCCATTCGGCGGGACCGCCAGACGGTCTCCAGACAGCCGGCCTACTGCCGCTCAGCCGAATTTGAACGCGCAACGTGCCGAACCCGGTGCCGGGTTATGGCCAACGCGTTTTGCCGTGAACTCTGGATTCAAACACCGGGATCGGCATGACGGATAGTTGTCTCGTTCAGTCTTACGATCGAATTGTTGGCCTCTCGCAGGCGGAAAGCTCGTTTCTCCGTTCGCTGGAGGAGCACCCCACCGACTTCGCCGCAGGCGAGGTGATCGCGGCCCAGGCCAGTCACTGCGACCAGTTGTTCGTCGTTTCCAGCGGCTGGTGCATCAGCGAAATCGCGGCTGACACCGGGCAGTGCCAGATCATTGATGTTCATCTGCCCGGCGACATCATCGGCACGCGGGAGGTGGCATTCGCCCGGCGGCTGTCCACGCTGCGCGCGGTCACATCGGTCACCGTCTGTCCGTTTCCGCGCCGGCGCCTGAACGCGATGTTCCGGGATGCGCCGCGCCTGTCCGGCGTGTTCGTGCTGATCGCGATGCGGCGCGAGGCGATTCTGTCGGAGCGCATCTTCGATCTGGGTCGTCGTGACGCGCTGGCGCGTGTCTGCCATTTCCTCCTGGAGATCCAGGATCGCCTCAAGGATTCCTGCTCGATGGGCGAACGCGACATCCAGATGCCGCTGACCCAGCAGCAACTGGCCGATGCGCTGGGGCTGACATCGGTCCACATCTCGCGGGTGATTCGTCGTCTGCGCGAGATGAGCGTGGTCGACATCAGGCGGGGCAACGCGCGGATTCTCGACCCCACGAGGCTGCGGACGCTGGCCCGCAAGAACGAGGAATATCTCGAACTCGACACCAGCTGGATCGAGAGCACCAGCGGGCTGTCGGTTACGCCGTCCATGCTGGACGGGAATCCGGATGCGGCATCGATGGAGCGCCCGTCCGGCGGTTGAGTCAGCCGCCCGGCGTGTCGGCCGTGAACCCGCGCCGGAATTCCGATGGCGTCATCCCGGTCCAGCGCTTGAAGCTGCGACGAAAGTTGGTGAGATCGGTGAAGTTCAGGTACGTGGCCGCCTGCTCGTTGCTGAAACCGCGGTCACGGATCAGGCGTTCACAGGCATCCCGGCGTACCGCATCGACCAGTCGCTGGTAGCTGCTCTGATGTAATCGCAGCTTGCGCTTGAGGGTCGCCGGACTCATGTGCAGATGGGCGGCCATCTGCTCCAGCGTCGGTGGCCTGCGAATCTGTCGTTTCAGTTCCGCCGCGAGCATTTCCAGAAAGCCATCCCGGTGCGGCTGCGCTCGCAACCGTGCCGCCAGCATCTGCATGGCCTGCCGGTGGCCGGATTCGTTGTGCCGGGGCCACGCCTGATCCAGCATGTCCTGGCCAATGGTCATCGCGTCGCAGCCGGCATCGAACTCCAGCCGGGACCCCAGGTGCACCTCGTACTGTTCGACATAGGCCGGCCGGCGGTGGCGGAACCGGTAGCTCCAGTCCAGACGTCGGTCGCTCAGCCAGTTGACCAGTGACGTCAGCGCCGTGCACCAGGCTTCCAGCATGAACCTGCGAGCGTGACCACAGCCGATGCGATCCTCCCATTGCACTTCGACGCCGGCGTCCGTGGTCCGCAACCGGGGGGCCAGCATCGGACTGGCGAGGATTTCCGCCTGCTGGAGCACTGCCAGTGCCTGACGCAGACTGCCGGCGTTGACCCAGGCGGTGGCGACCTCGCTCTGATTGCCGGGAAACAGGCGATGGCCAAACAGAAAGGCGAGATCGTGGCCGGGCAGGGCCTGATCCGCCTGCTCCACCAGCTGCAGCCATTGCGCGGCGCTCAACCTGGTTCCCGCCGACTCGAAGGCATCGGGTTCGAGCCGTGTGCCGCCAAGCAGGCGCTGCGCGGCGAGCCCTTGATCCCGCGCGAGGTCGAGCAGAATCGCCGGCGCATGGGTTGCGTCGATCAGCGGGTCATCGCGTTCGAACCAGCTTCGCCCCATGGTGCAGACTGCGGCGTGGTTCAGGCGGCGAGTTGCCAGCGTCCCGGGCGGGATCGCTTGACCTGTTCCAGCGCATCGGTGGCCCGCGCCAGCAAGTCGTCGCTGGTCTCGCCCTGGGATACCGCGGCGCCGATGCTGACCGTGTTGCGTACCGTCGAGCCATCGACCGTGGTCTTGAACGAAAAGTGCTCGACGATGGTGGTCAGCTGCGATGCGATCTCGCCCGCGATGTGCTCGTTGGCGCCGGGCATCAGCACCGCGAAGCGGTCGCCGGCGTAGCGGCAGAGCAGGTCGGCCGGCCGCAGGTTCATCAGCATCAGTTCGCCGATCTCCCTGAGCATCCGGTTGCCCTCGCCGTGGCCATGCTCGCGGTTGAAACCGGAGAATCGGTCGATGTCGACCAGCAGCACGGCGAAGCCGCGCCCGGTGGCGTTGCACTGCGCGAGCTCGATCTGCAATTGCTTGCGCAGGTAGCCCGCGTCGCCGAGCTGGGTGATCCGGTCGACCCGGTCATGCTCACGAAAAATGCGCTCACGCCGGCTCAGCTGGTTGATGATGACCAGCTGTTCGCGATGGAGCAGAAAGATGCCGACGGTCAGCGTGACCATGCCGGCGAGCATCAGCATCGACTCCAGCCAGTCGTGCCAGACGGCGACCGTGGCGGGCATGCGCACCAGCTCGTCCGTGAAGTCCTGAAAGCAGCCGGCGAACATGGTCAGCAGACCGGCGTAGAGCAGGGTGGTGACGCGCCCGGCGGGTCTGCTGGCGAGGATTAGCAGCGCCCAGATCGCGATGATCAGGGTGGTCCCTCCCTCTCCCAGCAGGTCGACGGCGTTCCAGTCCGCCCGCGGCTTGAGCTCGCCGACCGCGATGTTGAAAGCGCACAGCGCGACCAGCACCGCGATTCCCAGCAGCAGCTTGCGGATGTGCAGACGCAGAAGTTGCAGTTGTTTCATGGGTGGACAGGCACCTCCTGGCCGCGGAATGACGGAGACGGGAGCAGGCGAACCATCCATCCGGTCAATCGGGCTCATGACCAGCCTGCCGGAATCCGATGACCGGACCATGACGGCGGGGAGTTCGTCCGCAACTGCTTGATTTATCGAGTTGCGCGCAGGTTATCGCGTGCGTTGTGGCCCTGTGGCAAGGGTCAAATCGGCTCAACCTGCGCCGGCCGATGGCGCCGCCGGGCATGGTTTCGCACGCCCGGCGGCGGGCTGTTACGAAACCGCAACATTGCTTCCCGAGCGTACCGGGCCGCGGGCTGAGCCGCGGTCATTCCAAAGACGGGTACGCACATGACTAAGACGCTGGATCAGGGGCGGGCCTTCGTGCCCGGGCGGTTGCACGCGGGGCGCATGGTCGCGCTGCTGATGCTGTCCGGGCTCTGTACCTCGGCCTGGGCCGACGGGCGGCTCACCGGCGTGGTCACGCAGATGGATGCACGTGACGAGCGCGCGATCGCCGTCCAGGGAGCGTCCGTCCGGATCGAAGCCCTGGGGCGCGAGGTGACCACCGACCGGAGCGGTCGGTTCTCGCTGTCCGGGTTGCCGGCCGGCGACTACGCGCTACAGGTGCGCTACCTGGGTCTGGAACCCGCCTCGCAGACCGTCACGATCGTGGACGACCGGACCGCGACCACGGACATCGCGCTGACCCGCGACGTTGCCGAGCTGGAGCCGATGACGGTGGTCGGCGAAGCCGCCGCCATCAACGAGGCGCTGGCCCGGCAGCGGGCGGCGGAGAACATTCGCTCCATCGTGAATGCCGATGCCATCGGCGACTTTCCGGACACGAACGCGTCGGAGGCCCTGCAACGACTGCCGGGCGTGTCGATCGAGCGCGACCAGGGTGAAGGGCGGTTCGTTCGCATTCGCGGGCTGGGCCCGGAGCTGAACTCCGTCACGGTCAACGGCGCCAAGCTGCCTTCGCCGGAGTCCGGCACCCGCGCGGTGGCGCTGGACGTCGTGCCGACCGAGCTGCTCGAGTCGCTGGAAGTCTCCAAGACACTGACGCCGAACCAGGATGCCGACTCGCTCGGTGGTTCCATCGACATCAAGCCGTTGTCCGCCTTCGATCGTCCGGGGCGTTATCACCGGATTCTCGCCGTGGGCAGTCTGGACCGGCACACCGACGAAACCAGCCCGAAGCTGGCGCTGTCGGGCAGCGACATCTTCCATCTGGGCGGCGGGCATGAACTGGGGATCGCCGGCGGTCTGAGTTACGAGGACCGCGACTTCGGCTCGGACAATGCCGAGGCGCAGGACAACTGGGACTTCGATGACGGCGTCGGCAGCCTCGGCGAGTTCGAGCAGCGTGACTACACGCTGACCCGCGAGCGCACCGGGTTCACGCTGAACCTGGACTACCGGACGCCGAACGGGCACAGCTACTACGCCCGCTATCTGAACACGGGTTTCGAGGACACCGAGACCCGCCTGGCCAACGTGATTGCGTTCGCCGAGGAGGTCGATGACGGGGAAGGCGGCACCGAACTGGATGGCACCGAGATCATGGCGGGGGAGACCGCGCCGTTCGCCGAGATCGAGCGCGAGTTCAAGAAGCGGACGGAAACCCTTGAGGTGCAGTCCTTCGTCCTGGGTGGGGAGAACGAATGGAATGACTGGGCCCTGAGCTATCAGGCCGCGCTCAGTAAGGCCTCCGAGGACACGCCGTTCAACATCGACGGTGCGGTGTTCGAGGGTGAGTTCGAAGCGGTGGGCTTCGACGACACGCGTCTGCCCCAGCCGCGTTCGGCCAACGACATTCACGACCCCGGCGAATACGCGCTGGACGAGATCGAGCTGGCCGAGACCTACACCGAGGACGAGGATCGCAGCGTCCGGATCGATCTCAGTCGCGAGTTCTTTCTTGCGAGCTTTCCCGCGACCTGGACCTCCGGTCTGAAAGTCAGCCAGCGCGAGAAGACCGCGGCGGAGACCGTCTGGGTGCTGGAGGACTTCGACGATGCCGGCTTCAGCGACGCGGAGTTGAGTCTGGCCGGTTTCGCGACCGGCGAGGTCGACTACGAACTGGGCCGCTTTGGTCCTGGCATCAGCAGCAGCGCGCTGGATGACCTGGTTCGCGACGGTCGCATCGTGCTGGCGGACTATCTGGACGAGAACGAGTCACAGGTGAACGACTACAGCATCGATGAGGACATCCAGGCGGCCTACACGATGCTGTCTCTGGATATCGACAGCTGGCACGTGCTGGGTGGCGTGCGCTACGAGGGCACCGACTTCTCGGGCCGGGGCACGCGGCTGGAGGATGGTCTCGGCGCCGACGGTCTGGTGCCGGTGGCGGTGGACAACGATTACGACCACTGGCTGCCGTCGCTGCACGCCCGCTATCGCGCGAGTGAACGACTGCAGTTTCGCGCGGCCTGGTCCAATTCACTGGTGCGCCCGTCGTTCGAACAGGCCCGACCAGGGGCGATTCTCGAGGAGGATGACGGCGAAATCGAGGCGGAATTCGGCAACCCGGATCTGGAGGCCACGACCGCGGCGAACTTCGATCTGGGCGTCGAGTGGTACATCGGTCGCGCCAGCGCCCTGTCCGCCTATGCGTTCTACAAGTCGCTGGATGATTTCATCTACACGACCAACCTCGCCGGAACCCCCGGGTTCACCAGTTTCGGCGGCGCCACATTCGACGAGGCCATCATCGCCCAGAACGGCGAGGAAGCGACGGTCTACGGGGTGGAACTGGCCTATATCCAGCAGTTCGGCGGGGGCTTCCTGCTCAACGCCAACCTGACGCTCAGCGACTCCGAGGCGGAGATCGCCGGCAGCGACGACGGCGAGCTGCTGCGGCGTGACATCCCGCTGCCCAGCCAGTCGGACACGTCGGCGAATCTGGCCATCGGCTACGAGCAGCCCCGGTTCCGGGTGCGCCTGGCGGCCAACTACAAGTCGTCGTACCTGCTGGAGGTGACGGACATCACCGATGATTCGCTGGACATCTACCAGGACGATCACACGCAGATCGACCTGACCGGTCGCTTCTTCATCACCCCGGATCTGCAGCTGGAGTTCCAGGCGCTGAATCTCAATGACGAGCCGCTCTACGCCTACACCAACCGCAACCGCTTCAACGCGCAGCACGAGGAATACGGTCCGACCTATAAGCTCGGCCTGATCTTCACCAACTTCTGATGAATCGACAAAGGAACGACGTCGTGAGACGGACTGTATGGAACGCGCCCGCAAGGACGGCGCCGTGGTTGCTGGCCGGGTTCGCCCTGGGTGGCTGCGCGGTCGGGCCGACCGTCGTTGACACGCCGGCGGCGGCACTGTCCGCGGTCGAGCCGGCACTGGATCGCTCCTCGGGTCCACTGAGCGGCAGCGCCATGCAGGTGCTCGGGCCCGGTTACGGCGCGACGCATCTGCTGGCCAGCGAGCGCTACGGCTTGCTGCTGCTCTCCGAGGACGGTGCTGCGCTGAGCCGGGCCGAAGGCGCCTTCGAGTCGGCCCAGGCGCGACGCTGGGGCGCGCCGGGCACCGAGCAGCCCGTGTTCGCCAGCGCCGATGATCAAAGCGGCGATGTGGTGATCTTCCGCGGCAACGGAGCGGGCACCGGGCTGGAACCCCGCCTGCGCGTGCCGACGCAGGGCGCGGAGCTGGAAGGTCTTTGCCTGCATGTCGACCATCAGGACCAGCTCCAGCTGTTCACGCTGCACGGTGCCGGCGAAGCCCGACAGTGGTTGCTGGGCACGGCGCAGGGTTGGCGATCGGAGCCGACGATGATCCGGCGCCTGGCGATCCCGCCGGGCGCGGAGGACTGCAGCGTCGACGATGAGCGGGGGTTGCTCTATGTGATCGAACCCGATGTCGGCGCCTGGGCCTACGACGCCGACCCGGAATCACCGATCCAGCGCACTCCGGTGGATTTGTTGCAGCCGTTTGGCTCGTTGGCGCGGAGTATCACCGGCATCGCCGCCATCCCCGGCGGGGTGGTGATCGCCGATGCCGAGGCGCATGAGCTGCGCGTCTATCGTCATGGCGAAGGCGGTTACCTGCGCGACTCGGTGATCCGGCTTCCGGACGATGTGGTGCCGGAGCGCGTGTCCGCGCTGTCCGATACCGCGGCTGGTCTGCTGCGATTCGGGGTGTACGACGACGCGCGGGATGGCTATGCCGTCGGACAGGTCGCGTGGACGCCTCCCACGCAGTCGTTCGCCCGTATCCCGGTGGTCATGCCCTCGGTGGAGACCGCGCCGGTGGCCGAGGTCGGGGACGCCGCGGATGACCCCGCGGTGTGGATTCATCCCGAGGATCCGTCCCTGAGTCTGGTGCTGGGGACGAACAAGCAGGCGGGGTTGGAGGTGTATTCGCTGACCGGCGAGCGTTTGCAGAACCTGGCGGTCGGTCCGGTCAACAACGTGGATCTGCGCTATCGGGTCGGGGCGGCCGGGCTGGATCTGGCGGTGGCGACCAAGCGGGATGATCACTCGCTGGCGTTCTTCGCGATCGATGGCGAGCGGCGGCGTCTGCGGTATCTCGGGAATCAGGTCACCGACATGCCGGACATCTACGGCCTGTGCATGTACCAGGCCCCGTCGGGTGACACCCACGTGTTCGCCAACGACAAGGACGGGCGCGTGCAGCAGTACCGCCTGGCGCTCGTCGGCGAGTCCGTCACCGCCACCCATCTGCGCAGCATCGTGCTGCCGTCCCAGCCGGAAGGCTGCGTGGCCGACGACGCGCGCGGCGTGCTGTACATGGGTGAGGAGGACGGCGGCATCTGGATCGTGGGTGCCGATCCGCAGGACGATCCCGCCCCAACGCGGATCAAGACGGTGGGCGGGGAGCTCGTGGCCGACATCGAGGGACTTGCGTTGCACCATGCGGAGGACGCGACGCTGCTGGTCGTGTCCAGCCAGGGCAACGACAGCTACGTGGTCTACGACGCGCAACCACCGTATCGCCTGCGGGGACGCTTCCGGATTGGCCTGAACGCCCAGGCGGGCATTGATGGCGCCTCGGAGACGGATGGTCTTGAAGTGGTCTCGACGCCGTTGCCGCCGCATTTTCCGGCCGGGTTGCTGGTGGTGCAGGACGGCCGCAATCTGATGCCGGATGCGCCGCAGAACTTCAAGCTCGTGCCCTGGGAGCGTATCGATGCGGTCCTGACCGACTGACATCGCCGGACTGGGCACTGGAATTGCTTCCCACAGCGGTGTCCGGCGAGGTGCCGGACCCCGGCCCGGCGCCGGGACTTGGCTAACGGGGCGGCCATGCGCCGCCCGTCACGAGGGACCGTATGAAGAAGCTCAGCCTGGCGGCGCTGTTCGCCACCTGCCTGTTCGCGCCCATGACCGCCAATGCCATCGCATTGCCCGGTCTTGGTGACCTGCCCACGACGTACTGCGAGCTGATGGAGTTCATCGGCGTGGACTACGTCAAGGAATGCGAGGAACCGGGCAGCTAGGGAAGCACTGATCTATTCGCGCAGAAAAAGCCCGGGGTGACCCGGGCTTTTTCGTAAGCGCGCCGCTTGCTTTGGACAACATATGTTCACTTGGCAATGAACAACTGTCGCGCTGGAGAGACAGTCGGAAACGACTGATAAACAACGCCTCGCCGAGCTCAGTCGGTGGGCGGTGTAGCCCACCAGCGACAGTTTTCCGCGATTTCCGCGTGCATTGCAGCAAAGGCGCGAGGCCGGCGTCCGCAAGCGATTGAAAATCAAGGCCAAAACGAAATTGGCACTGCGGTTGCCACCGTACCCTCAAGTCAGCCAGTCGGCTGGCGAGCGGGAACGTGGCAATCGACTCTCGATTGAAGGGGAGGGACCTGGATGTTTGCCTTCTTTAGGAGAGTGCCGTGCGTATCAGTATTTTCGGAATGGGTTATGTCGGGGCCGTCTGCTCCGCTTGTTTTGCGGAAGACGGTCACGAGGTCATCGGTGTGGATGTGTCCGATGCCAAGGTCGATCAGATCAACAGCGGCCAGTCGCCGATCGTCGAGCCGGGCCTGGCCGATCTGATCAGGGCGCAGGTCGAATCGGGTCGCCTGCGTGCGACCACCGACGCCGAGGCCGCGGTCCGCGATACCGACTTGTCGATGATCTGCGTCGGGACGCCAAGCCAGCGCAATGGTGATCTGGACATGCGCTTCGTGCGTTCGGTCGCCGAGAACATCGGCCGGGCGCTCAAGCACAAGAACGGCCCGCACACGGTCGTCGTCCGCAGCACCGTGCTGCCGGGTACGACGCGCCAGATCGTCATCCCCACCATCGAATCGGCGAGCGGCAAGCGCGCCGGCGAGGACTTCGGTGTTGGCGTGAACCCCGAATTCCTGCGCGAGAGCACCGCGATCAAGGACTACCGCGAGCCACCGATGACCGTGATCGGTGAGCTGGACGCCTGGTCCGGGGATCAGCTCTACAAGCTCTACGAATCGCTGCCGGCGCCGATCATCCGCAAGCCCATCGAGGTGGCGGAAATGGTCAAGTACACCTGCAACACCTGGCATGCGGCCAAGGTCACGTTCGCCAACGAGATCGGCAACATCGCCAAGAGCATGGGCATTGACGGTCGCGATGTGATGGAAGTGGTCTGCATGGACCGCAAGCTGAACATCTCCGATTACTACATGAAGCCCGGTTTCGCCTTCGGCGGCTCCTGCCTGCCCAAGGACGTGCGTGCGCTGACCCACCGCGCCGGACGCCTGGATGTCGAGCACCCGATGATCGCCGGCATCATGCGCAGCAACCAGCAGCAGGTCGATCGCGCGATGGAGATCATCGAGTCCTTCGGCGAGCGTCGTGTCGGCATGCTGGGCCTGAGCTTCAAGGCCGATACCGATGATCTGCGCGAGTCGCCCATGGTCACGCTGGCCGAATCGCTGATCGGCAAGGGTTTCGACCTGACGATCTACGATCGCAACGTCGACTACGCCCGTGTCCACGGTGCGAATCGCGACTACATCAACAAGAAGATTCCCCATGTGTCGTCGCTGCTGCGGTCCGACATCGACGAGGTGATCGGTGGCGCCAACCTGATGGTGCTGGGCAACCGTGACCGCCTGATCGTCGATGCCTTCGAGCGCCTGCCGCAGGACAAGAAGGCCGTCGACCTGGTCGGCCTGATGACGCACACCTCCAACCACGCCCGTCAGGGCATCTGCTGGTAGCAGCGGATGGATGCGGGCCGGCGATGTCGCCGGCCCGCGTTCAAATCCGGGGAATTCCGATGAGTTTCAAGGACATCCTGGGGTGGTCCACGTACATCGCGGCGTTGATGCTGCTGGCGGGGATGCTCCCGCAGACGCACTTCGATCCGGCGAGTTCCGAGTTCATCCTGATTCTCGGCGCCGTGGGGTTGTGGCGGTATTCGCTGGGCATCTACCACTTTCTGCGGGCGATGTGGTTCACGCATGTGGCCTACCCGAAGGCCCGCCGGACGATTCTCGCCATGGGCGAGGCGGCGATGCCCAGTCACGTGTATCTGCTGGTCACGAGCTTCCGCATCGAGCCCAAGACCACCGCGCAGGTCTACATGGCCGCGTTTCGCGAGGCGGTGAACTGCGGCATCCCGGCGACGGTGGTGGCGTCCATCGTCGAATACTGCGACGAGTCGCTGATTCGCGATCTGCATCGTCGGGTGGACCCCAAGGGTCTGACCGAGTTGCGGATCGTCCGGATTCCCGGCACCGGCAAGCGCGACGGCCTGGCCAACGGTTTCCGGGCGATCTCCCGCTGCGCCCCACCGCCCGATGCGGTTGCGGCCGTCATCGACGGTGACACCGTCATCGACGAGGGGATCGTTCGCAAGACCGCGCCGTACTTCAAGCTGTTCCCCAACGTTGGCGCGCTGACGACCAACGAGTTCTGCAGCGTCGAAGGTTCCAAGACGATGCGGGAATGGCATCGGCTGCGCTTCGCCCAGCGGCACATGTACATGTGCTCCATGGCGCTGTCCAAGCGCGTGCTGACGCTGACCGGGCGGATGTCCGTGTTCCGCGCATCGATCATCACCTCGCCCGAGTTCATCGAGGATGTGCAGGCCGACGCGCTGGATCACTGGCGCCTGGGCCGGTTCACCTTCCTGACCGGTGACGACAAGTCGAGCTGGTTCAGCCTGATCCGGCAGGGCTACGACACCTACTACACGCCGGATGCGGCCATCCACACCGTGGAGCATCCGCCGGACAAGTCGTTCTGGCGCGCCAGCCGCAAGCTGATGTTTCGCTGGTACGGCAACTCGCTGCGGCAGAACTCGCGCGCGACCAAGCTGGGACCGCGCCGGCTGGGCTGGTTCACCTACTACGTGTTGTGGGATCAGCGCATCTCGATGTGGACGAGCCTGTTCGGTCTCGCCGTGTCGATCGTCGGCGCCATGTACTACGGGTGGGCGATCTTCCTCGGCTATGCGCTGTGGATCGGGCTGACGCGACTGGCGGTGACCATCGTCTTGCGCTTCACCGGCCACGGTGTCGGGCCCATGTTCCCGATCCTTCTCTACTACTCACAGATCGTCGGTTCGCTGGTGAAGATCTACGTCTTCAACCGGCTGGACCAACAGTCCTGGACTCGCCAGGACACCAAGCTCGTTCGTGAGCTTGGACGTTTTCAGGTGGCCTTCAACCGCTGGTCCTCACGCGTCATGACGACGTCGGCCGCCAGCATTTTCCTGGCCTTTGTCTTCTTTGTCGTCTGACGGCAAGCATCAAGGAACACGACCATGACCTCGAAAATTTCTCCCGACGTCGTCCACGAGTCCGAGACGCAGCGTCAGTACGTGCGTGTCCGTCTGCCCGCGGTGCTCCGCGTCAGGCTGGAGGACGGCAGCATTCGCAAGCACACGGTCCGGGACCTGTCGGTCGGCGGTATCGCCTTTCAGCCGGAAGGGCATGACTATGCGTCCGGCGAACGCCTGCAGGGATCGGTGTCCGTGAGCCTGGAAGGCATCGGCATCACCATTCCCGTGAAGATGATCGTGCTGCGCGAGGAGGATGGTCACTGCTGCGCCGAGTTCGATGATCTCGACCGCACGGCGATCGTCTCGCTGCGGCAGTTGATCACCGCCTATGTCAGCGGCGAAGTGGTGGATGCCGGCGATGTGCTGCACACCATGAACCGCGACAACTTTACCAACCCGCGCAAGGCGAAAAGCGCGCGGGGCGAGCCGCGCAGCCAGTTCCGTGCCTGGCTCGGCACCGCCGCCAGCTTCGCCATCGGCGTCATCGCGCTCGGCTATGTGGCCTCCGAGCTGTACGGGCTGGCCTTCGTGACCAGCTCGTCGGTGGCCACCGTCGAGGGCGCCAGTTTCCCGGTCACCATGCCGCGGGAGGGCACCTTCCGCAGCCTGGTCGAGGAAGGCAGCCGGGTCGAGAAGGGCGCGCCGCTGGGCACGTTCGAGACGCCGATGCTGGAAATCGTCCGCAGCGAGGCGATGGCGGCCAACCTCAGCACCCAGCGCCTGAACGACCTGCTGGAAGACACCATCAAGGGCACGGTCACCAGCCCCTGCAACTGCCGGGTGCAGCGGATGCTGGTCGGCAACGGGCAGTTCGTCGGCAAGGGGCAGGAGGTTTTCCAGCTCGTCGACATGGAACGTGAGCCGCTGATCATCGCCCGCTTTGGTTACAAGCGTCTCAACGAGCTGAAGCCGGGTCGTGAGGTCCGCGTGGCCGTCGCCGGGACCGATGGTTCGATTCCGGGCGAGATCGTCCGGATCGGCCACGGCAACGCCGATGTGTCCGGCTCCGTGCTCGAGGTGGTCATCAAGCCGAAGCGCGCGCTGCCGGTGGACTTCATCAACCGCCCGGCCGAGGTGTCGATGATGACCCCGAGCTTCATGCCGCGCCTGGGTGATTTCTCCACGGATGCGATCCCGTCGGCGGTCGCGAGCGAGGCCGAATCCGATGTGTAGATGGATCGCCACGCTTGCCCTGTGTCTGCCGCTGGCGGCTCAGGGCGCGGTGCTGCCGGACATCAGCCGGGGCGTGCAGGCCCTGGAGGCCGGGCGTCTGGATCAGGCCGAGAAGAACCTGCTGCCGCTGGCCAAGCGCGGCTTCGTGGATGCGCAGCATCACCTCGCACGTCTGTACAAGGA
>CALBOV010000378.1 GCA_937896565.1 uncultured Salinisphaerales bacterium
CCTGATCGCCGGCCATGCGACTGAACTCCGCCGCGGCCCGGGTGGGCTGATCCGAGGACAGATAGACCGCGGCCAGCTTCTTGGTCACGTCGCGCTGCAACTCGTTGCTGGGAAACGTCTTGCGGAAATCCAGCAACACGTCGATGGCGCGGGTCCATTGCTCGTCGGCGATCAGCACGGCGGCGGCGTCGTACTGGGCGGTGGCTCGAATCTCCGAATCCGGCATCTCCTGGCCAATGCGCAGGAAATGACCGACCGCGTCGTCGGGGCGGTTCTGCTCGCGGGCCACTTCACCCTGCTTGTAGATCGCCGATGCGATCTGGGTCCGGGTCTTCTGCCGCCGTTCGACATCGTCGGGTGGCGTCAGCTGCAATACCTGCTTGAACGCGCCCTCGGCATCCTGGAAGCGCTGCTGATCGAAACGGGTCAGCCCCAGCACCTGCCAGCTGCTGCGACGCAGGCGGGCGTCCGGCCGGGGTTCCATCGTGACCACGCGTGCGGCGACCTCCGCCGCGGGTTCCAGCTCGTCCAGGTCGTAGAGATCCTCGGCTGCGCGAGTCAGTGCACGCGCGGTCTGAGGATGCGTCGCGAAGTTGTCCGCGAAACGACGGGCCGCGTCGACGGCGAGCAGGGTCGCGTCACGCCGTTGCTCGGGCGGTTGCGCCTCGGCCCACTTGTGATAGCTGTCGACTGCTCCGTAGCCGGCGGCCGCTGCACGAGGATGCGGCGGATAGTTGTACGCGGCATTGGTGTATTCCTCGGCGGCGAGCTGGTACTGGCCGCGGTCGTAAAGCGTATCGGCCAGCAGCGTGTGCATTTCCGGTGACGCCGGGTCGTCAGGGAAGATCTCGATGAACCGACGGTAGTACCGGCCGGCCTGATCGAAATTGATCTTCCGGGCTTCCGGCGACGCGCCGTCACGCTGTGCCCGCGCGTGGTAGTAGCGGGCGACGTCATTGAGGTTCTCCTTCAGCGCCTCGACCACGAAGGGTGCTTCGGCCAGACCACGCTGGGTCCAGTACTCCGCCTCCGGATCGTAGATCTGGACGTAGTCTTCCTTGGCGCCCATGGCCAGTTCCTGGAACCCGCCGACCCGCAGCGCGTCGATGGATTTCAGCTGGAACGTCGGCGCATCCAGAGTGAACGGCTCATAGTCGACATAGGCCTTGAATGCCGCGGCCGCATCGGTGTAGCGCTCCTGTTCGAGGAACAGTTCGCCAAGACTCGCGAACAGCAACTCCTCGTAGCGCGTGCCACCACGCTCCGAGAGGAACTGCTTGAGTGTCGCGCCACCATCGCTGTAGGCGAAGCTCAAGCCGACAACGCGCAGGACATCGCCCACCAGTTCCCGGCGGGCTTCGCGAACCCCGGCTACGGCCTGATCCCTGACGATTGGCGCCTGACCCGGTGCCAGCTCCCGTTCCAGGATGGGCATGAACGCATCGGCGGCGTCCAGATACCGGGACTGCTTGAAGATGGACCAGCCCAGCTTGTACTGGGCCTGTTCGAAGAACTGGCCGTCCGGTCCGTAGTCGACGACCTCGCGGTATGCGACCTCGGCTTCGCGGAAGCGCTTCAGGCGAAAGGAGAGTTCCGCCTCGCGGAACTTGCCGTCCGTGGCGTAACGGGACGTCGGGTAGTCTCGCGTCAGGCGAGACAGCACTTCGATCGCCCGGGCTTCCTGACCACGGTTCTGATAGGCGCGGGCGAGCTGGTACAGCACCCGGTCGTTATTCGGATCGTCCGGATTGGTTGCCAGGATTTCGCGATAGAGATTGATGGAGTCCAGCGGCTCTTCGGTGCCGTAGAGCTCCTGCTGGCGTTCGTATTGCGGATTGACCTCGCCAATCTGCACCTGCAGGTCGGCCAGGCGGCGCATCACTTCCGTCCGACGTGCGCCATCCGGAGCCAGTTCCAGGATCTTGCGGTAATTCTCGATCGCCAGTTCCTGGTTGGCCTCGACGCGTTCCGATTGGCGAATCGCCAGTTTGCTTTCGTCCGGACGGTCGCGGCTGACCGTCGCGATCGATGGGCCCGGGTCGATTCTCGACGCGCAGGCGCTGACCAGCAGTGAGCCGGCGCAGGTCATCAACAGGAGGCCAAGCCGGTTACGGCGCATCGATTCCGTCTCCTTGCGTGTCGAAGATGCGGGCCATGGCGAAGCGGGCCTCGATCAGGAATTGCTCGGCCTGGCGGCGCTGGCCCTTCAACTCGTCCAGAGCCATGGTCTCGAGCAGGTCACGTTGCTCGATCAATGCCACTTCGATGCGATCACTCAGCTCGAAAATGCGCGGGCGGGCGTCCTGCATCTGCTGCGTCGGCGAGGGCATGTTGCGCGTCTGCGCGAGGACTGGTGGTGGTTCCGCCAGATCCAGATTCAACTCACGGGAGGGCCCGGGGGGTGGTGCCTGTGAGCCCATGCGCCGGGACTCGCCGCCGATACCTTCCTCCAGACGCAGTTCGGGGCGCACCCCGTCACCGAAAATCCGGTTGTGGGCCCGCGCCCGCGCGATGGTCTGGTCGGGATCGGCGGGTCGCGCGCCCTCGGCCAGCCGGCTGCCGTATGCCGAGATCGCGCGCAGCCAGCCATCGCTGCGACGCGCGAGGAAGCGCAGGTCCCGATAGTTCTTCAGCGCTTCCTGGAAGTGGGTGCTGGCGATCAGCGGGTAGAGGTAGTAGGTCTCCGGCGCGTTCGGCAGGTCGCGAACCTCCCAGGTCCAGCCGGCCTCTGAGTCCAGGTCACGGGCGATCAGCGTCTCGACCATGCGACCGCTCAGGATCGCGTTTTCCGCCTTGTCCAGCCGCAGGCGGGTTTCTTCCAGCAACTCGGCCGCGCGCAGGTAGTACTGCAAGGACTGGCGGTGCGCGCCCAGGGAGCCCAGTGCCTGCGGGACGGCGACGAAGGCCTCCTGAACGGCCGGGTCCATCGGGTCACGCCCCAGCAGCTCGGACCACGGGGCCAGCGCGCGCTCCAGGCGCTTCGCCGTCTGCCGGTTCGACTTCTGCTCGTCGGTGAGGCCGATGCCCAGCTTCTCGAACAGGCTGGCATTGCCGCGACCCGGACGCATCAGCAGCGACAGCGAGGAATAGGCTGTGGGCACGTCATCGGAGTTGATGTCGTCATCACCGAAGTAAAGCGCCCAGCCGTAACCCAGCAGCCCCTTGTTGGCGAATTCCCCTTCCAGGCGGATGCGGCGGAACGCGTCTCGCGCCTCGTCGTAGCGCTCCTGCTTCAGGAACTGATAGCCCAGCGTCAAATTCGCCTTGTCGCGCAACGCGGCCAGCTCGAAGGAGGGGATGTCGATGCGTCCGACGCGACGCAGCCCGTCGAGCCCGTCGTCCAGCGCACCCGTTCTCATCTGCGTGATTGCCCGGTTGTAGGCCATGTAGGGCGGCAGGGAGTCGATGCGGCGGGCGTCGTCGTAGGCGCCCAGCGCGCTGGCGAAATCACCCAGGCGCATGTGGGCGCGGGCGCGCAGATCATGCGCGGCCATCCGGTCCTCGTCGCTGACCGGATCTACCAGATCCCTCGCCAGCGCCGTCAGCATCTCCCGGTACTGACCGCGGTTGTAGGCGAGTTCCGCGAGCCGGAGCACCGCGGTGTTACGCGCGTCGACCGGCGCGGCCGTGTCGCCGCGGATGCTGTTGAGCTGCCTTTCGGCGGCGGCCGGCAGGCCGAAGTCCACCAGGGTGCGCGCTTCCGCCAGCAGCAGATCGGGGTTTTGCGTGGTGGACGCGCCGTGGGCGTCGGCCCAGACCCGCAGGCGGGTCAGGGCGGTGAACAGACGATCGGTTTCGCGCAGGTAGCGGGTCGCGCGCGCCTGCAACGGCTGGAGCTGTTCGCCGGAGGTGTTGGCGGTGTTGCCAACGGTCAGGAACCCGTTGTTCGCCCATTCGCGCGGGTTCAGACGGGGTTCGCGACGACGTCCGGTCCACTCCAGGACGAACTCGACCGCCTTGGGGCTTCCGTTCAGGTTGACGTCGTAGGACTGCGTGCGACGCACGGGCGGGGCGGTGTCCGAATCCTCGGCATACCGTCCGGAGATCTCCAGGGTCAGCGTATGCGTGCCCGGCGCCAGGTCGAGTCGGCTCATCTCGTGCGCGGCATCGCGGGTCAGCGAAACGGCATCGTTGAACTGGTAATCGATGACCGTGGCCTGTTCGCCATTGACGGACAGGCGCGCCGTCTCGACGACGAAGGCGGCCAGATCCACCGACAGGTACACGCTGACGGCGTTGCCGTCCGGGTAAAGCACGGCCTGTTCGAGAAGTTCCAGATCAACGGACAGATCCAGGGCATCCGCCTTGATGGTTCGGATCCGGTCGTCCAGCGAACGCAGCGTCTCGAGCTGGGCGTCCGCGGTTTTCTGGTCGATGGCGTGCGCGGGGCCTGGCGGCAGGCCTGTGAGGCTGATCAAAGCCAGACAGACCAGCGTCTTGATACGGTTCAAGCGTTTCTCCAGCCGTCGGTTTGGGTGTATCCCAGACTGCTGCCCGGACGTCGGGCTAGGCGATGGCAACAGTTTAACAACAAGTTAAATCCGAATTCCTCGTCTGAGTCGTGTGAATCCGCGTAAGGGATCACACGCCCGAATGATCCGCCACGTCGACACGAATCTTGAGTCGCTGACCGGGGCGCAGCGAGTCGGGCGAACCCAGATCGTTGATCGCGACGATGTCGTTGACCCGTACACGGTACCTGCGTGCGATCCCGCCCAGCGAGTCGCCGGAACGAACGGTGTAATAAACCGTGCGTTCGGTGCGTGACGGCGATGCGACCAGCAGCGCCTGACCGGGCTTGATCACCGTACGGCTCGACATCCGGTTCCAGCGCGTCAGGTCAGCCACGTGGATATCGTGCTTGCGTGCGATCGACCAGAGGGAGTCACCGGCGCGGA
>CALBOV010000379.1 GCA_937896565.1 uncultured Salinisphaerales bacterium
CAGATCTCCGGTGCGGAACCAGCCATCCTCGGTGAAGGCCTCCGCGGTCTTCGCGTCGTCCTTGAAGTAGCCGAGCATGCAGCCGGGGCTTCTGACCTGGATTTCGCCCTCGGGACTGATGCGGCCCTGCACGCCCTTGTTGGGCGGGCCGACATAGCCGATACGGGAGTTGCCCGGGCGCGAGCAGTGCGAGTGGGCGAAGTCCTCGGACATGCCGTAGCCCTCCAGCAGCTCCAGCCCGATCGACCGGTACCACTGCATGATGCTGGGGGCGAGCGGGGCTGACCCGGTCACGGCGACGCGGGCATCCTGCAAGCCCAGCGATTCCAGCACCTTTGTCTTCACGGCGTCGGCCGTGGCGGGGTTGGCCAGCATCGCGTCGAGCTGGTCCTGTCCGATCTTCTGCTGCACCGCCTGCTGGAACTTGACCCACAAACGGGGCACGGACAGGAAGATGGTCGGGCGTGCGCGTTTGAGATCGACCGGAAACGTCTGCAAGCCCTCGCTGAAGTACACCTGAAACCCGAAGCGCAGCGAGCTGACCAGCACCACCGCGGCCTCGAACACATGGGCCAGCGGCAGGTAGGAGATCATGCGATCGTCCGGACCGACGTCGGTGAGATTGAGCAGGATGTCCGAGGCCGCCGCCATTGCGCCGTAGGAGACCATCACGCCTTTCGGACGGCCGGTGCTGCCGGAGGTGTAGATCAGCCGCGCGAGATCGCTGTCGGCCGGCTGGCTTTCGACCACGGTCAGTCCCTGGTCGATCACGGCGTTCCAGGGCTTGGTCCCGGGCGGCGGGGATTCGCGGAAGATCGGGAGCGTGACCTTGGGCAACGCATCGGGAATGCCGTCGCGCATGGCGGGCCAGTCGTCCAGTTCGCCGATGAACAGTGCCCGCGCGTCGCTGTGCTCGAGGATGTAGGCGATGGAATCCGCGGCCAGCGACGGGTAGATGGGCACGCTGACGAAGCCCGCGCGCCAGATCGCCAGTTCGGTGATGACCGACCAGGCGCAGTTCTTCGACATTACCGCAACGCGGTCGCCCGTCTCGAAGCCCAGCGATTGCAGATAGCCGCCCACCGTGCTGCTCTGCGCGTCGACATCCGCCCAGGTGAATGAGGTGGTCTCGCCATCGATGGGCTGCACCAGGTAGGTCGTGTCCGGCATCGATGTGGCCCAGGTGCGCAGTCCGTCCATGGGCGTCCAGTTCGCATGCGTATACAGTGGCATTGGTCTCCTCCTGAGATGGTGGTTGTGGTCGGGTCAGGCGGCGGCCCAGGCCGCGGCGAATGCGCCGCTGCCGAGCACGGACTGGCCGCCGTCACAGACCAGGACGGCGCCGTTGAAGTTGGCCCCGGCGGGGCTGCTGAGGAAGGCCGCGGTGTTCGCGATCTCGTCGAGCCGGGCGTAACGGCGCAGCGGAATCGCGGAGAGCACGCGTTCGCGGTGCGCAGGGGTGGGTGTCAGCCGGGCCATGCCCTCGGTGCCGTCGACGGGACCGGGCGCGATGGCATTCACGCGCACGCCCATCGGCCCCCATTCGATGGCCAGTACCTTGGTCAGCGCATCGATGCCGGCCTTCGCCGCGCAGACATGCACCTGCCCGGGCATCGGGTTGATCGCCTGCGTGGCGGAGATGTTGATGATCGACGCGCCGGGCTTGGTCAGGTGTTCGAAGGCTGCACGGCAGACGTTGAAGGTGCCGACCAGGTCGATGTCGATGACCGTGCGAAAGCCGTTGGGCGACAGGCTGGCGGCGTCGGAGACGAAATTGCCGGCGGCGCCCGAGACAAGCACGTCGATGCTCCCCATTTGCTCGCGGCAGGTCGCCACCGCCTGCGCGACGGCGTCGTAGTCGCGTACGTCGGCGGCCATCCCGGCGGCCATCGGGGTGACGGCGGATAGCGCCTCGACCGCGCGGTCGACCTTGTCCTGCGAGCGGCTGATGACGAACACCTTCGCCCCCAGCGAGGCGAAGCGTTCGGTGATCGCGAGGTTGATGCCGCTGGTGCCGCCGGCGACGAAGACGACCTTTTCGGTGAAACTGTCGGTGGAGAGTAGTGGGTCGGTGGTGCTCATGGTTCCTGTTACGGGTTGGGGAGCACCACCGCGATGTCGCTGCTATCCGCTGGCCGCCTTGCGCTTGGCCATTTGCGCGACGTCGGATGTGCTCTGTGGAGAATCGATCCGCCCCTCGTCACGCAGGGCCTGGAAGGTGTCGGTGATGACCTTGAACATGTGGATGCCCATCGAGTTCTCCTCGACGCTCATCCGGTCGGTGGCGAGCTTCACGAAGGCGCTGGCGTTGTCCGCCATCTGCTTGTAATAGCGCTGGCCGGCGGCGGTCACGGTGACCAGCTTTTCGCGGCCGGAGTCCGGGTCTTCCGAAATCACGATGAAGTTGTACGGCGGCTTCGCCAGCGCCCGCAACGCCTTGGATACGGTGCTGCTGGTGATGTCGTACCAGCTGGTCAGGCATCGCTCGATCTCCTTCCGCTTCAGGCTCTTGCTGCCGCGTTGCATGCCCTCCGTGCGCAGGAGCCACATGATCACGGTCTGGTGCCGGTCCAATCCCTGGTCGCCGCGCAGCGCGTCCTCGACCTGCATCCCGATCGAGTAATGGATCGGGTAGAACAATTCCATGAAGCGCTCGGCGGCGCGTTCATGGCTCACTTCTTCGATATCGGCTGTCGGTCTCAACGGCGTGGGTCCCTGGCGGTGCGGAATACTCACGCCATGCTATTTGTCACCTTCAATCGCAGCAAGTATGTCCAATTGACAGTATTTCCGCAAGACAATAATGTCGCCGCACACCGATAAGACGTGCGAGGACGGAGATGACTGTTGAACCGCAGACCCAGATCAATGACGAACTGACCGACGCCCGCGAGTTGCAACGCAAACTGCAGATATTGCGGTCCGGTTTCGAGGCGCAGCGCTATCCCGATGCGGCCACCCGCATCGACCGGCTGGACCGGTTGTGGTCGGCGCTGGACCGGTTCTCCGACCGGCTGTGCGAGGCGCTCAGCGATGACTTCGGCTACCGCTCGCCGCGCCAGTCCTACTTTGCCGACGTGGCGACCACGGGCAAGGCGATCCGCCTGACCAAGAAGGGCGTGCGCAAGTGGATGAAGGCCGAGCGACGCAAGGCCGACTTTCCGTTCGGTGCGCTGGGGGCGAAGGCCCGGGTGCACTACCAGCCGCTGGGTGTCGTCGGTGTCATCAGTCCCTGGAATATTCCGGTGAACCTGACCCTCACGCCGCTGGCCGGCGCGCTGGGCGCGGGCAACCGGGCGTTGATCAAGCCGTCCGAGCACACGCCCAGCACGTCGGAGGTCATGGTCGAGCTGATTGCCTCTGCCTTTGCCGAGGACGAGGTGACCACGGTGACCGGCGACGCCCGGCTCGGACAGATGTTCAGCGAATTGCCGCTGGACCATCTGGTGTTCACCGGCGGCACGTCCATCGCCAGGCACATCATGCGGGCGGCGGCGGAGAACCTGACACCGCTCACCCTGGAGCTGGGCGGCAAGTCGCCAGTGATGGTCGGCGCGAACGCCGACCTCGAAGCGGCCGCCAAACGCATCGTCTTTGGCAAGGTGTTCAACGCGGGGCAGGTCTGTCTCGCGCCGGACTACGTGCTGGTGCCGGCCGCGAAACGCGACGAACTGGTCCACCTGATCCAGGAGGAGATCAAGCGCTCGCTGCCCGGTGGCGCGCAAAGCCCGGACTACGTGGCCGTGATCAACCCGCGGCAAAGCCAGCGGATCCAGGGCTACATCGACGAGGCGCGTGAGGCCGGCGCACCAGTGTTCGCCGAGGCGGCCGACAACGCCGCGGTGGACCGTCGCATCCCGATCACGCTGATCGTCGATCCCGACGAGTCGCTTAGGGTCAGTCAGGAGGAGATCTTCGGTCCCATCCTGGTCATCCGCTCCTACGAGACCTTCGATGAGGCGGTGAACTACGTGAATGCCCGCCCACGACCACTGGCGCTCTATTACTTCGGGGACAGCGCCGACGAACAGCGGCAGGTGATCGAGAACACCACCTCGGGCGGCGTGACGATCAACGACGTGATCATGCACTACACCTTCGACGATCTGCCGTTTGGCGGCGTCGGACCCAGCGGCATGGGCGTCTATCACGGCTTCGACGGTTTCCGGCAGTTTTCCAACGCACGAGCCGTCTACCACCAGACCCGCGTCGATCTGGGACGGATCATCCGGCCGCCCTATGGCCGTCTGTTCGACCGCTTCTCCGCGCACTTGATGACACGCGGCTAATAGTGTTTGACAGAAATAGTGTCATTACGACACTATTGGATCAAAGCACGCCAGATGCGAGGAGACAGCACATGGACGAATTGAAATACGGTTCCGGGTTTGACGTCACCAAGATGCTCGAGCCGGAGGTGATCGCCAATCCCTATCCCTATTACGCCATCCTGCGGGAGCAGGCGCCGCAGTTCGGTCTGCTGGACTACCCGCCGGGTACGGTGCCGGGCGTCGATGAGCCGAACCCCGCGTGGGTGTTCACGCGTTACGACGATGTGGTCGGCGTGCTCAAGGACTTCGAGACCTTCTCGTCGCGCGATCCGATGCAGGAGGCCTCCGACGCGCCGACGCTGATGCTGGTCAACCACGACCGCCCGCGGCACACGGTGCTGCGCAACATCGCCAAGAAGGCGTTCACGCCCAAGCGGGTGGTTACCGACATCGCGCCGCTGGTCACGCAGACAATCAGCGAGATGATCAACGGCCTGCAGGACACCGAGATCGACTTCATGAAGGAAGTCGCCGGCGTGTTGCCCTCGGTGGTCATGACCTTTCTGATCGGCACGCCGCGCGAGGACTATCCCAAGCTGGTGCGCTGGGCCAACGCCTTCATGGTGTCCTCCGATTTCACGCTGGAAGAGCGGCAGCAGTGCAACATCGAGCTGTTCCAGTAC
>CALBOV010000380.1 GCA_937896565.1 uncultured Salinisphaerales bacterium
ATGCGCGTCGTGCACCGCTTTTCGGAAGGGCAGGAAGACGAGCGCCTGATCTCGCTCACCGGCGATGCGCGGGAGATCATCCGCCGCGGTGGTGAAGTGCGTTGCCTGCTGCCGCGCGAGCGCGCCGTGATGGTGGACGAGCGTGGCCAGAGCGCCTTGCTGCCCAAGGTGTCCACGGTTGGTCTGGAAACGCTCAGCACCCATTACGACTTTTCCCGTGGCGTCGTGAACCGCGTTGCCGATCGTGCCTGTCAGGGCATTGCGCTCAAGCCGCGGGATGAATTCCGTTTCGGTTATCAGCTTTGCATCGACGTCCAGACCAGCGTGCCGCTGCGTATCGCGCTGGTGAACGGACAGGGCGATGCGTTGGAGCAGTTTCTCTTCACCGCGGTGAGCTATCCGGAAGCCATTCCCGACCAGGCGTTCGTGCCCGCGATCGACGCTTCCGGGTTCCGGGAGATTCGTCATCGCAGCGAAGCTGCCGGAGGCGCCGAGGTCGAGGCGTCGGACGGCGGATGGGAGATCACCGAGTTGCCGCCGGGCTTCAAGGTTGTCGGGCAGAGCACCCGGTTGTTTCCGGGCGCATCAACGCCGGTCAGCCACCTGCTGATTACCGATGGACTGGCCACCGTGTCGGTGTTCGCGGCCGAGAACAAGCTGCCGACCAAGGTGTTTCGCGGCGTCTCCAGCATCGGCGCCGTTCATGCCTACGGCCGGATGGTGGGTGACTATCACGTCGCCGTTGTCGGCGAGGTGCCGGCGCAGACCGTCGAGCAGATCGGCAATCGTCTGAACCGCACCCAGCCCTGAGCCGTGATCGAGGAACGCGCAGTCGTCGTTGAATGCAGCGACCGTGGCGTCCTCGTCACCACGCCGACCCGGGCAGGGTGCGCGCGCTGCGCCGAGGGGCGTGGTTGCGGAGGCGGCGTGCTGGGACGCCTGACCGAACGACGGGGGCAGCCGGTGGTCATGGCCGGGAATGTCAGCGGCGAGGGTCTGGCCGCGGGCGATACCGTCGTGCTGGGTCTGCGCGACGACGCACTGGTCAGTGCGTCGCTCCTGATCTATCTGCTTCCGCTGGGCCTGATGCTGCTGGCATCGCTGTCAGCGCACCTGCTGCTCGACGCCGCTGACGGGCTGGTCGCGGTTGCCGGTATTTGCGGGTTGCTCGCCGGATTCGGCTGGGTTGCGCGACGCTCCGGTCAGCCGGGATGGGCCGACCGCTACCGCCCCGTTGTGTTGCGGCGCGCAAACGGAGAGACTTCGGGATTCTGCGAAGCCGAACGATCGGGGACATGAAACCCAAGTCATTTCGTTGCTGGCGGGCGCTGGTCGTGCTGCCGGCGATACTGCTGACCGCCGCCTGCACCCGCGGATTGCCGGATTTCACCGGCCTGGTGGGCGATCTGAGCCCCGTGGTCGTGAACATCAGCACCGCCGCGGTGCTGGTCGATGGCGAGACCAGCTCCGGGGACAACTGGTTCGAGCGCTTCTTCGGCCTGAACCCGGGTCAGGATCAGGCGCCGCAGCCGGGCGCGCAGTCGCTGGGATCCGGTTTCATCATTTCCGAAGACGGCTTCATCCTGACGAATTATCACGTGGTCGCGGGCGCCGACGAGATCGTCGTCCGGCTGTCGGATCGCCGGCAGCTCGTCGCGCGACTGGTCGGTACCGACCAGCGCAGCGATCTGGCGCTGATCAAGATTGACGCCAAGGGCCTGCCCACCGCGGACATCGGCTCGGCGGACGATCTCAAGGTCGGCGAATGGGTGCTGGCCATCGGGTCGCCGTTCGGCTTCGATTACTCGGTCACCGCAGGCATCGTCTCGGCCAAGAACCGCAGTCTGGCCACCGAACAGTATGTGCCGTTCATCCAGACGGATGTCGCCATCAATCCCGGCAACAGTGGCGGGCCGCTGTTCAATCTCGACGGGGAGGTTGTCGGCGTCAATTCGCAGATCTACTCCGACTCCGGCGGTTATCAGGGCGTGTCCTTCGCCATCCCGGTGGATGACGCGATGCGGGTAGCCAACCAGCTTCGCGAAACCGGCATCGTCGTCCGCGGCTGGCTGGGCGTTGTCGTCCAGGAAGTCGATCGGGCATTGGCGCGTTCGTTCGGCATGCGACGCCCTGAAGGCGCGCTGGTTTCTCGCGTGGTGCCCAACAGCCCGGCCTCCGAAGCGGGTTTGCAGGTGGGCGACGTGATCCTGCAGTTCGGTGACCGCGATGTCGGCACGTCCCGTTCGTTGCCGCACATGGTGGGGCGCGCCGAGCCGGGTGCACGCATTCCCTTGCGGGTGCTGCGCGATGGCG
This sequence comes from uncultured Salinisphaerales bacterium, assembly GCA_937896565.1. Lineage (GTDB taxonomy): Bacteria > Pseudomonadota > Gammaproteobacteria > Nevskiales > OUC007 > Abyssibacter. The sequence continues at coordinate 2,314 of CALBOV010000380.1, forward strand.
AACGGTTGAAGATCACGGTGCGCATCGGCGCGCTGGAGACCGACGAGCGTGCGAGCCTCAATCCGCCCGATGCCGATCAGCGGGCTCGTCCCGCCGCCTTCGAGCTCGGGATCAGCGTCACCGCGCTGACGCGCAGCCAGAGGGCGCAGCTGGGAGTCGATCAGGGCGGTGTCCTGGTGACCGAGGTGCGGCCGGGCAGCGCGTCGGGCATCGCCGGGCTGATGCCCGGGGACGTGATCGTGTCCGTCGCACAACAGCCCATTGGCGATGTCGGTGATTTCCGGAATGTCTTGCAGGCCGCGCGCGGGTCGGAGTCGGTACCGCTGCTGATTCAGCGGCGTGGCTCGTCCCTGTTTCTCGCGCTCGATGTGCCCGGATGACGCCAGCCCGTCTTGTGCAGTATGCGCGCCAACGCTGTTCCCTCTGTCATGACATGGACGATGCGCTGGACAGTCACTTCGGGGATGCGATCTCGGTTGAGCGCAGGGATGTGGATGCCTGCCCGGAATGGACGGAGCGCTACGGCTGGGATGTGCCCGTGCTGACCACCGAATCGGGTGAGGAGTTGTGTCGCCACCAGCTGGATGTCGCCGCCGTGCGTCACTGGCTTCAAGGTCGGGATGCCTCGTCCGCGCGGTCACCCTAGCCGGTATACTCGCGCGCTTTGTGCGTTCTGCCGCGGCTTGTTCCAGGGGAAAAGCTGACGCGGCGCCGCCGTTTAGTCTGAACAGGCCCTGATGCAGTCCCGAATTCGCAATTTCTCGATCATCGCCCATATCGATCACGGCAAGTCCACGCTGGCTGACCGGTTCATCCAGATCTGTGGCGGCCTCACCGAGCGGGAAATGGCCGCACAGGTGCTGGATTCGATGGATATCGAGCGCGAGCGCGGCATCACCATCAAGGCGCAGACCGTCAGGCTGAAGTATAAAGCCAAGGATGGCGAGGATTATATCCTCAACCTCATCGATACGCCGGGCCACGTCGACTTTTCTTACGAGGTCAGCCGTTCACTG
>CALBOV010000381.1 GCA_937896565.1 uncultured Salinisphaerales bacterium
GCGAGTACCGCACTTGCTGTCTTCCCATCGCTCCATCCTCTCAAGCTTTGGAGCCTCCGAGAAACCCGGGGCGGTTCACATCCGAGATTTCTCTGATACTGGAACGGAATCCGATGACAACTCGCGGAAGCATTGCTCCAATTTGGTCAATTCAAAGTCAGAAAAATTGCTTAGAACAAAATTAACGCCCACGCTCCAGTCCGGAAATGTCACAAAAAAATCTTGATGGATATGGGCCCCAAAGAGTCCAATTACGTCGATACAGCTCATTTTTTTCATTCTGTTGGGTACGCAGTATGGATATTATAGCCACGAGAAAATGCGAGGTTTCTATGAATCACTACTGTCACCCCGCATAAACTGGGGTCTGTCCCCTATTACTGCAACCTGGATCCGCTGGGTTGACCAAACTCGGCAAGTCGCTAATCTGATACCAGAAACGCAACAAACTGTGACCCACATGAATAACGTTATCCGTCTGGCCGTCATTGGAGCACTCACCCTGCTCTCGCCGACTGCTTTCGCCACGGTCATCACCGGCGACATCGATTCCGCCTTCGGCGAGCACGGGTATAGCCTGTTGCACGGAACCGACGGGTCCGAGCTTGCGATTGGCGCAGATCACGAAGAGAACCCGGCAACGCATGATCTCGACGCGATCACTGATCTTTCAGCTTGGCATTCCTCACCGGATGGAATCTCCGCGATCTACGAGGCGAGAGGCCCACGGGGAAGGTTTGGAGAGGAGCTAACGTATGCCCTCTACGGGCTCCATGGCTCACACAGTGGAGGCGCCAACGCCGCGGTTTCGTTGAATGGGCATGTTGTTTTGGAAGAAGGCCGGGGGCACCCGGTGCGTCCATACGGTCCGTCGGCCTATCAGGGCGTCATGTTAACCAATGTGCGGGGCGACGATCGGCTATATCCCGCCTACGTTGGACCAGATGGCGAGGTCTTGCGCCGCTCACAGACCCCCATCATCGACTCGGAGGACTCTGGGGCCGGCGCCACTTTCCAGGATGGAATGATCGTCTTCACGCTGACAGGCCCTTTTGAGCCATCAGAAGATGGCGATATCTTCAATGGATACGGCAGTTTTTACGTTCAGGTGTACACGCCGGATCTCGTCGAAATTAGCTCATTCTTGGTCGCTGAAGATCGTAGGCACTTGCACAGTGGGCGAGCCTTGATTGTCGACAACAAACGCATTGTGGTGTCCTTCATCAATGCAGAGGACAAGAGCAACGCTAGCGATGGGGATCTCCAGATCGTCGCGTTCACCCACGCCGGCGAGGTCGATACCTCATGGGGCGAAGCTGGATATTTTTCACCCCCCCCTCCAGTTTCGGAATTCCACGGACCGAGCACCGCACGACATGATCGCCGGATCATTGCCAGACCCGGAGGCGGCTTGTTCTACATGATCGAAGAACAGGAGAGCCTCGGAACAGGGCGTCTTTTCGCATACGACTCCCTTGGGCAGCTCGATGTGAGCTTCGGTGACCAGGGCGAGATGGTGACCGATGCGCCCTTGCCGTTTCAGCACGCTGCCGTATTTGCTGACAACTCCATCCTGTGGCAGGCGCCCGACGGTTTCTACAAGTCGATGCCTAACGGGCGGGGATTGGACGCGAACTTCAAAGGCGACGGTTTCATGGATGTACACGTCGAAGACGGTGAGAACGATGCCTCAGGTCAATCCCGTGGGCGCGTGTGCAAAGTCAGTGTTGTGAACGCGGTGATCATGCAGCGCATGGACCACCAGGGGCGTGTACTGAGATTCTTCGCTGGTAGCGCTCCAGAGACAGAGCGTCCATCCGGCACGCGGGAAAGTGGACTCTGCATCCTACGATACGATCCTGAGATCGATATGGAGCCAGACCGTGGCATGTTGACCCCTGCTCCTGGCATTGGCCCCGCCTTCTCCGCAGTCCAATCTGAGGCTCTGACAGTGCAAGGCCTTGGTCAGGACGTTCGTCTTATCGCCGCCGTTCTCAATGGCACAATGAGCGTCAACGGAGGCGAGGACTCAGGTGTCTCTGCCTGGGTCGGCAATGGAGACACAATCACCCTCACAGCAACCGCACCCGGCACTCCCGGTGAGGAAGCAGCCACGACCTTGGTGCTGTCCGACAGCATCGCGGCTGGATTTGGCAGAGAACACTTCAGTGCGCACTTGATATCAAGCAGTGGCCATGGCCGCATGTTCGAGTTCACAGTAGCGGCCAACCGGGGAGACGGTACCCCGGACGCGTTCGCCTTCGATCCCGTCACTGACGCCGAACTGGGCTCGGAGTACACCTCCAACCAGATATCCATCTCTGGCATTGACGTCGACGTTCCGGTCTCGATCGCTGGCGAGGGACAGTACCGGGTCAATGGTGGCTCATTTGGGACGGCGCCTGCCATGCTCAGTGAGGGTGACACAATAACCCTTCGCATACTCAGCGCAGATGAACACGAGCAGGCTCGCTCCTCCACGCTGACAGTCGGAAACAGCTCGGCGACGTTCACGGTGACAACAGCGCCAGAGACCGTCGATGAGCCCGGCAGCGGCTCTGATACAGGGGGTGACACCGGTGGAGGCTCCACGGGCTCTGGGGGCAGTGGTGGCGATACGGGAGGTGGACAAGGCGGCTCAAGCAATGGGGGTGAAGGTGGTTCGGGTGGAATGCCCGTACTGACCCTCTTGTTCATGCTTCTTGCATCCCGTCTGAACAGATGTTTCGGACGTTTCAAGCGGCATTGATGCAGCGGCCGTACCCTGCCTGGCAGACCTGACAGGCCCATTGGCGCACCGACTACGACAGCTCGTCGACTCGGTGGTCACACGCTGAACAGACCTTACTGCTGGGCACCCATTGGTTGATGACTGAACGGATTCAGCACACCCTCATATGAAGCGATGATCGCGATGTGCAGCTCGTTGGGGTTGACTGTAAATCTCTTCACGGCCTAGGGCAGTACAAGTCGGTGTACGCCAAAAGGAAAGCGGCCTACGTATCCTCCTAGCCGCAGGTCTGAGGGAATTGAAACGCCATTGCTGGCGGCAAAGAAGAAGAATTGCCTTGATCTCCTTCCCTCCATCACACGCCGTTCATCGGGCAAGACCTGCTGTGGGATTCCCAACGATACTGTTTATTTATACAGTCATCAAATGAACCCAGTCGCCCACAAGGGCCGCGGCGCCCTGTCCAATCGCGAAAGCCGTTACCGGCAGGCGACCACCCACGCCGAGGACGACGGCTGGTGGCAGGACGATGTCATCGAACGCGTGACCACGGTCGTGCAGGCCGATCAGTCCAGGTCGATCATCACGCACAACCAGTCGCCGGACGTGCCGTTCGACCAGTCCATCAATCCCTATCGCGGCTGCGAACACGGCTGCATCTACTGTTTCGCGCGACCCACGCACGCCTATCTTGACCTGTCCCCCGGCCTGGATTTCGAATCACGGCTGTTCTACAAGCCAAGAACGGCGGAGCTGCTGCGCCAGGAACTGAGCCACCCGAAGTACATCTGCAAGCCGATCGGGCTGGGCACGAACACCGATCCGTATCAGCCCATCGAGAAGCGGTTCCGGGTCACCCGGCAGATTCTGGAAACGCTGCTGGAATGCCGGCACCCAGTGACCATCGTCACCAAGGGCACACTGATCCTCCGCGACCTGGACCTGCTCGAGGCGCTGGCCGCCCGCAAACTTGTGCACGTGATGATGAGCGTCCCCACGCTGGATCGCTCGCTCAAGCGCACGCTGGAACCACGCGCGGCCGATCCGGCCCGGCGTGTCCGGGTCATCCAGGCGCTGACCCAGCGCGGCGTGCCCACCGGCGTGCTGGTGGCGCCGGTGATCCCGGCGCTCACCGATCATCACATCGAAACCGTGCTGGAACGTTGCGCCGAGGCCGGAGCCACCGAGGCGGGCTACGTGCTGCTGCGGCTGCCACGGGAAGTCGCTCCGCTGTTCGAGGAATGGCTCCGAACCCACCGCCCCGATCGCGCCGAACACGTGCTGTCGATCATGCGCCAGATGCATGGCGGCGCATCCTACGACGCGAGCTTCGGCCGGCGGCAGACCGGCGCCGGACCGTTCGCGGAACTGCTCGCCAAACGCTTCGAACTGGCACGCCGCCGGCACGGACTGAACCGCGAGCGCCGCGGCGGGCTGGATTGCAACCAGTTCCGTCCGCCGGTGGAGCAGATGCGGCTGTTTTGAAGAAGACCTGACCGGTGGAGGTCAGGCCTTGCCAATCAGCCCCAGCAGCCGGTCACGCTGCAAGCCGATCAGGATCACCGACGCGATCCACACGCCCACGGCCATGAAGAACAGCAGGCCGCCGTCGGTCGCGGTTCCGGTGGTGTCCACACCCGGCACGGTTTCGTTGCCGACGACGATGCCCAGCGGCGTGAACAGGTGAAAGAAGATCGCACCGCTGATGATGCAGAAGGCCAGCAGCGCGCCGAATGGATTGAGGATGCGCCAGGCCGGCACGACCAGGCCCGCGAGCAGCAACACGGCGGCCACCAGTTCCGCCGACCCGATCACCTTGGCGGAGAAGATGCCGCCCGGATTGAACAGCCCCTCGACACCGATCAGACCGGCGGCCCAGGCATCCAGCGTGCCGAAGATCAACTGGGTTTCCGGCGCGTCGATGAACTTGAAGAACAAGGACTGCACGAACACGAACGCGATGTAGACCGACAGCAGCACCGGCAGGTAACGCTGGGCTTTGGACATGGAATGCTCTCCCCCTGAATCTGTTTGCTTACGACCGGACGGCCTCGACGAATTTCCCGTCCCGGTCCGCCGGGTCGGTGTAGCGCACCTCCACGATCTCGATCTCCGCCGGCCCCGTCGGCAGGTGCACGATGCAGATGTCACCCACCGATTTTCCCCGCACGGCCCGGGCCATCGGCGAATCCGCGCTGATCCAGCCGCGCCCCGTCTCCACCTCGTCGGCGCCCACGACCCGGTAGGTGCGTTCCTCGGCCGCCTCGTCTGCAACCGTGACCCAGGCGCCGAAGAACACGCGATCCGGATCATCCGGCAACCGGTCCACGACCTTCAGCGCCTCCAGGCGCTTGGTCAGGTAGCGCACCCGCCGGTCGATCTCCCGCAGCTCCTTCTTGCGGTAGATGTACTCGGCATTCTCGGAGCGGTCACCCTCCGCCGCGGCAGCCGACAGCGCACGCACGACCTCGGGGCGGCGCCGACGCCACAAATGATCCAGTTCCTCGCGCAGGCGGGCATGGCCCTCCGGCGTGATGTAGGGGCTGGACACGGCGACCCGGACTCAGTTTCCAGTCAGCGCCGCCAGGTCCGCCGGCGGCGGCAGGCTGTCGGGCACGAACAGGTCCGGCGCAAGCCGGGTGGCGGCCGGATCGACCTGGTAGCCGCTGAAGTCCCGCACGCCGGCCTCGTAGAGCACGAGGTCGTCCATGCAGTGCTGTCCGGTGAACTCGCGGGCGGGCCTGGTCAGGATCGCGTGCGCGGCATCGCCCATGATCTCCGGGGTGCGGCTCATCGCCACCAGCGAGTCGCCACCCAGCAGGTTGGCCACGGCGGCGGTTGCGATTGTGGTGCGCGGCCACAGCGTATTGAACGCAATGCCGTCGCGCTTGAACTCCTCGGCCATCGCCATGGCGTAGATGCTCATCATGTACTTGGCCATGGAATAAGCCGGGTGCGGCGCGAACCACTTGGGGTTCATGTCCAGCGGCGGCGACAGGTTCAGCACATGCGGATTGTCGGCCTTCTTCAGATGCGGGATGCAGGTACGGCTGACCAGGTAGGTACCGCGACCGTTGACCTGGTGCATCAGGTCGTAGCGCTTCAGCGGCGTGTCCAGCGTGCCGGTGAGCATGATCGCACTGGCGTTGTTCACGCAGATGTCGATGCCGCCGAAGGTCTCCACCGTCTTGTCCACGGCCGCCTGCACCGCCGCCTCGTCGCGAATGTCGCAGACCACCGGCAGCGCCTTGCCGCCCGCCGCCTCGATGTCCTTGGCGGCCGTATGAATCGTCCCCGGCAGCTTCGGATGGGGCTGATCAGTCTTCGCGGCGATGGCGACATTGGCGCCGTCCTTCGCGGCGCGCAGCGCGATCGCCAGTCCGATCCCGCGGGACGCACCGGAAATGAACAGGGTCTTGCCCGCCAGGGAACCGTTGGATTCGGCCATGGAGTCTCCTACATCTAGCTATATGAATGGCGCCTAGAATATCGCAGCCGGTCAACCAGCGACCTACCCGGTCGGAACCGGCACGGAACTTTCGGCCGGCTTGAAAATCCACAGCTGGGCCCCATCTGCGCGACATCGCGATCCCGTCGGACGACGGTGCGATGACACGCCGCGCTACCGAGCGGGCGTGCGGGGTTGTTTCGAACATCAAGAAGAGCGAGACAGGGATGCTGAAAGTTCAGTCACTGAGCCGGCGCTTCGGTGCGCTGGTTGCGGTCGATGGGCTGTCGTTCGAGGTTGCGCCGGGAGAAGTCCTGGGCTTTCTCGGTCCGAACGGCGCCGGCAAATCGACCACGATGAAGATGATCACGGGGTTTCTGACCCCCTCCTCCGGTACCGCGACCATCTGCGGGCACGATATCCAGACCGACCCCGTGGCGGCCAAGCGCGAACTGGGCTATCTGCCCGAAGGCGCTCCGGCCTACGGCGACATGACCGTGGAGCAGTTCCTCCGCTTCATCGCCCGGATTCGCGAGATTCCGGCCGGGGAGATCCAGCAACGCATCGACACGGTGATCGACAGCATTCAGCTGCAAGCCGTCGTCCACCGGCCGATCGAAGCGCTGTCCAAGGGCTACAAGCGTCGGGTGGGGTTGGCGCAGGCCATCCTCCATGACCCGAAGGTGCTGATTCTCGACGAGCCCACGGACGGCCTGGACCCGAACCAGAAGCACGAGGTGCGCAAGCTGATCCGGAGCATGGCCAAGGACAAGGTCATCGTCGTCTCCACGCATATCCTCGAAGAAGTCCCGGCCGTGTGTACGCGAGCGATGCTGATCGCCAAGGGTCACGCGCTGTTCGACGGGACGCCCGAGCAGCTGAGCGCGAAATCCCGTTACCACCAGGCGGTGACGGTGCAGCTCGACGCCGTTGATGACGCCGCCGAGGCGCTGCGCGCGCTGGACGGCGCGGCGTCGGTGGAAACCGGCCCACACAGCGTCACGGTATTCCCGACACCCGGCGCCAGCCTGATCGAACCGGTGAACCAGCTGGCACGCGAGCGCGGCTGGCAAACCCATTCGATCTTCCAGGAACCCGGCCGCCTCGACGACGTGTTCCGCTCGCTGACGGAGGCCGCGTGATGCACCAGGTCAAGACCTTGTTCCAGCGTGAACTGGCCGCCTACTTCGCCACACCGCTGGCCGTCGTGTTCATCGTCATCTACCTCGCGCTGACCGGCGTGTTCACGTTTTATCTCGGTAACTTCTACGAACGCGGGCAGGCCGATCTGCAGCCCTTCTTCGGCTTCCACCCCTGGCTTTACCTGCTGCTGGTGCCGGCCATCGCAATGCGGCTGTGGGCCGAGGAGCGCAAGTCCGGCACCATCGAGCTGTTGCTGACGCTGCCGGTGACCATGTGGCAGGCGGTCCTGGGCAAGTTTCTCGCCGCCTGGGTGTTTCTCGGGATTGCATTGGCGCTGACCGTGCCGATGTGGATCACCGTCGCCTATCTCGGCGACCCGGATCACGGCGTGATCATCGCCAGCTACATCGGCAGCTGGCTGATGGCCGGCGCCTACCTGTCGGTGGGTGCCTGCATCTCGGCGCTGACCAAGAATCAGGTGATCGCCTTCGTCGCGACCCTGGTGGTCTGCCTGGCCTTCACGCTGGCCGGCTTCCCGCTGGTGCTCGATGCCTTCTCCGGCTGGGCACCGGTCGGCCTGGTCGAGCTGGTGTCCTCGCTGTCCTTCCTGTCGCATTTCCAGGCGATCAGCAAGGGCGTGCTGGCCGCCAATGATCTCGTCTACTTCCTCGTTGTCATCGCCGCCTGGCTCGTTGCCGGCGCGATGCTGATCGACCTCAAGAAAGCGGAATAACATGAACCGGACCAAACGCTTCTCACGGTGGGGTCTGGCGCTGGTCGCGGTGATCGCGCTGGCGGTCATCGCCCTGGCCAACACGCTGCTCTCCGGAGCCCGTGTCGACCTCACCGAAAACAGGCTCTACACGTTGTCCGACGGTGCGAAGAACATTCTTCGCGACCTGGACGAACCCATCAATCTGTACTTCTTCTACTCGCGCGAAGCGGCCAGCGACGTGCCGTCGATCAGCACCTACGCGGCACGCGTGCGCGAGATGCTGCGCGCCATGGAGGATGTCGGCGGCGACAAGGTGCGGCTGACCGAAATCAATCCCGAGCCCTTCTCGGAGGCCGAGGATCGCGCCGCCGAGTTCGGGCTGCAGGGCGTGCCGCTGGAAGCCGGCGAAACGCTTTACTTCGGGCTGGCCGGCACGAACGCGGTGGACGACGTGCAGACGATTCCGTTCTTCCAGCTCAATCAGGAATCCCTGCTGGAATACGACCTGGCCAAGCTGATCTACCAGCTCTCCCGGCAGTTCAAGCCGACGCTGGGCCTGATCAGCGGCCTGGACATGGGCGGCGGGTTCGATCCGCAGTCCATGCAACCGGCGCGGGAATGGCTGATCCTGGATCAGCTGCGGCAGTTCTTCGACGTTCAGGAAATCCAGCCCGATGCCGAGACGATTCCCGACGACGTCGAGTCGCTGATGATCGTGCACCCGGCCGGGCTGTCCGAAGCACTGCAATACAGCATCGACCAGTTCGTGCTCGGCGGCGGTGGCGCGCTGATCTTCGTCGATCCATTCGCCGAGACGGCGGCCCAGAGTTCCATGGGCATGGCCGACGATCCCAAGCCAACCTCCTCGGATCTGGCCAGCCTGCTGGGCCCCTGGGGCGTCAGCATGGATCCGCAGCAGGTCGTCGCCGACGGCACCAATGCACTGGCGGTGCAAACGCGCGCCGGCGCGCCGTCCTATCACCTGGGCCTGATCGGCCTGGGCGGTGACGCACTAAGCCAGGACGACGTGGTCACCCAGGGCCTGGACGCGATCAACCTCGGCTATGCCGGCGCGTTGCAGGCCGCGGACGACACGACGCTGGAGATCACGCCGATCATGCAGTCCAGCACCGAGGCCGCGTTGATCCCTTCATTCCGCATTCAGCCGGGCATGAACCCGAACGACCTGAGGCGCGGCTTTTCACCGACCGGTGAGCGCTACGCGGTGGCCGTCCGCGTGCGCGGCAAGGCGCCGTCCGCCTATGGCGACACGCCCCCGGAGAACATGGAGAACCCGGACCACCTGACGGAATCGGACCAGCCGATCAATCTGGTGGTGGTTGCCGATACCGATCTGCTGCGCGACAACCTCTGGGTTCAGGTGCAGAACTTCTTCGGCCAGACCATGGCCTCCCCGTTTGCCAGCAACGGCGATCTGGTGGTCAATGCCGTGGACAATCTGCTCGGCTCCTCCGATCTGATCGGCATTCGCGCCCGCGCCAGCTTCTCGCGCCCCTTCGAGGTCGTCGAACAGCTCAAGCGCCAGGCCGAGGGTCGCTACCTGGAAACCGAACGGGAGCTTCAGGCCGCGCTAAGCGAGACCGAACGCAAGATCACCGAGCTGCAAAGCCAGGGCGGTGAAGGCGACACCTTCATTCTCACGCCCGAGCAGCAGGAGGCAATCGAGCAGTTCCGCGAGGAGAAAGTTCGCATCCGCCGGCAGTTGCGCGACGTCCAGCACGAGCTGAACAAGGACATCGAGCGCCTTGGCACCACGCTGAAATTCATCAACATCGGCCTCGTGCCGCTGTTGCTCGCCCTCGGGGCGCTGGTCATCGGCTGGCGTCGCGCCCACAGGAGAGCCGCATGAAACCGCAAACCTTCTTCGCCGGCCTGGCGCTGGCCGCGATTCTGATCCTGGCCGCGATCACGCTGGGCGACCGCCATCCCGGCGAGGTGAGCAGCGGCGAGTTGCTGATGCCGCCGCTCAACGAGCGCCTCAACGACATCACCCGCATCCGCATACAGGGCGACAGCGACCAGACAGTCACCCTGGTGCGTGAGCAGGAACGCTGGATGGTCGGTGAACGCGACTATCCGGCCGATGTCGCTGACATCCGCGAACTGCTGATCAATCTGTCGGAGGCGTCGACGCTGGAGGAAAAGACCAGCAATCCGACGCTTTACGAGCGACTGGGCGTCCAGGACCACGGCACGGGCGAGACCGCGAACAAGCAGATACTGATCTGGGCCGGTGACGAGCAGCTGGTCGGCATCCTGCTCGGCAAGAACGCCGGCCAGCCCCGCGGCACTTATGTTCGTCTGGTCGGCGGTGACACCAGCGCGCTGGCCGATCGGGTGCTGGTTGCCAGTGCGGATGTCACGCAGTGGCTGGAGACCGACCTGATCAACGTGCCGCCGGAGGACATCGTGTCCGTGCAGGCGATGCCCGTGGATGGCGAACCCTACTCGCTGAGTCGTTCCGCCGAGGCCGGCGATCTGACGCTCGACGGGCTGGATGCCTCCGAGTCGGAAAAGGGCGCGAGCGTGGCCCGTGTCGGCCGCGTATTGCAGAACCTTCGGCTTGAGGACGTGCTGCCAGCCGATGCAGAGACACCCGCGGACGGCTGGTCGAAGCTGCTGTTCACGCTTGATGACGGCAGCACCATCACCCTGGAGACGGCCGAAGCCGGCGATGACAAGCTGCTGCGTGTGGACATCCAGCCCGCTGATGATGCCGACTCGGACCTGGTCGCCGCGGCGGATCGCACCGCGGGCCGCAGCTTCGTGATTCAGGGCTACAAGTTCAATGATGCGTCGCAGGCGCGCGATGATCTGATCCAGGCCGACGATACCGCCGGCTGAACCCGACACGCTTCGGGACACAAAAAAAGCCGGGGCCCGATCGGACCCCGGCTTTTTGCTGGCTGACGCCCGGCGTCAGTTGTTGTCGATGGTGATCAACGGACCGGCCAGAGGCAGTCCGGCAACCTCGGCGGCGCTGCCGCTGTCATCACCGGTGGCCACCACGGCCGTCAGCGTGACGCGGAAGGTCACCGTGGCCGGATCGTCATCACTCGTGAAGCTTGACGAGCTGTTGCCGCAGGCGGTCAGCGAGGCCACCGCGGCGACCACCGCGAGCAGTGCCAGCTTGCGCCGTGACAAACCAGCGGCACCGGCCAATCCGACCAGCATGAGGCCACCACCGGCGACCATCTGCAGTCCGAAGGCGGACGCGGTCGTCGTACCGAAATCAACCGCAACGATCAGACTCTCCGATGTGGCCGGATCCAGCGACCGTCCCGCGTCGAAGGTCGCGGTGAAGGTGCCGGCAGCGTCGTTGAAGCTGATCATGCCCGCGATCTCGGTCTCGCCATCGTCGAATTCGCCATTGGCGTTGGCATCGAGAATGATCGCGGCACGGGCCACGTCATCGAAATCGCCGGTACCGCCGAGCGAGCCCGAGAAACCCGTGTAGGTCACGGACTCGTCCGACTCGTTGCTCAGGGTGTAACCCAGCGCAACAACACCGGTGGCATCTGGCGCGACCGTGGCGTTGGTGAGCGCTGTCGCCGTCACCGACATGATCGGCGCGTTACTCAACTCGTAGGCACCGATGTCACAGTCCGCGGACCCGTCGTTATCGCCATCGAACGGGCGGATGTCGGGGACACCACGCTGGTCGAGGTTGCCGATCTCGGGTCCGCCACAGACGCTGTTGAACGCCGCGTCGACGGCCGGGCTGCCAACCTGCAATGCGACCGTCATCGTCGCGCCACCGTTGGCCTGGAGCCCTTCGGCGTCGAGCAGCGGGTCCTCACCGACGACGTTTGCCGACCCACTGAGCGTGGCGTCGCTGTCGTCCTCGATCAGGTTGTACCCGCCGCCACCCAACGTGCCGAACACGTCGGGGCCGGCGGTCACCGCCGTGTTGTCGCCGATCAGCGTGTTGGTCGCGCTGGTGCTGGCGGTCTCCGACACGAACACGCCACCACCACTGTCACCGGCCGAGTTCGCGGCAACCGTCACGTTGATCAGATTCGTGACCGACGCCGGCTGTCCGAACACCCCGCCGCCATGGGTCGCAGTCGCGGCATTGCCGAAGACCGTCGAGTTGTAGACGTTCATGGTCGAGGTGTTGAAATTCCACAGACCACCACCTTCGTTGGCGGCCGTGTTGTTCGACACCAGCGAACGGTCGATGGTGACGGTGCTGCCGGTTCCGGTCACGTGCAGGCCACCACCATTACCCGGCGTGGGCCCCGCCACGTTCGCGTCCAGCGTGACATTGAGCAGATCGACAGCCGTCGAACCACTGTTCGAGTTGTCCTCGATCGCGCCACCGGCCCGCACGGCCGTGTTGCCCGAAAATGTCGTATCGGACACCGAAAGCTGCCCCCCGCTGTTGAGGATGCCGCCACCGGATCCGCCGGTTTCACCGGACGCACCGTTGTTGATGATCATGGCATTGGCCACGGTCATGACACCGCCCTTGTTGAACAGCGCGCCGCCGCCGACCGGCATCTCGGCATCGCTGCCCAGCGCCAGGTTGCCGTCAAAGGTGGTACCCGACACACCGAGGGTGCTCGGCGCGGCATTGTTCCAGAGACCACCACCCTCGCGCGCGGCGAAGTTGCCGGACACCGTGCCGCCGTTGACCAGCACGTATCCGGCCCCGGTGATATGCAGACCACCGCCGTTCCCGGGCGCGGCATCCTCCGTCGGCACGCCGTCGGCATCGGTACCGGCTCCGTTGCCATCCAGCGTGACATTGGTCAGCGAGATGGACGGTGCCTGGGCTGACGGGGTCGAGGAAGCAATCTTGTCCTCGATACCGCCACCGGCGCGATTGGCCAGGTTGCCGGTGATGGTCGCACCCACGACGATCACGCGACCGTCGTTGTTGAAGATGCCACCGCCGGAACCGGCCGCGCCCAGCGCGGTGTTGTTGGTGATCGCGGTCTGCGAATCGATGGCGATGACACCGCCCTGGTTGAACAGCGCGCCACCACCATTGTCGGCCTCGTCACCGTTCGCGGCATTGGCGTCAAAGCTGACTCCGATCAGCGTCATCTGCCCGGAACCGTTCCAGAAACCGCCACCTTCCGCGAAGGCCGTGTTGCCGGACACGGTGCCGCCGGTCGCGGTGAACGTACCGTTGCCGGTGATGTGCACGGCGCCGCCATTGCCCGCGCTGATCGTCCCGTTGTCATCGATGCCGGAGACGGAATTGCCGGTGAAATCGGTGGCCTGAATGATGACCGTGGTCGCCGTGTCAGCGGCATTGTCCTCGATGCCGCCGCCGGCGCGCATCGCGGTATTGGCACTGATCGTCGCGTTGGCCACGGTCAGCGAACCACCGTTGTTGAAGATGGCGCCACCGGAACCGGCCATGCCGGATGCGGCATTTCCGTCCAGGGTCGCGCCATCGACACTCAGCGTGCCGCCGTTGTTGAACAGCGCGCCTCCGCCATTGTCAGCGTCCGCGCCCAGCGCTTCGTTGCCAGTGAAGCTGGCCGCGCCGGTGATGGTCATCATGCCGGAGCTGTTCCAAAGCGCACCGCCCTCGCTGCCGGCGGTGTTGTCACTGTAGACACCGCCGCTGAATGTCGCGGAACCAGCGCCGGAGATATGCAGGGCGCCGCCGTTGCCCGGGTTGGGCGTGACATGCGAATTATTGGAGAACGTGACGTCGGTGAAACTGCTCGTCGAACTGGCGCCCAGTTCCACCGCCCCGCCAGCGCGGTTCGCGGTATTGCCATCGAACGTGGCGCCGGTGACGGTCAGCGTGCCGTTGGACAACAGCGCACCGCCACTACCCGAGTCTCCCGTCGCGGCATTGCCGGAGAACGTGCCGTTGGTGATGGTCAGCGTGCCGTCGCTGAACACGGCGCCGCCCATGCCGGCGTTGTCGCCAGTGGACTCGCTGTTGGTGACGTCGACATCGGTCAGCGTGACATCGGCACTGGCCGCAACCTGAAGCGCCGCGCCGGACTCGGCCAGCCCCGCTGTCAGCACGAGGTTGGTGAACGTCACCGCGGACACATCACCTTCGGAGGTCGACGTGTCGACGACGAAGAGTTGCGTCAGATTGCCGCCGCTGACCTCAAGCGGGGTCGGCACCAGACCGGTGGGATCCACGTCGCCGTCGATGACAACGTCATCAGTGATCGAAATTGGTGTATCGAGGGTGATGGCCGACAGGCCCCCGCCCAGCACCGTACCGGGATCGAAGCTGATGGTGTCTCCGTCGGCCTCGCCCGCCGGGGCGTCACCAACGGCCGCGTTGCTGTTGGCCGCCATGACGGCCTCCCGCAACGAGATCAGACCATCGGTGTCATCAACCGTATCTGCCTCGGTATCGACCACGTAATCCGTGGCCATCGCCGTACCCAGCGGTAACAGCAATCCGACTCCCGCGATCGCCAGTCCTCTGGCGAAACGCATCCGATTTCGCATATGTGGCATGTGACTACTCCTGTTCATCCATCAATGGATTTCCGTTGGATCGACACGCCCCGCCCGTGCCGAATGACTCCGTCGTACCCCAGTTGCCCAAGCATCGATGGTTGGGAAAAACCCCTCCCGTGGGAATTTTTACCCTACCAGCTATAACTGATATGTCACGTGCCCGCTGGGTCGCGTCCATCCATTCGCGGCGATTCCGGGTTCGGATGCACATTGCCCCGGTCCGCCACGAAAGCGTGACGCCGCCGCGATGCCGTGAATGGTTAAACTCGTCCAATGGATGCTCAAACCCGAACAATCGCGTTGCTTGAGAAGATGTGCGCGACCATGCCGGCGCTGGAGGCGGTGGGCGTGGAGTGCGTCGCCCTGACGCTGGGCGAGGCGCGGCTCAGCGCGCCACTGGACCGGAATCAGAACGACAAGGGGACGGCATTCGCGGGGAGTCTGAATGGATTGGGCCTGCTCACCGGCTGGCTGCTGACCCAGCGGGTGGCATTCGAGTTCAGCGCCGAGACACAGTGCGCCGTGTTCGATGCGCGCACCCGGTTCCGCCAACCGGTCCACGGCCCGTTGCTCGCCCGCTGCAAGTGCAGCCTGACGGCGCGCACCGATGTTCTGCTGGCACTGGAACAGGCCGGTCGCGCACGCTGGACGCTGGAGATCGAGGTCGGCAGCGAGACGCTGGCGGACGCCGTCAGGATGACCGCCGACTATGCCATCTGGACCAACAAGCCCGGACCTCACGTTCCCTGAGCCGGGCGGGTTTCGGGAATCCCCAGCACAGCCGTTGGGAGACTCGTCGCGCGCCATCGCGTGACCCGGATTGTGCCCTGCCGGCCTGAAGACCCTCGTCCCGACGCAGGTCAATGTGCATCCACGCTCGTCGGCCCCGTCACGAACGCCGTATCGGTCGGGCCGACTGCGTTGAACGGACGTTCGATGCTTGGACGCCAATACGCGGCGGTTACTCGACACCACGTTGCGAACAACGCGGTGAGTCAATGGCTAGCGAAACACCACCGTCCGCGCCCCGGACACGATGACCCGGTCCTCCAGGTGCCAGTGCACGGCGCGGGCGAGCACGCGACGCTCGATGTCCCGGCCCATCGCCCGCAGGGCGTGAACATCGTCGCGATGGGTGACGCGCGCCACGTCCTGCTCGATGATCGGCCCCTGATCCAGTTCCGACGTCACGTAATGAGCGGTGGCACCGATCAGCTTCACGCCACGCTCGTAGGCTTGCCGGTAGGGGTCGGCCCCGACGAACGCGGGCAGAAAGCTGTGATGAATGTTGATGATCCGTTGCGGAAACCGGGCGACGAACCCCGGCGACAGAATCTGCATGTAGCGGGCCAGCACGATCAGGTCGGTCTGTTCGCCGATGACATCCAGCGCGGCCTGTTCGGCATCCGCCCGGGTTTCGGGGGTCACGGGGATGTGGCGGAACGGCACGCCGAAACGTTCGGCATGGACGGCGGTGGATGCATGATTGGACACCACCGCGGTGATCTCGGCCGCAAGATCGCCCCGCGCATGCCGCCACAACAACTCCTGCAACGTATGCTCGGTCCGCGATGCGAAGATCACCATGCGTTTCTTCACGCCGGCGTCGACCATGGACCAGCGCATGTCGAAGGGATCGCCGACCTGCGCGGCGAACGCGGCCCGCAGCGTCGCGTCAGGCGGCTCCAGATCCGGCAGCTGGAACTCGACGCGCATGTAGAACAGGCCACCGGTCATCTCGGTGGAGTGCTGGTCCAGATGGGTGACGTTGGCGTCGTGTTCGTACAGAAATCGCGTGACCGCGGCGACGATGCCGGGCTGGTCGGCGCACTGGATCAGAAGTCGGGCGGAACATGACATCGGACAACTCGCTGGAAATCTGGGTCAAGGTGAATGCCGGGGCGTCAAGAGACCGGATCGACGGCTGGATGGAGGATCAGCTCAAGCTGCGGGTCGCGGCCGCACCGGAGCGAGGCCGAGCCAACCGCGCCGTCTGTGCGTTGATCGCACGGACGCTGGACGTGGCACCGCGCGACGTCACCGTCGTCCAGGGACCGACGTCGCCACGCAAGCGGATTCGCATCGCCGGCGATCCCGTCACGCTGTGGACGAGGTTGACAGCCTTGTATCCCGGATCAGACCTTCCTGCGCCACGCTAGCCACCAGCGTTCCGGCGCGGTTGAAGATCAGCCCGCGCGCGATCCCGCGCGCACCCTGGGCACTGGGGCTGTCCAGGTGGTACAGCAACCAGTCATCGGCCCGCAGCGGGCGATGGAACCACAGTGCGTGATCCAGGCTCGCGACGATCATGTCGGGCTGAAGAAAGTTGCGTCCGTGCGGCCGTGTGCTGGTCCCGAGCAGGTTGTAGTCGCTGGCGTAGGCCAGCACGCAGCGATGCAGCATGGGATCGTCCGGCAACACACCGGAGGCCTTGAACCAGACCGACCCGGATGGCGGCCGCGGCTCCGGCTGCAACGGGTTGGTCGGATTCACCGGACGAAATTCGAAGGCACTCGCCCTGGTCAGGAACGTCTGATGCCTCGACGTCGCGCTCTTGACCCACTCCTTCGCGAGCGTCTGCTGATCCACCAGCTCCTCGGGTGGTGGCACATCGGGCATGGTCGCCTGATGCTCGAAACCCGGCTCATCGATGTGAAACGACGCCATCATCGAGAAGATCTGCTGACCGTGCTGGATTGCCTTGACCCGGCGCCAGCTGAACGAGCCGCCGTCGCGCGAGCGCTCCACGTCGTAGACGATCGGCGCTTCCATGTCGCCCGGTCGCAGAAAGTACGCGTGCAGCGAATTCGGGGGGCGATCGGCGTTCACCGTGCGGGTGGCCGCGACGAGCGCCTGACCCAGCACCTGTCCGCCGAACACGCTGCGGCCGCCCAGATCGCGGGATTCACCCCGAAACAGATTGTCTTCCAGGTACTCGAGATCGAGCAGGTTGAGAAAGTCTTGCAGTACGGTTGCCATGGCGCGGGATTGTAGCCGTTCCCTGCGGGCGCGACTCGGCGGGACGAATCAGCCCGGGACGACCGTGCGCGTCGCCGGGGGCATCCTCAGGACGGTTTGGAGTCCTTCGGCTGCTCGTCGGCGAACAGCTGTTCCAGCTCGCTCGCCGAGCGATGGGCCATTTCGATCATCTTGTCGAGATCGTCATGAGACCCGAACGCCTCGAACAGGCGCTCCTCATCCTTGGCGGCGAAGGTCTCGGTGGTGAAACGCACCTGGGCATCGGACAACCCCAGCCCCCGCAGCACGCTGCCCGCGGCGCGCAGACTCGAATCGAAGGTGTCACGAACGACATCGCGAATGCCCAGTTCCATGAGCTTGTAGGCATGGCGGCGATTTCGGGCGCGGGCAACAATGCGGATGCCCGGCGCCATCTCCTTGACCGCCCGGGCAATGCGCAGCGATGCGACTTCGTCCTGCACCGCCAGCACGAACAGGTCGGCATGCTCGACACCGGCGGCGCGCAGCAGTTCGGGGCGCGAGGCATCACCGTAATAGGTGCGATTGCCGAAGCGGCGGACGAAATCCACCTGATCGGAATCCAGCTCCAGCGCGGTGAACGGAATGCCGCGGGCTCGCAGCACGCGGCCGATGATCTGCCCGAAGCGACCGAACCCGGCGATGATCACCCGGTGGTGGGACGATTCGATCTGATCGAAGGGCTTGTGCACATGCGGAAACCAGCGCAGCCACACGTGATCGTTGATCAGGA